>JBHENE010000047.1:0-22664 GCA_046262215.1 Chthoniobacterales bacterium | reverse complement strand
GTTCAGCAGCGGAATCTCGTTAGCTTCGCGGCGCAAAAAAACCACTCAACCCAAACGTCTCGTGGGTCAGCTGCGCCGCGCGGTCGGCGTCGGTTTGATCGATCACGACTGCAATCTTGATCTCCGACGTCGAGATGAGCTGGATGTTGATCCCACCGCGGCCGAGACAATCGAACATGCGGGCTGCGACGCCGGAGTGCGATCGCATGCCGATGCCGACGACGCTAAGTTTTGCGAGGCCGCTGCTCGCCGTCAGTGCGGTCGCGCCGACGTCAGCGACGACCGGCTGCAGCAGTTCCTTAGCTTTCGGCAGGTCGCTTTCGTGGATCGTGAATGAAATATCAGTCGTGCCCTGCTCAAGCGCGTTCTGTACGATCATGTCGACCATGATGTCCGCCGCGCTGACGGCGGAGAAGATGCGGCTAGCGGTTCCAGGTAGATCGGGCGCGCCCGCGAGCGTGAGTTTCGCCTGATTCCGCTCGATGCTGACTCCGCGGATCACGACATCTTCCATGTCGGCTGTTTCCTCTTTCGCGATGGTGCCGACACTGCGGTTGAAGCTCGACCGGACCTCGAATTCAATGCCGAATTTTTTTGCGAATTCGACCGCGCGCGACTGCATCACTTTCGATCCGGCGCCGGCCATCTCGAGCATCTCGTCGTAAGCGATTTCGTTGAGCTTGTGTGCATCTGTCACGACGCGCGGGTCGCAAGTGAAAACGCCGTCGACGTCGGTGAAAATCTGGCACGAATCAGCACCGAGCGCGCCGGCGAGTGCGATCGCGCTGAGATCGGAACCGCCGCGGCCTAGCGTTGTCGTCTCGCCTTCTGGCGTCTGGCCTTGAAAGCCGGCGATGACGACGATGTATTCGTCGGAAAGTAACTCCTCGATCAGCTTCGGGTTCAGATTCGCGATCTTGGCGCGGGTGTGGACACGGTCGGTTAACACGCCCGCTTCAGCGCCGGTGAGCGAAATGGCTTTGCCTCCGAGGCCGTTCACCGCCATCGCGACGAGCGCAACCGCCGCGTGTTCACCGGTGGCGAGGAGTGCATCCATCTCGCGCTCGCTCGGCTGGGCGCTCGTTTCGCGTGCGAGCTTGATGAGGCTGTCAGTCACTCCAGCCATCGCCGAAATCACTGCGACGACCTGCGAACCTTCCCGCTGCGTGTCGAGTAGACGCTGCGCGACGTTCCGGATCCGCTCAGGATGGCCGACGGAAGTGCCGCCGAATTTCTGAACGATCAGGCGCATCGGTTTTCGCTGCAGTGAACTAGTACGCGCACGAGCGGCAATGCTTTTCCTGCAACACGCACGCTGTCAACCACGCTCGCTCAAAAGCCAATCGCGCGGAGCACATCGTCTTCGTTCGCAGCGACGGCGTCGGCGGAGTTGAAGCGAAGTGCCTCCGGATCTTTCAAGCCGTGGCCCGTGACGGTGCAAACGATCGTGCTGCCTTCCGGAATGTCCCGCAACGAAAATGCCGCTTCAGCGCGGTCACAGCACTTGAAAAGGCCTGCGATCGAAGCGGCGCTGGCGGGTTCGACGAAGATACCTTCATGGCTCGCGAGCCATTGTTGCGCATCGAGAATCTCGGCATCGGAAACAATGTCGATCGCGCCGCGCGATTCACTGATTGCGTCCTTCGCCATTTGCCAGCTCGCGGGATTTCCGATGCGAATAGCCGAGGCAATGGTTTCCGGCTGTTCGACGATGTGACCGTGGAAAATGGGCGCAGCACCTTCCGCCTGGAACCCAAGCATCCGCGGCTGACGCGTAGACTTCTCGACTCCGTGATACTCCCTGTAACCCGCCCAATACGCGGAGATGTTTCCTGCGTTGCCGACGGGCAGGAGGTGAAATTCTGGCGCGTCACCGAGTTCTTCCACGATCTCAAACGCGGCAGATTTCTGCCCTGCGATCCGATCAGGATTGATCGAGTTCACGACCGCAAAGTCGGGCCGCTCACCGAGTTTTCGCACGACACGTAAGGCATCATCGAAGTTGCCATTGATCGCGACGACGTGGGCGCCGTAGGCAAAGGCCTGCACGAGCTTCCCACTCGCGATTTTTCCCGCTGGCAGGATGACCGCGCAACGAATGCCCGCCCGCGCCGCATACGCCGCCGCGGACGCTGAGGTGTTTCCGGTGGACGCACAGATCACCGCGGCGGCGCCCTGCTCCATCGCTTTCGAGACAGCAACGGTCATTCCGCGATCCTTGAAAGAGCCGGTCGGGTTCAGCCCTTCATATTTCACATAGACCTGGCAGCCTCGCCCGACCCGCTCGCTCAATCGCGCGCACGGGATCAACGGGGTGTTCCCCTCGCCCAGCGAGATGATCGGCGTGGCATCAGTCACCGGCAGATATTCTCGATAGCGCGCGATCACGCCGCGGCCGGGCGTCATCCGTCGCGGTTCTGTGCCGGCCTTCATCGCGTTCTCTATACTCAGCAACGCGCGGAGGGATACCCCAAACCGAGGCGGTGACCTTCTCCAAGCATTCCGAGCGAAGCGAGGAAGCCCGTCGCACGACGCTGACTGCAAGCCTCGTCACTCGTATCGCCACGGGGTCCCTCGACTTCGCTCGGGATGACGGCGGTGGCAGCGCTTAACTTTCGCGCGAGTGAAACAGTTGAGAGTTGTGGATTAGGCATCGAGATTCCGTCGCGAGCGACATCACGCATCCGCAATAACCGCCACCAACTAACTCATCCGCCGCCACCTATGCCTGCTCTGAGCAAAGAAGATAAGCTTCGCCTCCTCACGATCCTGCTCGAGAGCCGCCACGGCGATTTGCGCGAGCAGAACCTGAATCGGCAGGGCAAAGGTCACTTCCACGTCAGCGGCATGGGACACGAGGCGCTCGCTGCGCTCGGCATGCAGCTGCGCGATGGAGATTACATTTCCGGCTACTATCGCGATCGCGGGCTCGTGCTCGGCCGCGGAGTCGCTTCGCGCGAGCTGGCGATCGACTACTTCGCGAAGCGCGCGGGGCAAAGTCACGGTCGCCAAATGCCGTCCCACTATAGTTATGCGGCGAAAGGCATCTGGAGTGTGCCTACTCCGACCGGCGCTCAGTTGCTGCCGGCGTGCGGGTTAGCCTGGGGCATCCGGCTGGACGAAAAGCCGAACGTCGTGATCACCACGATCGGCGATGCAGCTTCGCGGCAGGGTGATTTTTTCGAGGCAGCGGCGTTCGCCAAAGAGCGACAGCTGCCGGTTTTGTTCGTCGTTGAGGATAACAAATACGGCATCAGCAGCCCGACCAAGAAGATCCATCCGCGCGCGCTGGAGGTCATCAATCCTGCGGACTGGCAGGTGATCGACGGCTCGGATCCGCAGGCGGTTTACGACGCTGGGGCCGAGGCGTTTGAAAGCATGCGCGCTGGCGGCGGGCCGCGGTTCTTCTGGGTCGATATGGAACGGCTCTCCAGCCACACCAGTTCCGATGACCAGAAGCTTTATCGCAGTGCGGAAGAGCTGACGGAATGCGCGGGCCACGATCCGCTCCGTGTCTGGAGCGAGCGCCTGATCGCTGACGGCGTTATCACTTCCGAGGAATACGAGAAGCTCGACAAGGAAGTGAAGGAGCGGATCCGGAAGGAGTTCTCCGATGCCGAGAAATCCGAGGATCCAACAGCTGACGAGCTGATGCTGGAAGTCACCGGCGAGTTGCCGCACTTGGACGACGAAGTTCTGCCCGCGGGCAAATACCGCATCGGCGATACGGTTAACAAAGCGCTCCGCCGCGGCCTCGAGAGCAGCCCTGATCGCCTGATCTTTGGCGAAGATGTCGAGGACCCGAAAGGTGGCGTGTTCCGCCTGACGCAGAAGCTTTCGAGTGAGTTCCCGACGCAGGTCTTCAACTCCCCGCTCGCGGAGTCGACGATCTTCGGTGTTGGCTGCGGCCTCGCTTCTTACGGCAAGCGACCAGTGTTCGAACTGCAGTTCATCGACTTCATCGGGCCGGCCTGGAACCATTTGGTCACTAATTTGTCGACTTTGCGCTGGCGCTCGTTCGGCTCGTGGAAATGTCCGATGGTGATCTACGCGCCCTACGGCGCATATCTACCCGGAGGCAGCCTTTGGCACAGCCAGGCAAACGAAGCGGCGATCGCGCATTTTCCCGGCATCAACATCGCTATCCCCAGCACACCGGAAGACGCCGCCGGTCTGCTCTGGACTGCGATGCACGCGGAGGACCCGACCTTTATTCTGATCCCGAAGCATCTCCTCTGGGCTGAGCATGAGTCGAAGGAACCCGTGCGCGCGGTGCCGCTCGGCGTCGCACGCAAGCGCAACGCCGGTTCCGACGTAACGGTGGTCGCGTGGGGCAACACGATCGAAAAGTCGCTCGAAGCGCTCGAGCGGATGGGCGGCGAGATCAGCATCGACTTGTTAGACCTGCGCTCGATTGTGCCGTGGGATAAAGCTGCGGTCGAAGAATCGGTCCGCCGCACCGGCCGCCTCGTCGTCGTGCAGGAAGACACGGAGAACTGCAGTGTCGGACAGATGGTGATCAGTCACATCACGTCGCAACCGGAGATCTGGAGCGAGATGGTCGCGCCGCCGGTGTTAGTCAGCAAAGGCAACGTCATGATCGGCTACAACCCGATCTATGAATATGCCGCGTTGCCGGATGTGGAGCGCATCATTGCCGCGGTGAAGCAGACGATTGCGTTCAGCAGCGAACGCGCTGTCTCCACTCCGCGCCTCGCACCGGTGCAAGAGCGCGCTGAAGCCGCGACCGAGAAGGCTGAGCAAGTGCAGCAGAAGGCTGCCGCGAGCAAACAGCAGCGCGTGCAAAACATTACGGTGCCGATCATGGGCGAAGGCATTCGCAACGCCAAAGTCGTGGCTCTTCTGAAGCAACCGGGTGACGCGGTGGAACTCGACGATCCGCTCTGCGAAGTCGAAACCGACAAGGCCGTTTACCCGATCGAGTCTTCGTTCGCCGGCACGATGGGCGAATGGAAAACTGCAGTCGACGAGATCGTCGACATCGGGCAGGAGATCGGCACGATCCTCACGGGCGACGAAGAGTGGGACGACCCGATCGAAGCTGCGGCCGAAGTTTCGCCGCAGACATCGCAAGACGGCACCGCCACAGCGCCCGCGAAGCGCGAAGTGGCTCCGTTAGCGTCACGTCAACCGACGGCAATCGAGCCCGCGCTCTCGCCCACCATCGTGCGCCGTCTTGGCCGCGTCGTGCCCGCGAATCTGCAGGTGGACGCGCGTTGGGATAAGATCCGCGAAGCACGCGCCGCCGCGAATAGGCTGGACGCGAAGAGCGGCGCTACGCCATCTGTGATGGTCGCGTGGGCTGTTGTGCGAGCGATGGATAACCACGCTCCGTTCCGACGCATCATGCTGGACGACGACAGCATCGTTGAGAACGCGGAATTCGATCTCGGCATCGCTGTTTCACTAGAGAACGACCGTCTCGCCACGGCAGTTGTGACGAAGGCAAATACGCGTGAATGGGCTGATTTCGTCCAAAGGTATAACGACACAGTCGAAGAGACTCGCACCGGCCGCGTCGACGCCGTGAACGCCCCAATCGTGATCAGCAGCCTCGGCGCCTTTGGCGTGCGCGCAGCCGCTCCGATTGTCGTTCCACCGTCAGTCGGCACGCTCTTCGTCGGTTCTGCCCATCACGAGATGCTTGGAAACGGCAAAGCGAACGAAACGGCTGAAGTGATCACGTTATCGTTAACGTTCGATCATCGCGTCGTGAACGGCGTCGGTGCCGCGAATTTCGTCCGCGACATCAAGCAGCAGATCGAAAATTTCGCTATACCTGCGGCGGTCGCTACTCGTTAGGCAGCCCTTCGCTCCACGAGCGCGAGAGCTGTGCGTACGGCACGTCTGGGATTGCGTTGCCGAGTTCCGTGTAGTGCGAAGTGTCGTTGAACAGAGTCAGTCTCGCGCGCGAAGGGTCTTTGAAGTCGACGATGTTTAGCGACGCTGGTTTCAGGTCGAGGTTGTCGCGGTAGCGCCGTGCATCGAATCCAAGCAGCGAGCTTAGCAGCAGTCGAATCGTCGCCTTGTGCGATACGACGAGGATCGTCTCGCCGGCATGCGCGCGAACTAACTCGATCACCACCGGTAGTGCCCGCGCGGTGACAGCCAAACCGCTTTCGCCCCCGACGGGTGCAAATGTGTAAGGGTCCTTCTCCCACTCGGCGGCTTCGTCAGGAAACTGTCTCTCCACTTCCAGACGGGTCAGTTTCTCCCACCGTCCGTGCGAAATCTCTCGCAAACCGTCGCGTGGCTGCACCTCAAGGTGGTGCGGCTGGGAGAGAATGAGTGCAGTTTCGATCGTACGTCCAAGAGGTGATGCGTAGACGGCAGCAATTTTTTGCTGCATTAGCCGCGTCGCGAGCCGACGCGTTTGCTCCCTCCCCTCGTTCGATAGCTCCACATCTGTTGCGCCGGCGAAGCGGTCTTCGGCACTGAGAACTGTCGCCCCGTGCCTAACGAGAAAAACGCGTGTTGTCGAAGAGCGGCTCACGCGTTGTTGATGACAAAAAGCGCAGCGAAACGCAATCCGTCGATTTCGCTTAGCCGGCGGACGCCTGACTCGCAGCGGCGCGACCGGCACGGGTTCCAGTCGAGAAGCAACCTTGCAGTAGGTATCCGCCAGTCGGCGCCTCCCAATCGATCATCTCGCCCGCGACGAACACGCCCGGCATCTTCCGCAGCATCAGATCCGCGGTGAGTTCGTCCCACCTCACGCCGCCCGCAGAAGAGATCGCCTCCGCAATGGGCCTCGGACTAACGAGAGAAAGCGGAAAGCTCTTAACCCGTCGCGTGAGCTGATCGGCGTCGTCGCATTCATCGGCGAAATAGGTTTCGATCAAGGCTGTCGCGGCGGGACTTAGCTTGCACAGCTTCGACCAGTGACCGCCGGCGTTCATCGCGTCGAGTCGCTGCCGTAACGCCTCCCGCGAGAGTTGCGGCTTCAGGTCGATGGAAATCTGTGGGCGCTCCATCGCACGAAGAATGCGGCCGAGCCGGTAAATCGCGCCGCCTTCAATCCCTTCCTTCGTGATCAATAACTCGCCTGAGATCGACTCGGTGCCGGCGGAAACGGTCAGGTTCTTCAGCGGCAAACCTTCGATCCGCGCGAGCAGCGCGGCCGGCCAGGCCACGTTCCAACCGCAGTTCGCCGGCTGCCATGGATTAATCGCAACGTTGTGCGATGCGAGCAGAGTCGGCCACGTCCCGTCGGACCCCGTGTCGGGCCACGAAGCGCCGCCGAGGGCGAGCACTACTGTACGTCCGGTGCGTACGAATCGCCCCTCTTCCCGCTGGAACGCGGTCCGCCAGCGTCCGTTTTCGTGCTGCATGTCCACGATCCGCGCGTTGTATTCGAACTGCACGTTGGCATCACGAAGCCGTCGCACCCAGCCGCGCAATAAGCCCGCGGCCTTTTGCCCTTCCGGGAAGACCCGCCCGCTCGTGCCGACATATGTTTCGGTGCCTAGTTCGGCAGCCCATGAGCGCAACGCGTCGGGCCCGAATTCCCCAAGCAAATCGCGCCAACGCTTTGCCTCAGAACCGTAGCGCGCCGGGAAGCTCTCGACCGGTTCACTGTGCGTCAGGTTCAAACCGCCGCGGCCTGCGACGAGAAACTTGCGGCCGAAGGAGGACTGCGCGTCGCAGAGCAGAACCTGCGCGCCAGTCGCACTCGCCACTTCAGCGGCGCGCAGTCCTGCCGGTCCGCCGCCGATCACGAGCACATCGAAGTCCATCGCTGACCGTAACAAACCTACGCGACGTTGCGAACTAGCGGCAGGCTGCGGCGTGCGCGAAATTCCAGCAATGCCGGACCGCACGATCATCCATCTCGATATGGATTGCTTCTACGCGGCGATCGAAGTCCGCGATCGCCCCGAGCTTGCGGGATTTCCGGTTGGCGTCGGCGGCACGCGTGATCGGCGCGGCGTTCTCACGACATGCAACTATGAAGCGCGGAAGTTCGGCGTGCACTCGGCAATGCCGTCGTTTATGGCGCTGCAACGCTGCCCAAGCCTCATCATGGTCCCGACGCGGTTCGATGTTTATCGACGCGAGTCAGCGACCATTCGCGAGATCCTGCACCGCTTCACGAATCTAGTGGAACCGCTCTCACTCGACGAAGCTTATCTCGACGTCACGGCGCATCCGGGAGCGCCGGCTGCGCTCGCCGAAGTGATCCGCGGACTCATTTTCCAAAAGACGCGGCTAACGGCCTCCGCTGGCATCGCGCCTAACAAGTTGATCGCGAAGATCGCAAGCGACCTCAACAAACCGAACGGCCAGTGCGAAGTGACGGCAGAGCAGATCCCGGAGTTCATCGATCCGCTACCGGTGCGGAAACTCTGGGGCATCGGCGCAGTAACGGCACAAAAGCTCGAGCGGCTCGGCGTCGTCAGCTGCGCAGACCTGCAGCGCTTCAGCCGCGGCGAATTGTGCGAGCACTTCGGCAAGTTCGGGCTGGAACTCTACGACCAATGTCGCGGCATCGACGATCGAGCAGTTGAGCCCGACCGCGAACGCAAGTCACTCAGCAACGAAGAGACATTCTCGACTGATCTCCGCACGCTCGGCGACTGCGAAGAGAAATTGCCAGAGCTATTCGATGAACTCGAAGCCGAGCTGAAACAGAAGGCTGCTGACCGCGTGATCACAAAGATCTTCGTGAAACTGAAGTTCAGCGACTTCACGCGGACAACGGTCGAACGCGCGGGACGATCATCGAAGTTGGAAGAATACCGAAGTCTGTTGGAGGAAGGTTGGGCTCGCACTGGCAAGAGCGTGCGGCTGCTTGGTGTTGGCGTGCGGTTTGCATCGCGTGACGACGCCGATACTGCGCAGCTCTCACTCCTGTGAAGCGCGTCGTCCTTAGGCTGCGCAGCGCGCCGAAGGATCTCCGAACCGGCGCGGGCACCACTCGAGCTAGGGCGACGTTGTTCGTCCTCGACTTCGCTTGGGAAGACGGCATTCCCCCGCCCCACAGATGCTTGCGGCGCGCGGCGTGTGCGAGAATCGTATCCGCTCGGATGACTGAAGCACAGCTGTTTTCGCCGCTGCAACTCCGCGATGTGCACCTGCATAATCGCATCGGTGTTTCGCCAATGTGCCAGTATTCGAGCGAAGATGGTTTCGCGAACGATTGGCATTTCGTGCATCTCGGTAGCCGCGCGGTCGGTGGCGCCGCGCTCATCCTGACGGAGGCAACAGCCGTGCTGCCCGAAGGCAGAATCAGCCCACAGGATCTAGGCCTCTGGAAAGACGAGCAGATCGAGATACTCGCAAAAATATTCCGTTTTCTCGAGCAACACGGGTCCGTCCCGGGAATGCAGCTGGCACATGCTGGCCGGAAGGCGAGCACCGCGCCGCCGTGGGATGGCGGCAAAGGGGTCAGTGAATCGGCAGGTGGATGGCGGCCGATCTTTGCACCCACAGCGGAAGCTTTCGATGCTGGCGACATTGTGCCTGGCGCGATCGATCGCGCGGGAATCCAATGCGTCGTCGAGGCGTTCGTTGCGTCGACCATGCGGGCCGAAGCCGCGGGCGCAAAGGTCATCGAGATCCACGCGGCGCATGGTTATTTGCTGCATGAATTTCTCTCGCCGCTCACGAACAAGCGCACGGACGAATACGGCGGCTCGTTCGAGAACCGGACGCGTGCTCTCCTCGAAGTCACGACGGCGGTGCGGAACGCTTGGCCGGAACGTTACCCAGTGATCGTGCGGATTTCCGCGAGTGATTGGGTTGAGGGCGGCTGGGACATCGAGGAATCGGTTGCCCTCGCGCGCGAGTTGAAGCCGCTCGGTGTCGACATGATCGATTGTTCTTCGGGTGGCGCTGTTCCAAACGCGAAGATCGCACTAGGCCCCGGATATCAGGTCCCCTTTGCCGAGCGGATTCGGCGCGAAGCGGGTATCGCAACGGCAGCCGTGGGCATGATCACCGAGGCGACGCAGGCAAACGAGATCATCACGAGCGGGCGCGCGGACATGGTGTTCATGGCGCGAGAGTTCCTGCGCGAACCGTATTGGCCACTCCACGCGGCGGCTGAACTGGGAATTAAGGTGGCCGGCCCGGTGCAATATGGGCGTGCCTTCAATCGTGCCTAAGCTCGCGCCTGCTCACACTCCGGAGAATGGCATTGGCGTCTGGCCGGTTATTCTCTTCTACAAATACCTCACGCTGGATGATCCCGAGGAATTAGCGGCAGAACAGCGTGCGCTTTGTAGCCGGCTGGGGCTTAAAGGTCGGCTTCTCATCGCGGCAGAAGGAATTAATGGAACGCTCGCCGGTGAGGTCGACGCGATCAACGAATACGTCGCGGCTCTGCATGGCGACTCACGCTTTGCCGACGTCGCGATCAAGGTCAGTGCGGGTGACTCTGGCACATTTCCGAAGCTGGTCGTGAAAGTGCGGCCTGAAATTGTAACGCTCGGTGCCGGGCCACTGACGCCGCGCCAGGACAATCAGCTCTCACCGGATGAGTGGAAGCAGGCGATCGAGGAAGACCCTGATGTTGTCTTGCTCGACGTGCGCAATCGTTACGAATCCGATGCAGGTCGCTTCGAAGGTGCGGTCGTGTGCGATATCGAGCACTTCCGCGAGCTGCCAGCCTACGTGGGTGAATTAGAGGCGCTTAAGCGGCGGAAGGTGTTGATGTATTGCACCGGCGGAATCCGATGTGAAAAAGCTTCAGCGCTGCTAAGGGAGCGCGGCTTCACCGATGTCTATCAATTGCATGGCGGCATCGTCAGTTACCAGGAGCGATTTGGGAACGACCACTGGCAGGGTGAGTGCTTTGTCTTCGACCAACGAATGACAGTGCGTGTACAGCAGGACCTAGTGCAGATCGGCCGTTGCGCTCACACCTCGCGGCCAACCAGTCGCTTTGTGAACTGCCTGCACGATCCCTGTCACAAACTCTTCCTGCTGGCGGAACAAACGGAAGCGGAAAGTCCCGAGACCCGGCTTTGTCCTGAATGCCTGACGTCTGGAATCACTCCCGAGACGGCGGAGTATTCAAGACGTTAGCGTGTAGCCGCGTAGTCGGTTCGGATACCGACATAGATCAAGTGAGCGAAACGCTTGGCGTGCTCGTTTGCCTTCGCCGGAACGCTTTCAGTGTCGAATCCGGCGCGTTGCAAGGACTGGGCAAACATCGGCTCAGCTTCTGCCGACCAGAATGCTACGCGACCATTAGGGCGCAACGCGTCGCGGAGCACCGATAGCCCTTTCCGGCTGTAGATTCGCTTGTTCTTGGTCTGGACGAAGGAGGTCGGTCCGTTATCGACGTCGAGGAGAATGGAATCGTAAGTCTGGCGCGGAGCGTTGCGCAGGATCGCGAAAACGTCGGCGACCTTCATTTCAACTCGCGGATCGTCGAGGAGGCGTCCGTTTAGCTCACGCAGAAATTCGCGATTCCAAGTGACCACTTCCGGCACCAGTTCGGCCACTTCGACCGAGCCGTGAGGGCCAATCAACCCAAGGACTCTCTCTAACGTGAAGCCAAGCCCGAGGCCGCCGATCAAAACGCGTGGACTTGGGTGATGCGCCAAATGTGAGCAGCCTCGTTCAGCAAGTAACAACTCCGAGCTTGTCGAAGTGCTACTCATCAGCTGCCGGCCGTTCAGCTTGATGAAGTATTCGCCGTCATGCTCGTGCAGAGTCAGCCGGGAACCGTCGGGTGTCAGCACCTCGGCGAGGTTACGAAACGGGATCACAATAAGAGGCTCCGCGCGGCGGATGAGCTAATCACTTTCACCCGACATGTTGTAGTCGGTTGCCGTCTAGATGCGGAGAGAAGGAACGAAAGAACGAGGCGCGAAGACTTCAGTGACACGAACTGCAAACGCGCGCGGCAAGCTGTGCTAGACAGCTTGCCGCCTCGTGAAGTGTTTGAAGGCTTAGCCTTTCGATTTGCGACGTGCTGCCCAACGAGCACGCATCATCTCGGAGAGGCGTTTCCGGCCTTCAGCCGTGATCCCGCCGCTCCGGTTTTTGGAGCTAGCTGTCTTGCCGCCCGAGCTAGTTTTTGCTGTTGCCGATTTGCTTGAGCTACTTGCACCAGCATTGCGCCTTGCCCAGCGAGCTTTCGCAGCCGCTGCTAATTTTGCGCGAGTAGCAGCAGACATCGGACGTCTGCGGCCGTCGGTTTTGGCGCCGCTGCTCGATGAAGAGGCTGAAGAGCTGCTTCCTCCGCCCGTGCTGCTGCTGCCGCCGCCACTGCCACTGCCACCGAAGAGCGAGTTGAGTCGATCCTCCAGCGACTGAATCTGTTCGCGGATAGAAACCGCTTCTTTCAACTTCTGTAATGATAAGTCCATGCCGCCCTGTAACCCACACGGACATAAGTGCAACTAAACTCGAAGCAAGGTAACTAGTTAAAAACAATTCGCGCCCGCGAAACTTCAGCTATAGTCGGACTTGCGGGCAGTTAGCTCAGCGGTAGAGCGGCACGTTTACACCGTGTTGGTCGGGGGTTCGATCCCCTCACTGCCCAGTGTTTGCATTCCTCGCGCGGAGCTGACCGGCGAAGCATCGGCAGCACAGTCGCTCCTCCTCTCGCCTCAGGAGCGGACTTCTGACTAAAGCTTGTAGATGGTTGATGCGCCAACGGGAGTAAGGCCACCTAGTTGGATGAGGTAGTCTGGCCGCTGATGCTTTCGCAGTCGGAGAACCACGTAATTCGATTAAAATTCTCTTCCCGGGATGAAAACGCTGCAAGACGAGCTAAGTTTTACGATGGATACGGAGGATCCGCAGACAATCGATGACCTTGAGGTCCGCACGTATTTTGTGCGTGAACGTAATGCTCTCTTAGCGCGCGCTGAGTTCGGCGCGCTCTACGTCGACTACTATTTGCACCAGGGGCAGTACGGCTACCAGCATGCACCTGCCCACGATGGCATGCTGAAAGAAGCACTGGCGGCGTTGACGTTACATTGCGCGTCGCGTCCATGGAATGAAGCTTGGGCCTGGACAATCCATTTCCATCGGCCTCTCCTGAACCTATTTGTCACAGGCGACAACCGGCGGGGTATTATCGTTGGTCAGCTATTCACCGAGAACGTGAAGGACGACGGGAGGAACCTGTTTTGTGCTGATCTGGTGCGCGAACGCAGTGATTCACGGCGCAGCACGGTAGAGTTCACGGGGCTAGATCCTTTCCGCATCGTTGAGCAGTATTATGGGCAGAGCGAACAGCGCCCGGCTCGTTATTTCCAGGTCGGACCGGAAGAGTTCGTGATGGTCTCAGCTCAGCCGGGATGCGATCTCGAGTGGCTGCAAAGCCTCGACGATGAGAAGGTGCGCACACTCGACCAGACGGAGACGCTTAGCTTGCTGGAACAACGCTCCTATCGGTGGGGCTGCGGGTGTTCGCAGCAGAAGATGTTCTCGATCCTCGGGCCGATCATGCGCACCGATCCTGCGGCCTTGTTTGGCGAAGAGGACCTAATCCGGATTAGCTGTCCGCGCTGCGGTGCGCTTCATATGATTACGCGCGAGTCGCTCGAGGCTTACGTAGGCGAAACGAAAAACTCGTGAGTGTCAGCGGTTGTTCGCCGGAAGTGGTCTGCGTAGCCTGAGCCGCGCAACTAAATGCCGCGACCATGCAGTTCTACCTATACCTCAACGGCGTGCGGAGAGGTCCCTTCAGTGAAGAGCGGGTGCAAGCGCTTCTAACGGACGGAGTCCTGCTTCCGACTGATCTCGCCGTTGAAGAGTCAGGCGGTGAATGGCGGATGCTGTCGAGCTTTCTGCGTTTCACCACGAGGGCGCAATCGCTTGATTCTACCGCACCTGCGGTTGCAGCACCGGTCGTTCCGCCAATCAATGACGCGCCCGAGCAAGCAGCCGTTGCGGTCGCGGAGCCGAAAGGATTGTCGGCTGCACCGGCCGGCGAGTCTGAGCTTCCGAAGATCGGCGCGGATTCGCTCGGTCGTTACGCGCGAGCGACCCTCGGCCCCAACGAGACGCCGTTCTATCGCACCTCGCTGCACTGGATTGTTTTCGCGCGCTTCGCGATCCTGGCGCTGCTTGTCTTTCTGTTCGTTGCGATGCCACTCGCGATCGGCATCCAAATCTTGACCGGATCTCAGATCGGCTGGTTCGCGCTGCCGCTGCCGGCGTTCATCATGCTGCCGCCTACCCTCGCGTTTGCGAGCAGTGAGTTGGTGATTACGGATCAACGGGTGTTAATCAAAACCGGTATCATCACGCGGCAGACGCTGGAGATGTTTATTCCAAGAATCGAGTCAGTCGCGGTGCATCAGGCGCTGCTTGGGCGGATGCTCGACTTCGGCACCGTGACTATCCGAGGAATGGGCGGGTCAGAAGAGGCGTTCGAAGCCATCGCGCATCCGCTCGAGTTCCGGAATAGTGTGCAGCGCCTCCAGTCGGGTGGTGCCGGTTCCACCGCTCCTATCTCGCGAAGTTAATTGCGGGGGAAGAAGTCTTCGAACGAGCGCCGCACTCGGCCAAACATGTGCTGAGCGTCGCGTTTCGAGCGGTAGAACATCTCCTTCAATCGTCGCTTCACGATGTTCTCGTCGCCGTCGTCTTCATCGGCCGATCGACCGCGATCGTAGTCTGTGTCCCTGCCGGTGATCTCTTCATCATCGGGTTCAGCGCGATCCGCCTGTCGGTCTTCTCGGCGCGTCTGCGCGGGCGCATCCTGCTGGGCCTGCTCCATATTTTGACCGCTATATAAACCTTCTACACGGCTCACGTTTCCACGGTTCGCGCCGATGTGGATGGTGCCGATCGGACGGCGGTTCTCGTCTTGTAGCGTCACAATCCAGACGGGCTCCCCGCGCTCATTGTTGCGCAAGGAGTAGTTCGCGAGGGCGAAGTTCGCGTGCGATTTATCCGCTGTGTAGCTCGCCACGGAAAACGCGCCGCTCGAATCGAGGTTGAGCCGCGAAGTCTTGATCGTGTTGGCTGCGGGGACGCTCTGAGGCGGAGTGCGCTGCGCGACCACGACGCCATTCGCGACCTCGACTTCGCGCACTCCAGAAGCGGAACTGCGATCCGCTACTAGTACGCGCCAGGTCACAGGTTGCGGATCGCCGTCGGTGCCATTGACGGAAATAACGCGACTGACCAGCGAGCGATCCAGCTGCGTGCCAACGACGCGCAAAGCGTCGTACGCGGTGCTCTGCTGCGCAGCAAAAGCAACGGAAGCGCTGAGGAAAACCAGAAGCAATGGGCGCCACATGGGGCCAACAAAAATAGCGCTTCGATGTGATGTCCACCCGTTTTGCTTGCGGACTTCGTCGAGGTGCGGTGTATGTTCACGGCTCGTGCGGCCGATGAAGAAGAAAGTGGAGTTCTCCAGCCACACCGCGAACCTCGCCCTGATGCGGAGTCTCGTGCGCGGCTTTCTTGACGCGTACCCGTTTTCCGAAAAGGAGCGCACGCTCATGGTGTTGGGCGTGGACGAGGCCTGCACGAATATTATCCGACACGCTTACCACCTGCGCGACGACCAGCCGATCGCGCTCTCGCTCGAAGGGAACTCGCAAGCCGTTTGCATGCGGCTGCGCGATTATGGCTGCCAATGTTCGCCGGAGTCGATGAAAGGCCGCGCGCACGACTTGATCAAGCCAGGCGGACTCGGTCTGCACCTGATCCGCAATGCTTTCGATAATGTCGATTACATCTTGAAGAAACGCGGCACCGAGCTCGTCCTGACGAAGAAGCTGGCGGCATGAGCGACGCTCTGCTCGGGAGCACTGTTAGCTTGATCATGCGGCGAGCAGGCGCTTCGCGTTCCGAGGGCCCTGCTCTTGGGCGGAGACTCAACAGGCCTGCTTACTTCAAGCCGCGAATCGTTTTCCTCCGATGAAGCCGTCCGAGCCGGATCCGACTTTCGAGGTCTCGTTGCGGCCGCCGATGTTCAGCGAATTCACCGGCCAGGTGAAGGTCTGCGAGCGTCTCGCAGTGCTGGTAGAAGCGGCGAAAAAACGGGGGGACGTGCTTGAGCACATTCTCCTGAGCGGGCCGCCGGGACTCGGCAAAACCACGCTGGCTCACGTCATTGCAAATGCGATGGGCGTGAACGTGAAGAACACCAGCGGACCGGTGATTGAAAAAGCGGGGGAACTCGCAGGTCTGCTTACCAGTCTCGAAAAAGGCGATGTTCTTTTCATCGATGAGATTCACCGCCTCCAGCCGACGATTGAGGAATATCTGTATCCCGCGATGGAGGATTACCGGCTCGATATCATCATCGATCAAGGGCCGCAGGCGCGGAGCTTACGTTTGCAGTTGCCGAAGTTCACATTGCTTGGCGCGACTACGCGTGCAGGCATGGTGAGTGCACCGCTCCGTTCTCGTTTTGGGATGACGGCGCGGCTCGACTACTATGCGGCCGATGAGATGCACAAAATTATCACACGTAGCGCCGGTCTGCTCGGTGTAGAAATCGATCACACGGGTGCGGCAGAGATCGCAGCGCGCACGCGTGGCACGCCACGCACCGCGAATAATCTTCTGCGCTGGGTGCGCGATTACGCGCAGGTGAAATCCGACGGCAAGATCACTGCGGAATTAGCCGACCGTGCTCTCACGATGCTGGAGATCGACAGCGATGGCTTCGATCAATGGGATAAGCGAATCATTGAAGCGTTGATCCATAAGTTCAACGGCGGACCGGTCGGCTTGAACTCGTTAGCCGTGGCGATCGGTGAGGAGGCGGGCACGCTTGAAGAAGTGAATGAGCCTTATTTAATCATGGAAGGCTATATCAAGCGCACGCCGCAAGGTCGCGTCGCGATGCCGAATGCTTATCGAAAGCTCGGGCTGAAGGTGCCGGCTGGAATGCAGTCGGATTTGTTCACCGGATGAATCGCACGATCGGCGTCATCCCGAGCGAAGTCGAGGGACCCGTTGCAGCACGGTTGCTTTCGCCACGGGATCCTTCGACTCCGCTACGCTCCGCTCAGGATGACCGACGAATTATTCGGTAGCTCCGGGAAAGTGCTGACCGTCGGGGAGCTCACCCGCGCGATCCGCGGGACCCTCGAGACGCGCTTCGGCGCCGTCTGGGTTCAAGGGGAAATCTCGAACTACAAGCTGCATCCTTCCGGCCACCAATACTTCACGCTTAAGGATCAGCGGGCCCAGATCGCTTGCGTCATTTTTCGGAACACGTTGCCGCCATCTGCACGGCCGTTAGTCGAAGGCGCGCAGGTGCAAATCTACGGAAACATTTCTGTCTTCGAAGCACGCGGTCAGTACCAGCTCAGCGTGCAAATTGTGCAGGCGCGGGGTGTAGGACTGCTTCAGGCGAAGTTCGAAGCGCTGAAACGGAAGTTGGAGGCAGAAGGCTTATTCGCTGCCGAGCGAAAGCGCGCGCTGCCGAAGTTCCCGCGGCGCATTGGGATCGTGACGTCACCGAGCGGTGCCGCCATCCGCGACATGCTGAACGTGCTGCAACGCCGCGCGCCAGGCCTGCAGGTGTTGATCAGTCCAGTGCGGGTGCAAGGCGTGGGGGCGGCCGCCGAGATCGCTGTCGCCATCCGCGAGCTCGCGTCGCCTAACGAGAACTGGCACCCACTCGACCTGATCGTCATCACACGTGGCGGCGGTAGCATTGAAGACCTTTGGGAATTCAACGAGGAGATTGTCGCGCGCGCGATCGTTGACGCGACGGTGCCGATCGTGAGCGCCGTGGGCCATGAAGTGGATTTTACGATCGCTGATTTTGTTGCCGACCTCCGGGCGCCGACGCCAAGCGCTGCCGCCGAGTTGATCGTGCCCGACACAGCCGATCTGGCGCGGCGCGTGAGCGAACTCGCTGCCTGCCTAGACCGACACCTGCGAAACTTCGTCGCACACGGTCAGGCGCGGCTGCGTTTCCTCACCGAGAAGACACTCGCGCGCGAGCTTCTCCAACGCATGCGCGACGCGCAGCAAAGAATCGACCTCGCGCGCGAAGCGCTCACACAGCGTGCGAGTCGCAGCGTCACAGAGCGGCAACGATTGCTCGCGCGTGCCGCTCAGATCTTAGAACGCGGAGAGCCGTCGCGGGAGATTGCTAAGTGCCGCGAACGATTAGCAGCTTTAGCGCGGCTAGCTGTCGCGTCGACCCCGCGGATGCTCGCGGCGGCGCAGCAACGGTTCCTACGCACGGAATCGATGCTCCGCATATTAGGACCCGACGCTACTCTCGGGCGCGGTTACAGCATCACGACATTGCACGGGAAAGTCTTAAGGTCACTGGCACTCGCAGTGTCGGGCAAGCGCATTGTCACGCGGCTTTCCGACGGCGAGTTCGCGTCGGAAATTCTTGGACCGACTGAGTAGAAGTCAGGAGACCCGGACTGCGCTCTACAAGGGCTCGAGCACGGTCGCGCCCGAGAGCCACGCTCCGGCGACAGGAACGAAGATGTCAGCCGGAGTTCCTGTCCCCGTCTGCCCTTTAACAATCGTCTGGTTCGCTCCCGCACCAGGAACGCACGTTTCGACCGCTCCGCTTTGGTCAACCCGAACCACGATGGCTTTTTTACCCTTCCAAACACCGCCCTTTGCGCTCGGATCTGTCGAGTAAACTGCACTCGTCCCCCCAGTCGCCGGAGCATCCGCGATCAACGGATATCTGCCGTTGTCCGTTTCGTTGAGACCTAACACGTAGGCGAAGTTATTAGAACCTGCCTCGAGCCGATCGCCCGGCGCGGTTGTCTTCTCGTCGGCCGGCGTCGGCGACCATTTCGACTTCGCCAGGTAGAATGCGTTCTCCGACGGCACATACGTCGGAATCAGCGATGCGAGAGCGGCGTTCGACGTCGCTGGCACACCAGCTGGAGGGTCGCCAGCGCGACCATCGAGCGAAGGAAATTTTCCGTCGTTGTCTGCGGCGAACAGCTTACAACCAAGCGCAATCTGCTTCGCGTTCGATAGGTCTTTTGTTTGTGCGCCGCGCTCCTGCACCGTTGAAAAGACTGGCAACGCGATACCTGCAAGGACGGCGATAATCGAAATTACAACGAGCAGTTCAATTAGAGTGAAGGCGGATGAATTTTTGTTTCGCATGGGGGTGCGGCGAAACTGAAGATTCAGCTCCTGTAGGTCAAGCTTGTAACGTGCAGTGCAAATTCTTCGCCTGCGGGACCCGCCGTTGTCACTTGCCAACTAGGCTCTTATCGCTGCTGGGGAGAACGGAAACAGGTCGTTCCAGCTTGAACGCAATCGTCGCGAGTGGCGGAAGTTCGATCGTTAACGAATGCGTGCGGCCTGACCATGGTTGATCGGCGGCTTCGAGGCCGCCCATGTTGCCGACGTTGCTGCCGCCGTAGGTCTCGGCATCGGTGTTGATGATCTCGCGGTAGAAGCCGGCTTCCGGCACGCCGATGCGATAGCCGTGTAAGACTTGCGGCGTTGCATTCACGACGACGACGATGACATCGCCGCCGCGGGATTTGCGCAGGAACGAAACGACGCTGTTATCGGCGTCGTGGAAATCAATCCACTCGAAACCTTCGTGTGAGTCATCGAGGTCCCACAGTGCCGCCTCGCTTTTGTAAACATGGTTCAGATGCTGCACCAGTCGACGGAGGCCATCATGCTTGGGCTCGGTGAGCAGGAACCAATCGAGCTCGCGATCGTGATTCCATTCGCGCACCTGGCCGAAATCCTGGCCCATGAAAAGCAGCTTCTTCCCAGGATGCGCGAACATCCACGCGTAGAACATGCGGAGATTCGCGAACTTGCGCCATTCGTCGCCGGGCATTTTGCCGATGAGCGAACCTTTGCCATGCACCACTTCGTCATGACTCAGCACGAGCACGAAATGCTCGCTGAACGCATACATGATCGAGAAGGTGATGCTGTTGTGGTGGAACCGACGGAAGATCGGATCGAGCGCCATGTAGTGGAGGAAGTCGTGCATCCAACCCATGTTCCACTTCATGCCGAAACCGAGACCGCCGACGTAGGTCGGCCGCGAGACCCCTGGCCAGGAGGTTGACTCTTCAGCGATGGTCATGATGCCGGGGAAACGCGAGTAACAGAGCTCGTTCGTCTGCTTGAGGAAGAAGACCGCGTCTAGGTTTTCGCGGCCGCCAAACGCGTTCGGAATCTATTCTCCAGGCTGGCGGGAGTAATCGAGGTAAAGCATCGAGGCGACGGCATCCACGCGGAGGCCGTCGATGTGATACTTGTCGAGCCAGAAGAGCGCGTTCGCGGTGAGGAAGTTGCGCACTTCGTTGCGGCCGAAGTTAAAGATCAGCGTGCCCCAATCCTGATGCTCGCCTTGCCGCGGGTCGGCATGTTCGTAGAGATCGGTACCGTCGAATTCCGCGAGTCCGTGCGCATCTTTCGGGAAGTGCGCCGGCACCCAATCCATGATGACGCCGATGCCAGACTGGTGGCAGCGGTCGACGAAATTCCGAAACTCGTCAGGTGTGCCGAAGCGACTCGTCGGCGCGTAGTAGTTCGTGACCTGATAACCCCACGACCCCTCAAACGGATGCTCCGCGATCGGCAACAGCTCGATGTGCGTATAGCCCATCTCGAGCACGTACGGCAGCAGCGAGTCGCCGAGTTCAAGATAGCTAAATGAACGCCCGGCTTCGCCAGCGTGACGCCGCCACGAGCCGAGATGCACCTCGTAGATGCTAACGGCGCTCTTGTTCCAATCGCGCCCGCGCCGCGACTCCATCCACGCTTCGTCGTTCCATTTGTAGCGCTCGAGATCGTAAACCAGAGACGCCGTTTCTTTCCCGTGTTGCCCGAAAAACGCGAATGGATCGCTCTTCAGCAACGTCGCGCCGGAGTGTGTCCGCAGCTCGAATTTGTAATGCGCGCCTTCGCGCAATTCCGGCAGGAATAACTCCCAGACACCAGCGCCGAGCAGTCGGCGCATCGGGTTAACGCGGCCGTCCCAATGATTGAAATCGCCGACGACGCTGACGCGCGTGGCGTTCGGCGCCCACACGGCAAAATAAACACCTTCGACGCCGTCGATCTTGCGAGGATGCGCGCCGAAGCGTTCGTATAATTCCTGATGATTCCCCTCCGAAAACAGATGCAGATCGACATCGCCCATGATGGTGCCGAACCGATACGGATCTTCGACTACTCGCTCCGCCCCGCCGTCGGCAATCAGGCGCAGCTTATAGTCAACTCCCCCGCCGAGACCCGGTAGCACCGCCTGGAAAAATCCGTCCGCGTGCAAACGATTCGCCGTCGTCTCTTCTGCGCTCCCGCGCGTGATCACGCGCACCTCTTTCACGTCCGGTCGGAAAACACGGACTACGAGGTTTTCACCTACGCGATGCTGTCCTAAGATGCGGAACGGATCGGGATGTGTCGCCCTGAGGAAGGTGAGGAGTTCGTCTGTGGGAACGCCAAGGATTTCGAAGTTGCTCATGAGCGAATGGCCAGCTTAACCAGAAGCGGGCAATTGGAAACCGCCGACGCGCGTGGGGTTCGTCATTCCGAGCGCAGTCGAGGAACCCCGTGGCGTTACCATTCGTACTGCGACGGGGTCCCCTCGACTGCGCTCGGGATGACGGCAGCGCGTTTTCTCGTTTCCTTAGCAGCCGCATCGTCGGATAGTCGTGGCAGATGGATCAGCACTTCACGACGGTCGTCGAAGATCTCCTGCGTACGTATCGGGAGAACGGCGGGATCAACTACGTCGAGGAAGCAGCGACACTCCCCTCCCGACAGGCGATCGATGCCAGCTGTGCGGATCTGTTGAGCATTCTATTTCCTGGATTTCACGGTGAGCCGCTCGCGCATGCCGGCGATCTGCCGGCAGTCACGCGCACTCGCGTGCAGGAATTGCACGCGCGGTTGAAACCTGAAGTCTGCAAGAGTCTAGCGGCAGTTTGTGAGGATACGGAGGAGATCGAAGCGCGCGCGGAAGATGTGTTGCGTTTCTTTCTCTCTCAAATCGCGCGGCTGCGCGAAATGCTCTGGGCCGACATCGATGCCGCCTACGAGGGCGATCCGGCCGCGCGCAGTTACGAAGAGATCATCCTCGCCTATCCAACGATTGAGGCGATCGCGATCCAGCGCATGGCGCACCTCCTATACCAGCGCGAGTTGCCGTTGATTCCACGCATGATGACAGCATGGGCGCATGATCGCACTGGCATCGATATTCATCCTGGCGCGCAGATCGGTTCGCATTTTTTTATCGATCACGGCACCGGCGTCGTGATCGGCGAAACCTGCGTGATCGGTTCGCACGTGAAGCTTTATCACGGCGTGACGCTCGGGGCGCGTAGCTTCCAGAAGGATGAGCAAGGCAACATTCAGAAGGGCGGGAAACGCCATCCGAACGTCGAGGATTACGTCACGATTTATCCGAACTCGACGGTCCTCGGCGGTGAGACCGTAGTCGGAGCGCGGTGTACGATCGGCGGCAATGTTTTTCTGACGCAAAGTGTGCCGCCCGATTCGCTCGTTTACTACGAAGCGAAACAGATGGCGATCGTCCCGAAGCGTTCGCGCGACCACGAGGCAGCGCAGATCCTCGCGGAATGATTTACCTGGATTACAACGCCACGACGCCGCTCTGCGATGCGGCCCGGGCGGCGATGTTGCCGTATCTCGAGCGACATTTCGGGAACGCCTCGAGCATCCATTCGGCCGGCCGCGAGGCGCGTGCTGCGATCGATGACGCACGCGATCAG
>JBHENE010000046.1:0-12510 GCA_046262215.1 Chthoniobacterales bacterium | reverse complement strand
GGCGGGAGCCGTACTCGCCAGGGGTAACCCGGCGCTTAGAGGAGATACCGGACGGGGAGCGCAATCGGGCCGACAAATTCCGAAGCTGCATTTCGCCGATCCTATTTAGCTTATGCCAGTTCGTTACGGTCGTTTTGAAATGCCGAAGACGCTCTCGAAAGAAGAGAGCTCGGCCACTGAAACCTACGCCAAGTTCACCGCTGAGCCGTTTGAAGCCGGCTACGGTCACACGGTCGGAAATTCGCTCCGCCGCGTCCTGCTCTCGTCGCTCGAGGGCGCCGCGATCACCGCGGTGAAGATCACCGGCGCGCAGCACGAATTCGCCACTTTGCCGAACGTCGTCGAAGACGTCACCGACATCGTGCTGAACTTGAAGCGCGTGAAGTTCAAGGCTGCGGAACACGAGCCGCGCCGCCTCGCTCTCTCGGTCAACAAAGAGGGCGAAGTCACTGCCGGCGACATCCAGGTTGTCCAGGGCTTCGAGGTTCTGAATCCTGATCAGCTGATCTGCACGATCGATAAGAAGCATAAGTTCGAAGCTGAACTCGAAGTTCGCGTCGGCCGCGGCTTCGCGACCGGTGACGAAAACAAACGCGCCGATCAGCCGATCGGTCTGATCCCAATCGACTCCATCTTCTCGCCGGTGACTCGCGTGAAGTACGCGGTCGAAGCAACGCGTGTCGGTCAGCGGACTGACTACGACAAGCTCGTGCTCGAAGTTTGGACGGACGGTCGTCTCACGCCAGATGAAGCCTTGCTCCAGGCGTCCGCGATCATGCGCCATCACCTCGATGTGTTCGTTAACTTCAACGAAGACGTGATCGAGTTCGACGAGACACCAGCGGGCGTCAGCGAAGAGAACATGAAGCTGAAGAAGCTTCTGAATATGAGCGTGAACGAAATCGAGCTCAGCGTCCGCGCGGCAAATTGCCTCAACAACGCGAACATCACCTCGGTCGGCCAGTTGGCCCAGAAGACCGAAGCCGAGATGCTCAAGTATCGGAACTTCGGCAAGAAATCGCTGAACGAGATCAAAGACAAGCTGCAGCAGTTGCAGCTTGGTTTGGGGATGAAGTTCGATCCGGGCCTGGTCGAGACGCAGATTGGCGGCGGCGCGGGTGCAGATAGCGCCGGCACCAACGGTTCGGCAGACACCGACGAAGCTTAATCGCTCGTTAGGCGACAGAGAAAGATCTACCCATGAGACATCAAAAGAAGACGGTGAAGCTCGGCTTGACGGCTTCGCACCGGAAAGCGCTGCTCGCGAATCAGGTTTGCAGCTTGATCGAGCATCAGCGGATCAAGACGACGCTCGCGAAAGCGAAGGCTGTCCGTCCGCTTGCTGAGAAAATGGTGACGCTCGGCAAAAAAGGTTCGCTGCATGCACGCCGCACCGCTCTCGCTGTGCTGCGGCAGGCCGACGCGGTGAAAAAGCTATTCGACGAAGTAGCGCCGCGCGCTGCGGATCGAAACGGTGGCTACACGCGCATCGTGAAACTCGGCGCGCGCAAGAGCGACGCTGCTCCGGTGGCATTCATCGAGTGGGTCGACACTCCTGTTGTCATCGACGAGCCTGTTGCGGAAGAGAAGGGCAAGAAGTCGAAAGCTGCGGCGAAGAGCCCGGTTGAACCGAAGGCGAAGCCTGCACGCGCAGCAAAGAAGACTGCTGCACCAGCGGGAGGCGAGACGCCAACCGAGTAACCACAGCGACAGTCTGAATCACAAAAACGGGGCGTTCTGCGCCCCGTTTTTTGTGTACGGGAGCCGTGGCTCTCTGCCTTCGCCGCTTTGTCCCGGTTTTGGAACAGGCTGATCCCAACGGTGCCACGTCGCCGTGTGTCGGCCGAGTTCAATATAATCCACAACACGCTGAGCGACAGCGTCTTGTGAATCTCTCAAAAGGATGGCATGGCCTCTGCATTAGAGACATGGCGAAACCAACTAATCTCATGAAAACAAAGAACACTTACTCACTCCTCGTTAGCTCCGAAGAAAAAGGCCGCAGCATCTTCGAGACAGCTATTTACGGCCTCGTTGTCGCCAGCATGACCTTCTCGGTCTTCGCCTTTGCGTCACAGTCCTTCAACGTGCCGCACACGCAAAAAACAACTGGCAGCCCTGCGATCCAGACAATCGCGACGCAGCCGATCGACAGTAGTGTGGTCGCAGCTCGTGGCTGATCCCTGTTAGACAGGAACTCGCGCTCTCAGCCGACTAAGTTAGCGCAGGCGCGTTAATGCCCACATGATCTCGCCGCTCGCCGAGATCGTTAGATGCGCAACGCTCGCTGGAGCTCCTCGATTCGGCCTCGTCACGCAACCGGGATTCAAAAATCGCACGCCACTCCGCACCTCATCGCGTGGGACGTGCGTGTGGCCATGAAGCAGCACGGCGACGTTTTCAGGCGCGCGCGTTGGCGGGATGTGAACCAAATGGAAGCGCGTTCCGTTTCGCTCAAGGTCTGCCGTGAGCGGCCACCCATCTTCGCCGTCACAATTTCCGCGGACGCTCGTTACCGGCGGCCCGACTTCCCGAATCGTCTCGAGCAACTGCGGCGCGCAGACATCACCGAGATGCCAGATCTCATCTACGCCCGCGGCGAGTTCCTCTAGTTTTGGTGGCAGATGATTGTGCGTGTCCGCCAGCACCAGGATGCGCAGCGGTTCGCCCATTGCGTTAACGCCGTGAAGCGGTGCGATTCTGGTTCATCCGCGACGCGATGAAGCGGCTCGCATATCGGGCTGCGACATTCACGAGCAGGAATCTAAAGATGAGACGGAACATGGTAACTGCTAATCGGATTTGCTGACCGTAGCGCGGCTGTCGGAACGGTCTCCGCTGCGTTGATTCCGGGCCGGACTGAACTACCTTCGGCCGTGTCATTTAAAGATTTTGGCCTCTCTCCGGAGGTCGTAAAAGGAACGCAGGCGATGGGGTTCACCGACCCCACGCCGATCCAGCACCGGGCGTTTCCGATCGTTCTCGCCGGGAAAGACCTGATCGGCACTGCGCAAACCGGCACCGGCAAAACAGCGGCCTTCGCGCTTCCGATTTTGACCAACCTCGCGGCCCATGGCGCGTTGCGCTGCCTTGTCCTGGAGCCGACACGTGAGCTCGCGGCGCAGGTGGAGACGGCGTTTCGTGACTACGGGCGATTCACTGATCTGCGCGTGTCGCTCATCCACGGCGGCGTTGGCTACGGCAAGCAACGTGAAGAGATGGCTGCCGGCATGGACATCATCGTCGCAACGCCCGGCCGCCTACTTGATCACCTCGAGCAGCGCACCATGGCGCTAGATAAAGTGAATGTGCTCGTGCTCGATGAAGTCGATCGCATGCTCGATATGGGTTTCCTGCCAGATGTCCGCCGCATCGTCGAGCAGGTCTCGACCGACCGGCAGACGCTGCTGTTTTCCGCGACGCTGCCGCCGGAGATCGAGCGCCTCGCCGGTTGGGTGCTGCGCAATCCCGAGGTGATCGAGATCGGCGCGAACCGCTCGCCGGCCGAGACGATCAATCACGCCGTCTATCCCGTCGCGGCGGAACAGAAATTCGACCTGCTGATGGCGTTGCTGGAACGCACGAGATTCGATAGTTGCCTCATCTTCTCGCGGACAAAGCACGGAGCCGATAAGATCGCTGTGAAGCTGAAACAGGGGAAGCATTCCGTCGCGGTCCTGCACTCGAACCGGACGCAGCGCGAACGCGTCGAAGCGCTCGAAGGGTTCAAGAGCGGAAAGTACGACGTCATGGTCGCCACCGATATTGCCGCGCGCGGCATCGACATCGCGGGCATCAGCCACGTCATCAATTATGACGTGCCGGAGCACAGCGAGGATTATGTGCATCGCATCGGCCGCACGGGGCGCGCGCAGAAGGTCGGTGACGCGTTCACGCTGATGAATGGCGAAGAGCTCGGCTCACTTCAGGCGATTGAGCGCTTCATTGGTGCAAAGATTCCGCGGCTGAAACTCGAAGGCTTCCCGTATCTCTACACCGCCCTTTTCGAGCCGGAGTCGATGACTGGCGGCAAAAGAGCGATCGGCGGTGGCCGTACGCATGGCGGTTACTCCTTCGGACGGCGGCGGAAGTAATGCGTCATCCCGTTCACAAACCGGCGACCGCGTCATCCTGAGGCGGCGAAGCGCGCTCGAAGGATCTCCCGCCGCTCCGTCGATCACGCTAATCCCGATGGCGCATGCGCCAGAACGGTTGCGAGATCCTTCGACCGTCTTCGCGGCTCAGGATGACATACGCTCGTAAGTCACTGAAGCACCGTTGCCTTTGCACGCGTCCGACATCCGAAAAGACCTTGCAGCGCTTTCGGGCGCGCAGGAACGTCGCTCTATGAACACGCCAGCTTCGTATGCGCACCCGGAAGCGCTCGTCGAGACGGATTGGCTCGCTGAGCATTTAGATGACGAAGGCATTCGCATCGTCGAGTCGAACGAAGACATCCTGCTTTACGATACGGGCCACATTCCCGGCGCGGTGCACATTGATTGGCGTTCGGATCTGCAGGATCCGCTCATTCGCGATTACATCAGGCCGGAGAAGTTTGCGGAGCTTTGCGCTCGTAATGGGATCACCCCTGAAACGACCTGCATCTTCTATGGCGACAAGGCCAACTGGTGGGCAACGTATGCGCTTTGGGCATTCCGGCTCTACGGCCACACAAACGTAAAGATCTTGAACGGGGGCCGCGACAAGTGGAAAGCGGAAGGTCGCCCAATGAAGCGCGACGTCGTGAAATTTCCGGCAGTCGATTACCCCGTTCCGCAAAAGCGTTATGACGCCGAGATTCGCGCATTCGCTGATGAAGCTCTCGCGCAAAGCAAGGCTGGCAAGCCGTTGATTGATGTGCGCTCACCTGGCGAGTTCAAAGGCGAGATCACGCACATGCCAGAATACCCTCAGGAAGGCGTGCTGCGCGGCGGCCACATTCCCGGCGCCAAAGGTGTGCCGTGGAAGACCGCCGTGAATGACGACGGCACCTTCAAGTCGGCGGCGGAGCTGGCGAAGATTTACCTGCAGGACTGCGGCGTCTCGTCGGACCGCGACACGATCGTGTATTGCCGGATCGGAGAGAGATCGAGCCACACGTGGTTCGTGCTCACCTACCTGCTCGGGATTGATAACGTTCGCAATTACGACGGTTCGTGGACCGAGTGGGGCAACAAAGTCGGCGCGCCGATCGAGCGCAGTGCGTAGCGCGTTCCTCGCCTGAAGATGTACCCGCCGAAGCTCAACAACATCATCAATCTGTTCGAGTCGCTCCCGGAGGTGGAGCGGCGCGAAACCTTGGTGTCGTACGCCGACAGCGCGAAGAAGCAGGAGCCGCGGCCAGGCGAGCAATTCGAGCTAGAGGATGTGCGAAAAGACGAAGAATGCGCCGATACCGTTGGCGTTTATCTGCACGTAGACGAAGCCGGCCAAGCGCATTTTCGTATGACTCTCGGGCCCGAAGTTCAAACGCTCACCCGCGCGATGACTGCGATACTCTGCAAAGGCCTCGACGGAGCGACGCCGCAGGAAATTCTCGAACTTCCGAGCGATTTCGTGACGCGCATCGTTGGCGCCGAACTGGTCCGCGTCCGCAGCCAAACGACCTACTACATCCTCACGCGGATGAAGGGCGTTTGTAAGGTCTACCTCGATCGGCAGCGGAAGGTTGCGTCCGCCGCATGAGCACGATTGGCGTTACCGCCACAGTCATCCCGAGCGAAGTCGAGGGACCCCGTTGCGAAACCAGACGTAGTGCCACGGGGTTCCTCGACTACGCTTCGCTCCGCTCGGAATGACCGGTGTTTGATATGGCCGTCGATCAAGTCAGCTTCGGCGGCTGGCCGAATAATCTCCGGCTGCGCAACGAACACGCCGAGCTGATTATCACGCTCGATGTTGGCCCGCGCGTGATCTCGTACCGCACGACGCGCGGAGAAAACGTGTTCAAGAACTTCGCTGACCAGCTCGGAACAACTGGCGAAGCTGACTGGAAATCGCGTGGCGGCCATCGCTTTTGGCTGGCGCCGGAAGATCCGGTCTTAAGCTATCTGCCCGACAACGAGCCCGTTCAACACCGCGTCGTTTCGGAGCACTGCGTCGAAGTTGAAAACGCGCCAACCCACCAGCTGCCGATCCGTAAGATCCTGACGATCGCCCTCGATCCAAATTCCACGTGCGTGACGGCGACCCATCGGGCAGAGAATCACGACAGCACATCATGGCCGACTGCCACGTGGGGATTAAGCGTGATGCGGCCGGGCGGCATCGAGATCATTCCGCTGCCGCCGCTCGGCGAGCATCCGCGCGATCTCCTCCCGAATCGTCCGATGACGCTCTGGGCCTTTACCGACATGACGGATCCGCGGTGGAGCTGGGGCAGGAAATTCATAACACTGCGGCAAGACAACGCCGGTCCGACAAAGCTCGGCCTCGCCCATCGGGAGAAATGGATCGCCTATCATCGCGACGACTCGCTCTTCGTGAAGACGATTGATTATCGCGACTGCGCGGCGTATCCCGACTTCGGCTGCAACTTCGAGACGTTCACGAACGCGGAAATGCTCGAGGTGGAGGCGCTCGGCCCGCTCGTGCAACTCGCGCCTGGCGAAGCAACGGAGCACACCGAGCAGTGGCATTTGTTTGATCGCGTGGACGCTCCTCCAGTAGCTGACGATGATGCACTAGCCGTTTGGATTTCGCCTTGGCTTACGGGCGCCCGGCTCGCCGATTAACTGGGTGACGTTGCTCTAAATTCGTCTACGCTCCCGCTGCGAAATGCCGCGGAACAACGAGCTCCGGAAAATCCTCCTCATCGGCTCGGGTCCCATTGTGATCGGGCAGGGGCCGGAGTTCGATTATTCGGGCGTCCAGGCGTGCAAGGCGCTGAAGGAAGAGGGCTACGAGGTCGTCCTCGTGAACTCGAATCCGGCCACGATCATGACGGATCCGGAGTTCGCGGATCGCACCTACGTCGAGCCGATCACGCCTGAGGTAGTCGAGGCTATTCTCGAGCGCGAGAAGCCCGACGCGATCCTGCCGACGATGGGTGGGCAGACCGCGCTGAATGTCGCGATGGAGTTGAACCGCAACGGCGCGCTCGTGCGTCACAACGTGCGGCTGATCGGCGCGAACGCCCAGGCGATCGCGAAGGGCGAAGACCGCCAGCTTTTTAAAGAAGCGATGCTGCGGATCGGACTCGATGTTCCGCGGTCGGGCATCGCGCACACGATCTCGGATGCAGCAGCCATCGCGGAAAAGATCGGCGCATTTCCGTTGATCATTCGCCCCGCCTTCACGCTCGGCGGCGCAGGTGGCGGGATCGCTTACAACCGCGAAGAGCTCGACGAAACGGTGAACCGCGGCCTCGCGTTATCGCCGGTGAGCGAAGTGTTGATCGAGGAGTCGCTCGTCGGCTGGAAGGAATTCGAAATGGAGGTGATGCGCGACTGCGCGGATAACTGCGTGGTCGTTTGCTCGATCGAGAACCTCGATCCGATGGGCGTGCACACGGGCGACTCCATCACCGTGGCGCCGACGCAGACGCTCTCAGACCGCGAGTATCAGTTGATGCGCGATGCCTCGTTCGCGGTCATTCGCGAAATCGGTGTCGAGACCGGTGGATCGAACATTCAGTTCGCGGTGAATCCGCAGAACGGGCGGATGGTCGTCATCGAGATGAACCCGCGCGTCTCGCGTTCCTCGGCGCTCGCGTCCAAAGCCACCGGATTCCCGATTGCGAAAATTGCGGCGAAGCTCGCAGTTGGTTACACGCTCGACGAAATCCGGAACGACATCACACGCGAGACGCCGGCGAGCTTCGAGCCGACGATCGACTACTGCGTGGTGAAGGTGCCGCGCTTCACGTTCGAAAAATTCCCGCAGGCGGACCCAGTGCTGACGACGCAGATGAAGAGCGTCGGGGAAGCGATGGCGATCGGACGCACGTTCAAGGAAGCGCTGCAGAAAGCGCTGCGTTCGCTCGAGGTGAAGCGTTTCGGATTGTGTGCCGACGGCGCCGAGAAACGCGTCGATCCGGATACGTTGCGCTTGAAGCTCAACGTCCCAAATGCGGAGCGAATCTTCTACGTCGCGCAGGCCTTTCAGGACGGCATGAGCATCGATGAGGTCTTCGAGTTGACGAAGATCGATCGCTGGTTTCTCCACAACATCCAGCAGATCGTGCAGGAGTCGACGCGCCTAGAGTCGTTAGACCTGCGGAAAGCGAAGAAGCTCGGCTTCTCCGACCGACAGATCGCCGTCGCGCGTGGATGCAGCGAGCAGCAAGTGCGCGATGAGCGCAAATCTGCCGACGTGATTCCTACGTACCGACTCGTCGACACCTGCGCGGCGGAGTTCGAGGCCTACACGCCTTATTACTACTCGACCTACGGCAGCGAGAACGAGATGCGGCGCAGCAACCGGCGCAAGATCATGATTCTGGGCGGCGGTCCGAACCGCATCGGCCAGGGCATCGAATTCGATTACTGCTGCGTGCACGCGGCGTTCGCGCTGCGCGATCTCGGCTTCGAGACCATCATGGTGAACTCGAATCCCGAGACGGTCTCCACCGATTACGACACCAGCGACAAGCTCTACTTCGAGCCGCTTACCCTCGAAGACGTGCTCAACATTTACGATCAGGAGCAGCCTGAAGGGGTGATCGTGCAGTTCGGCGGACAAACTCCGTTGAATCTGGCGGCCGGTTTGCGCGCCGCTGGTGTGCCGATTCTCGGGACGCAGCCGGAGAGCATCGAGAAGGCGGAAGATCGAAAGCTCTTCTCCGCAATGCTCGACAAGCTCGGCATTCGGCAGACGCCGAGCGGTTCTGCTGTCAGTGCGGCGGAAGCGGTCGCGATAGCCCAGCGGATCGGCTACCCAGTGCTCGTGCGACCGTCGTTTGTGCTGGGCGGCCGGGCCATGGAGTTGGTTTACAACGACGCTGATCTACGGCGCTATATGGAGACCGCGGTCGAGATCAGCGCGGATCGGCCGGTGCTCGTTGATCGTTTTCTGGAAGACGCGATCGAGGTGGATGTCGACTGCATTGCTGACGCCGATCGCGCGGTGATCGGCGCGATCATGGAACACGTTCAGCTCGCCGGGATTCATAGCGGCGATAGCTCGTGCGCGATCCCCACTTTCTCGCTGTCGGCTGCGGTTCTCGAAGAAATCTCGACCGCGACCAAAGCGATGGCGCGCGAGCTTCAAGTGCGCGGAGTGATGAATGTGCAGTTCGCGGTGAAAGGCGAAGACGTCTACGTGCTCGAAGTGAATCCGCGCGCATCGCGGACGATCCCCTTCGTTAGCAAAGCCATCGGGGTTCCACTCGCGAAACTCGCGGCGAAAGTCATGGCCGGTGGAAAGCTGGCTGATCTCGGATTCACTGAAGAGATCGTGCCGAAGCACTTCTCGGTGAAGGGACCGGTGTTCCCATACCTGCGCTTCCAGGGCCGCGATACCGCGCTCGGGCCAGAGATGAAATCGACCGGGGAAGTGATGGGGATCGATGTGAATCTAGGCCTCGCTTATGCCAAAGCGGAGATGGCCGCGCCGCCCGCGCTGCCGAAGTCCGGCAACATTTTCATCAGTGTAAAAGATGATGACAAGCCGCGCGTCGTCCCGCTGGCGCGCGACTTCACCGCGCTCGGTTTTGGCATTATCGCGACTGGGGGAACAGCCGATACGCTGATCGCCGCCGGCCTTCCGGCCACGCGCGTGTTCAAGCTGCGCGAAGGACGCCCGCACGTGCTGGATCGCATCAAAAATGGCGACGTGCAGTTAATCATCAACACACCGAGCGGAAAGATCCCGCGCGAGGACGAACTGAAAATGCGGACCGGCGCGCGGGCCGCCAAGATTCCGATCATCACCACGATGCGCGCTGCGCAGGCGAGCGTGATCGGCATTCGCGCCCTTCAGACGCACGGCGTGTCGGTGAAGACTTTGCAGGAATACCATCAACAGGCTGACGCGCCGCGCTGAGCCAATGTCACAGGCGCTGCTGCCGACGTATCCGCCATTCCCTTTTCCACTCGTTAGGGGCGCAGGCGATTGCGTCTTCGATCATCAAGGGCACCGCTTCTTCGATTTCTATGGCGGGCATTGCGTCTGCAGCACAGGTCACGCACATCCGACCGTGACCGCCGCGATCGCGCGGCAGGCAAACGAGCTTCTCTTCTACAGCACGGCCGCGGAAGTGCCCGTGCGCAACGCCGCCGCCGAAGCGCTAGTCCGATTTGCCAACTCGCGCGGCGACGTCGGCGTGGCGTCGGTGTTCTTCTGCAACAGCGGAAGCGAGGCGAATGAAAACGCGCTGAAGGTCGCGGCGAAGATCACCGGCCGATATGCGTTCGCCGCATTCGAGGGCGGATGGCATGGTCGCGGCACGTTGCCATTGTCGGTCACCGACGACCCGAAGATTGCGGATCCATACGCTCCATTTCTCGCGCCCTGCACTCGCCTGCCCTGGAATAATGAAGGGGCGATTGAGCGGTTTGATTTCGGCGGCGTGGCGGCTGTGATTCTTGAGCCAATCCAAAGCATGTCCGGCGTGCGCGTGGCGACGACGCGGTTTCTGCAGAAGTTGCGCGCCGCCACTGCCGCCGCAGGCGCACTGCTTGTCCTCGACGAAATTCAGACCGGCGTCGGGCGGCTCGGATTTTCGTTCGCCGCCGCAAAACACGGCCTGAAACCCGACCTCATCACAAGCGCAAAGGGCATCGCGTCCGGCGTTCCGATGGGTGCGTTACTGATGAGCGAAGCCGTCGCCGCTCAACTCAAACAAGGCGACCTCGGCAGCACGTTTGGCGGGTCGCCGCTCGCTTGCGCCGCGCTCCTCGCCACACTCGAAGTAATCGAATCCGAACGACTGATGGAACGCGCCGTCGCAGCGGAAGCGCGCCTTCGCACGGATCTTGCCGGCACCTGCGTCGAAGAGATTCATGGTGCGGGATTACTTCTCGGCTTGAGAGTTCCGGGTCGCGCAAAGGCGTTGAAGCAACATCTGCAGGATCGACAGATTCTTATCGGCGGCAGTTCTGATCCTGATGTGTTGCGGCTGATGCCCCCGCTGAATCTGAGCAACGAAGCGATCGCCGCGCTCACAGCCGCGGTCGCCGATTTCTCCTGATGAGATCGGCCAGATGCATCGCCAGCTTGGGCCTCGAAACAGTCGACCGCGTGCTCTCGACCGCGCACGCCTGGAAAAGGCAGTCGCACGGAAAGCATCTCGCCGACAAGATCCTCGGCATGCTCTTCTTCAATCCATCGCTGCGTACGCGCACTTCATTTGAAGCCGTGATGATGCGTGGCGGAGGTAACGCCATTGTCCTCGATGCCGGCAATGACACGTGGAAGCTCGAGGACCAGCTCGGCGCGATTATGGACGGCGACCGGCCGGAGCATCTAAAAGAAGCTGCGTCAGTTTTGAGCCGGTATGTCGATGCGCTCGCCGTTCGCACGTTCGCCGCTGGCGTCGACGACGACTTGGACCACGAAGATCGAATTATCCGGGCGTTTGAGCAGTACGCGACGGTGCCGATCGTCAGCATGGAAAGCGCACGCGAGCATCCGTGCCAGGGCTTGGCTGATCTCATGACGATCGAGGACCAGTTTGGGTCGGCGCGTGGTGTGCCGGTGACGTTAACCTGGGCGCCACACATCAAGCCGCTGCCGAAAGCGGTGCCGAATTCTTTCCTGCTGACGGCGGCGGCACGAGGTTGTGAAGTTCGCGTTGTGCACCCGCCCGGCTTTGAGTTGCATCCCGGTGTCGTAGCCGAAGCGCAGGGCTATGCCGCTGCGTCAGGCGGCACTATTTCGTTCAGCCACGATCAAGCAGCTGCGCTACAAGGCGCGCGTGCGGTCTATGCGAAATCGTGGGGCCCATCGACTGCTTCAAACCTGCCGCGCGCTTCCGTCGCGCAGCACACCGACTGGATGATCTCCCCGCAGCAGATCGCGCAAGCTGCAGACGATGCGATCTTTCTGCACTGCCTCCCGGTCCGGCGTAACGTCGAAGTCGCCGACGCCGTGCTTGATGGTCCGTCGAGCCGCGTCATCGACGAGGCAGAAAATCGCTTTCATGTGCAGCGCGCGCTGCTTGAATGGCTCCTGCACTGACGATGCCGCAACTCTCTCCATTCGAGCCGCTAAAGGATGCCGCGAAATATGTGCGCGCCTTTCGCGACAAGCCGTTCGTTGTGAAAATCGGCGGCGACGTTCTCGCCGATCCTGCAGTGCGCAAAAGTGTGTGCGGCCAGCTCGCGTCGCTCTCCAGCTTTTCGATCCCGCTCGTGGTCGTGCATGGTGGCGGGCCCGCCGTTGACGCGCTGGCGGAAAAGCTTGGCCTAACGACAACTAAAGTCGCCGGGCGTCGCGTGACTTCGCCGGAGACGCTCGACGTCGCGAAGATGGCGCTGAAAGGCTCTGCCCAGATGGACCTCGTCGGAGAGCTGCAGGCCGCGGGACTTCTCGCCGTCGGGTTGTCAGGGCAGGACTGCGGGATGT
>JBHENE010000045.1:0-3064 GCA_046262215.1 Chthoniobacterales bacterium | reverse complement strand
TGCGTAGACAGCTTCGAGGACAGGGGTTCGACTCCCCTCGCCTCCACTTCTCAACTTCGGCAGCCGACGAGTGATCGACGCGTGCTCTTCGCGCGAATCGGCGACTTAGAACGAGAACGCGCCTTCGCGAATACTCTCCTTCACTGGCCGACGGCCAGACGGTTTCTCGATCGCGCGAAAACCTTCCGGCAACTCCGCGGCGTCACCGGGATGACCGACCGCAAACATGGCGGCGACGGCGAAGCGATCTGGCACTGCCAATGAAGTCCGTGCCGCCTCATAGTCGAACCCAGACATGCCGTGCACAACCAATCCCATGGCCGTGCCTTGCAGCGACAGGTTCTCGAAAGCGCTCTCGCAGTCGAACAGGTGCACAGGGTTCGCGTTGCCATTTTTCGCGAAGACGGTGTGCGCAACGATCGCGACAAGCATGGCGGCGTTCTTGCACCAGGCTTGGTTCGCTTCGGTGAGCAGGGCGAAAAAGCGCGACCACTCTGCAGTCTCGCGACGGGCATAGAGGAAACGCCATTCCTGTTCGTTGTAGGTCGAAGGCGCCCAACGCGCAGCTTCGAACAGCCTCAGCATCTCGTCGTCGGTGATCGCATCGCTATTCATCGCTCGCGGCGACCAGCGGCGAAGGATCAGGTCTTCGATCGGGTGATCAGCTGTGCGGGTGCTCTCTGCATGTGATAGTTCGTTCATGATGTCTGTGGAGTTTCCGTTGATGATGTTTGGATCTGTTTGAGAAGGTCGGAAAGGTCCAGGGGTCGGCTGTATATAGCCAGCTGGCCTTGCTCATCGTGGGGCCATAATTCGCGCGGCCGATCCCAGTAGAGCTCGATCCCGTTCTTGTCCGGATCGCGCAGATAGAGCGCCTCGCTGACGCCGTGGTCCGACGCACCGTTGAGACTAATTCCGGCGGCCACCACGCGCTGCAATGCTCGCCAGTTCAACTCGCATCGGGTAGAGAATCGCGACGTGAAACAAGCTGGTCGTTCCCGCCGGCGGTGGCGAACCGCCGGCGCTCTCCCCCGTGTTCAGGCCGATATGATGATGGTAGCCGCAAGCCGAGAGGAAGGCCTCGCTCCGGCCGTAGCGTTGGGTCAGCTCGAAGCCAAGCACATCGCGGTAGAAGGCAATCGCACGTTCGAGGTCGGCGACGTTGAGATGCACATGGCCGATTCGCGCCTGGGGATGAATCGCCACGGACATTAGGCTGCTCTGCGACCGAGCGATGTCGCCCGGACAAGCTTTTTCGGGGTCAAATGGAAAGTCATGGGCGGCACTCCGTCGCGACTGGCTTCATTAGCGGGGAAGGTTTTTGCGCCGCTCGCGGCCGCCACGGCGGGCGATTGTCTCCCTCACGGGCGTCTTCTTAGGAGATCGCAGGCGATGTTCGTTATGTTCGCACTTTCGTTCGGCTGGACAGAGCTTACGTTGACGGCGGAATTACGTCTCTGCACGCGTGAGGTACGTAATTCCCGCATAAGATTCTGCGATAACCCCGAAATACTTCTTCCTATTTCCACACCGCTGATCTATAAAAACCATATTCCGAAGCCGCTTTTAGAAAACATCCGATGAATTTTCTTAATTTCCTCTTCTTCCGTCAGATTATCTCGCCGCTGCTCGTCGGCATTGGGTGTTTCGTCCTTGGGACCCACCACTCGCCAGCGACCGGGACGGCGGCGGCCGAGCAGGATCTCGCCATGATCAACGGCTGCGTGGTCTCCGCCTGCAACTACACCGCGGTCGTCCAGGCGCAGCACAAACTCGAGCCCGACTTTTGGACGAAAGTCCTGCTGGTTCGCTACTCGAACAATTCCGCGGGTCATGCTTACTGCGTCTGGGAAACGAACGGCACTGTCTTCGGCTACGATCGGAACAGCGGCGGCTTTCCGATCCCGTCGTACACCCGCGACCCGAAAGAGATCGCGTCGGTGCTCGCGGTGGAACTTTCGAAGCACATCGGGCAGACGCTCACAGTTGCGTCCGCGGAGTTCGTCGAGCCGACAAAGGCCGAACTCAAGCCTTTCTAACGCGGCCGAACGTCGCCGTCTCTCGGCTACGCAAAAAAAAGGCGCGATCATCTCTGATGGCGCCGCGAGAGCTAAAGGAACGTAACGTAACTTTTAGATTTTAGAGCAGTGACTTCCTAGCTCGCTCGCATCATCTGTTTAAGCAGCGCCCGTGCCACGGAGCCGGTCGCGAAGAAGCGCGCCGCGAATTTGTTCCTGATTGAAGCGACGGTGCGGATGTGACACGGCTAATGCGTGGCGGTATCAAACGCGCGAGTCGCAGAGTTCCTAGCTGCGAGCGCTGGGACCGCTGAAGGCACGCGGCAGCGAGCGTTGAAGCGCGCTGCTCGCAGCGCTTTCCTGTGGGATGAGGAAGCGGGCGATCTGCTCGCGAGTGGGCGCAGTTTAACGGAGCTGCACAGCGTGGGGCCGTTCGTCGCCGAGCAGATTCGCAGCTGCCTCGAGGGAGCGACAAGCAGCTCGACGGAGCCGCATGATCCGCTGCGTGAGGATTTCCTCACGATGGCCGAGGCGCGAAAGATTTTAGCGGCGGATCCTACGTGGGCTCCGCGACTACGCGGCGACTTGCAAATGCATACGCAGTGGAGTGACGGCACCGGCACGGTCGCCGAGATGGCTGAAGCGGCAGAAGCGCGCGGCTATGAATACATTGCGATCACCGATCACTCCAAAGGTTTGAAAATCGCTGGCGGCATCGATGAGGCGCAGCTGCTGGAGCAGGCGGCGGAAATCGCGGCCGTCAATCAGACGAACAGTGCCTCTGGATCGAAGGTGACGGTGCTGCATGCACTCGAGATGAATCTGAATCCGCGCGGGGAAGGGGACATGGAGCCGCGTGCGTTATCGCGTCTCGATCTCGTGCTCGGTTCTTTCCACTCCGCGCTGCGTTTAAAGGCTGATCAAACGGAGCGTTACCTCGCGGCGTTGCGAAACCCGAATGTTCACATTCTCGGCCATCCCCGGGGGCGCGTGTACAACTACCGCATCGGGCTGACGGCTGATTGGCCGCGCGTTTTCGCTGAAGC
>JBHENE010000044.1:0-13922 GCA_046262215.1 Chthoniobacterales bacterium | reverse complement strand
TTTCGCGATCGGCGGCTCATACGGCGGAAGCGAATGCGTCGAGGCTGTCCTTGTTGTCCCGCACGAGGTGAGAAGGGCGCAGGCCGCAGCGACGAGCGCGGAGAGGGCGACGAGGTTGAAACGCGAGGTTTGCAACGGGATATCGAAAGTTATTAACAGTTATTCACAATCCTCGGCAAGAATATTTCTCCGCGTTTTTGCATGGCCGCGTGAATCGTCGAAGTTGCGCGATGCTCGCCGCATTCGAACAGCAGCTCGCGCAAACTCTCGATGAGATCCGATCGCAAGGTCTCTACAAAACGGAACGCATTATCACCACGCCGCAGGACGCGCACATCTCGGTCACCGGCGGCACGAAGGTGTTGAACTTTTGCGCGAATAATTACCTCGGCCTCGCGGATCATCCGGCGCTGATCGCCGCGGCGAAAGAGGCGCTGGACACCCATGGCTTCGGCATGGCAAGCGTGCGTTTTATTTGCGGCACGCAGGACATTCACAAGGAGCTGGAGGCGAAGCTGACGGAGTTCCTCGGCACCGAAGACACGATTCTCTACCCCAGCGCGTTCGATGCGAATGGCGGATTATTTGAGACGTTGCTCGGACCTGAAGACGCGGTGATTTCGGACGAACTGAATCACGCGTCGATCATCGATGGGATCCGCCTCTGCAAAGCGCAACGCGCCCGCTACAAGCACAACGACATGGCGGACCTCGAGATGAAGCTCAAGGAGGCGAGCGGCGCGCGCGTGAAAATGATCGCGACGGATGGCTGCTTCTCGATGGACGGCACGATCGCGGAGCTCGCGACGATCGTAGAGCTTGCGGAGAAATACGGCGCGATCACGATGATCGACGACGCGCACGCAACCGGATTCCTGGGCAAAACCGGCCGTGGCACGCATGAATATCGCGGTGTCCTCGGGAAGATCGACATCATCACTGGCACCCTCGGCAAGGCGCTCGGTGGCGCGAGCGGTGGATTCACGAGCGGACGCAAGGCGATCGTCGAACTGCTGCGGCAACGCTCACGGCCTTATCTGTTCTCAAACAGCGTCGCGCCGCCGATCGTTGCTGCGACACTGAAAGGCCTTGAGCTTTTGACGGAATCCACGCAGCTGCGGGACAAGCTGGAGGAGAACACGAAATTCTTCCGCGCAGCGCTGACGGAGCGCGGCCTGACGATCAAGCCCGGCACCCACCCGATCGTGCCGATCATGCTTGGCGACGCGGCGAAGTCGCAGAAGTTCGCGGCACGCATGCTGGAGAAAGGCGTTTACGTCATCGGCTTCTTCTACCCGGTCGTGCCGCATGGCACCGCGCGCGTGCGCACCCAGGTGAGCGCCGCGCATTCGCGGGAAGATCTGGAGTTCGCTGTGAAAGCTTTCGCCGAAACAAACCAGGAACTCGACTAGCTCACGAGAGATTTAGCTTTGACTTCCCGAGCCGTGGTCAGTGGAGTCTAGCAGATATGAGAATATCCTTCGCACGCACTGTTGTCGTCGCCCTCGCGCTGACGGCGACGACCACCGGGTTGGTTCACGGTCAGGAGGCAGAGTTTCCCGGTGTTCAAAAAGCGATGTCCGCGAAATCGTTTACAGATGCCGGGCTGAACAAGCTGACGCCGGACGAACTTGGGCGGCTGAACGAATTTATCGCCGGGTATGCAGCTTCGAAGAGTCAGGAAGCCGCGAATGTCGCCGTTACCCGCGCGGTGAAGGATAACAAAATCGCATCGCAGCCGCAGATCATCGAGAGCCGGATCGTCGGTAGGTTCTCCGGCTACAATGGCCGCACGAGCTTCACGCTCGAGAATGGCCAGGTGTGGAGACAATCGCAGGATTCGAGTGCCGCATATCCGCCGAGTGATTCGCCGCCTGTCCTCCTGAAAAAGGAGTTCATCGGCTGGCGTATGTATATCCTCGGCGGCGGAAACCTCCGCGTTCATAAGGTGCGGTAGCGCTGGCGTCCGGCGCGGTGGTGTTCGCGCCGCGCACCTTTTAGCCGCGCTCTTCCCGTACAGCCAAACGCCGCCAACTTGCGTTGGCGGCGCTAGCCTAGGAGGAAATTCTTACGCGTGGTAGAAGCGGCCCATCAGGAACAGAAGGATCAGCGCGCCAACGATCGACATGATGATTCCAGCTGGGTGAAATGGCGTTCCGGGAGAAGGCCGTGAGAACATTCTGCCGATGAGTCCGCCCAGAATGGACCCGACGATGCCGACGATTGTCGTCATGATGAAGCCGAGGTTTTGCGCCCCTGGCATGATCGCCTTCGCGATGAAGCCGATAATAAAACCAACGATGATGGACCAGATGATGTGTAGCATATTTTAGGGTTGAGCCGCCGAGCGTATGCGGGCGGTTGCCCGTTAGGCGAGAATTTCTTTTCGGCTTCTTCGGGTGCTCCGAAACCTTACCTAACGAGGCGTTCCCACGATCAAGCTTAACGGCTCCGTCGCGCTGATCCGCGTCCGTTGTCGAATGCGGCGCAATCGATAAACCGGTTGTGTTCCTCTGCCGTCGGGTCTCGATCGCCTTCGTACGAGCTCCTAAAGGTCTGAGATCTCGCCGGTTGGGCGACGAAATCATGAATAGGAGGGAAGAGAAAACGAAAGAGTCATCGTCTCGCGTGGCCTGAGGGCGCCCCACATCGCGTGCAGTCGCATGGCTTCGGCGCGGATGCGGGCAAGAACATCGTCCGTTAGCTCAGGCAAAGGAGCGCGCCCGTGCCGCTGTGCGAACTTGGCGCTGTAGGCGTTCACCTCGGCTGCAGAGATGATAGCCCCGCTGGTCCGTTCCGCGTCCAGTAGGCCCACGAGATGCTCGATTGCAATCGTTGCGTCCGGCAGCGCGCCTCGCGCCCCTTTTCCGGTCGTCTCCGGGATGTCCCAACCGCGTGCAATTAGCCCGTAAAATCCATCGTCGGCGGCAGCGAGGACGCTCTCGACCGCGTAATGCGTTAGATCATGGAGCGGGAAAAAACGTGCGCGCGGTTGTTCGTTGCGCTGCCATGTCACCGAGCCATCGCGGCGCACGCACTTCAGCACGTAGTCGCCGGTTGCCGTTTTTGAGAGCTCGATTGAGAGGACGTTCACCGTACTGAGCGGCCGGTATTGAATCCGTTAGTGCTACGGAATTGGTGACGTATCACTGCGCCTTTGCACCACCAGTTCGCTACACTCCATCGGCCAGTCTCGCGCGCTTCGCCTCCCATGCATCGAGCAATTGCTTCTCGCGCTCGGGTGTCAGGCCGGCACGGAGCGTCGCCTGCCGATCGGCTGGTTGTGACTTGAACCAACTGACGGTGTCGCGCGCCGTCATCTCGAGCGGACGAAACGTGAGACCTCGGTCGAGTGCCTTCTTGATAACCGTGCGACCGAGCGCGCCTTCTTCGCTGGCTGGTAGGATCCATACCGGCATGTCAGACCACGGCGAAACCTTGTGTTGCTCTAGGAAATCAGCGGGCACCCACGTGAAGGTCGCGTCGGATTTGAGCGCGGCCTTGATCCCTCCGAGCATATCGCCGACACCGAGCTGCTGCGCCGGGCCTGTCGCGTTGTAGACGCCGGTTGCGCCATCTTCGACTTGGCGAATCGTCCATTCGGCAAGGTCACGACCATCGATGAATTGCACCGGATCCTTGGGATCGCCCGGCGCGAGCACTTCCCCACCACGATCGATGCGCATCGGCCAATAGGTGAATCGATCGGTTTGATCACCAGGTCCGACGATCAGGCCGGGTCGAATGATCAGCGCCTTGCCGGGGAACGACTTCTCCGCTTCGGCTTCTGCGAGCGCCTTCAGCGGACCGTAGAGCTTGAAGCCGGATGCCTTCACCGCGTCCATCGTCTCCTTCATTGCATCTGGCCCGTCGTACTTCGCGAGCGCTGCGTCTTCGTCATTCGGTTTGCTGTTGTCCGCGAAGACCGAAATCGTCGAGATGAAAACGTAGCGATCGACGTTGCCCTTCAGCGCTTGCGCTGCGTCGCGGACCCAGACGGGCAACGTGGTGGGATTGTCGATCACCACATCCCATTTGCGATCTTTCAACGCATCAAGCTGGCCGTTGCGATCGCCGATCAGCTGCTCGACGCCTTCAGGGAGCTCGCCGGGGTGCGTTTTGCCGCGATTGAAAACACTGACCTTATGCCCGCGCTCGAGGGCGCAACGGACCTGAAACGGCCCGGTAAAACCAGTGCCGCCGAGGATCAAAATACGCAGCGGCTTCACGGCCTGGACGTTAGCGGCACGACTGCGCTTGATGCCGAAGGTGATGGCGCTGCCCGCAAGGGCGGACACTTTGATGAACCTGCGTCTGGTCGTGTGCATAGAAAGGCGCAAGGCCGCGACCCATTTATGCCACCGCGCATTTAAGGTGTGAAGTCCTGATCAGATTTCACACGCCTGCAGAACGCCGCCAGCAGGCGCGCGGTATTCTCGAGGTCTTCGAGGGCGAGGAGCTCGTTCGGTGTGTGCATGTACCGCAGCGGCACGGAGAGCAATCCTGTCGCCATCCCACCACGTGAGAGCTGCATCACGTTCGCGTCGGTGCCGGTGCCGCGCGCTGCTGACGCGACCTGCACCGGAATGCCTTCCCCTTCCGCAGTCGCCATCATCAGTTCAAAGACACGCGGGTTGATGTTCGCGCCCCGAGACACGATCGGGCCGCCCCCGACGCGGAAATCTCCCGCCTTCTTCTTCTCGATTCCCGGCGTGTCGGTGCCGTGGGCGACATCCAGCGCGATTCCCACCTCAGCGTCGCTCGAGAACGCGCTGGTCTGCGCGCCGCGCAGCCCGATTTCCTCCTGCACGGTCGAAACTCCGACCACGCCCGCCGCGAACTCCTCTCCGTGCAGCAGCCGCAGAACTTCGGTCACAATCCAGGTGCCCATCTTATTGTCGAACGCCATGGAAACGGCGCGTTCGTTTGCGAGTTCGATGTATGGCTGGAGGAATACTCCTGCGTCTCCGTAGGCGACATGCTCCAGCGCCTGTTCCTTTTTCGAGACGCCGATATCGACATATAAGTCGTGCATCTTCGGCACTTTCTTCCGGTCATCTTCATCCATCAGGTGGATCGCCTTGCGCCCGATCACGCCCGGGACCATGCCGTGCCGCGTCATGATCGAGACGCGCTGCGACGTTGCGACAACTGGGTCAACGCCGCCAATCGGATCGACATGGAGGAACCCGTCGTCGGTGATGTAGTTAACGATGAAGCCAATCTGATCGCAGTGACCTGCGAGCATGATGCGCGGCCGGTTCTCAGGGTTGCGCACACCGAAGACGTTGCCCATCACGTCCGTGCGAACGCTGTCACACCACGGCGCGATGCGATCGCGAACGAGCTTCTGGACGTTCTGCTCGTAACCCGATGGGCTCGGGGTTTCGACGAGTAGTTTGAGGAAATCTTTGCTGTCGGAGTTCATAGAAAGGAGAGGCGAAATCTCCGCGAACGCGCGCCCCCGTCCAGTCGCGCGCGAAAATCAGCGCTCGATGATGAGCGTCGGTCCGAGCGGCGATCGCCCGGAGTCGCGGCCGTAGATCGTGAGCCCGCCGACCGGCGGCTTCTCGCGCGTGACCATGCAATGCAGGTGAAAAACATCGGACCCCGCATTCGCCAGAACCTTCGCGAGCAACTCGCCCTCGACGCTCGCGTGCGTGAGGTAGCCGTAAGCGCCGCGACCATCGGGTCGCAGGTAACTCAACGCGCCGGCCGCGTCATGCGGATGGTTGGGCAGCAGGCCGCTGTAGACGCGGACGCCGTTCAGGAGCATGCGGAACGATGTCGGCTGCGCGAAGGCATCAGTCTGCGGCGTGCCTTTCCGAAAGGCCGACGCTTCGCAGAGCAAACGGATCGCTTTCGCGCCGGCGAGATCCGCTGGTTCAAGCGGGAACTCCCATTCAAAGAATCCATAGCCATCTCCATAACAGGAGCCGCTCGCAGCCGCCTCGGCGCGATCCCCACTGCCGCCGCTCCATTCCGCTCCGCTCCAGGCGTGCGGCTCCGCGCGCAGGATCAATCCGGCCGGCGTTTCCTCCCGCGCGACAAAGCCGCCATCGACAAAGAGGTGGATGAAATTTCGCGCAACCACGAGGCCGTCCGCCGTCACCGCTCGGACCCAGAGCGTGCAAAACATGGTGCGATCAGGCATGCGCAACCGGATCTGCTCCGCCAGTTCCACGCGGTAGTGTGTGAATGAAATCGGCTTGCTCCCTTGCGCGATTCGATCATGGGCCCAGCCTAACGAGTCAATCCCGCTAAGCGTCCAGGAGAGCGTGACGTTCTCGCGTTTCCGGCGCGCGAAATGCGACGACGCAACATCGATCACCACTTCTTCGCCCGGCGCTTTGCGCGCAATCGGCGGCGCATCGATCGGCAACACATCGCCCTGGTTTATAACCGTTGGATCGTAGCCAAAAACCTTCGGCGTCCGGTCGTAGTTGAGGAAGCCGTTCCGCTCCCACTCGACGTCGTGCAGCTGCGTGAAGATGTAAGCCGAAAGATTGCCGTAACGGCGAAACTCGTTCGTGAGGAATTTGAAGCTCCAGCTGATATCGATGTCACCATCGAGCGCGCCGACGCCGCCATACTCGCTGTTGATCAACGGCTGCGAGCCTTGTTCGAACCCGCTCGTGTAGTTGTAGCGCGAGCCGGCGTAAGTCTCTTTCACCACTTCGGCGATGTGCTTCTTCGCCTTCTCATAATCGCTCGAGTAAAAGTGCCATGAGTTCAGGTCCGTCCGCGTGTGGCCGTAATGCTCGAGGTGCGCCCACTCGACGACGCTCATGTCCTCGACCAGCCGTGTGGGATCGAGGCCTTTCGCGACCAGCCACATCTCGTCCACCCAGCCGAACGACTGCTGGTTTTGGAACTTTGCGCTCTCGGGAATCGTCCACTCAGGCGGCGGTTTTATCTCCGGCGGATTGGGATTGATCTTCTTCAGGATCTCCGCCTGCCCGCCGAATCCCCATGTCTCGTTAAACAAACACCAACCGATGATCGATGGGTGATTGAAGTCGCGGCGGATCGCGCCGCGCATCGTTTCTTCATAACGCCGGCGGCCGAGCGCGGTGTCGCCGCCTTCGCCGAAATTCGGGAAATCCGCGAGCAGCAACATCCCGAGCGTGTCCGCGTAATAGAGCAGGAGCGGATCATCGACCTTGATGTGGATGCGCAGGAGATCGAACCCGCAGCGTTTCGCGTAAGCGATGTCATCTTTCAGCTGTTGCACATCGCCGGCGGTGTAAACGCCTTCCGGGTAGTACGATTGATGAAGTGCTCCGCGGATGTAAATGGCCTCCCCGTTCAACACCAGCACCGCGGGTGCGGAGACATCTTCAGACGGTGTCGTCGAGATGCTGCGCATCCCGAAATAGCTGTGCACGACATCGTTTGATGACCCGTTCCGGAGCGTGAACTGCACGTAGTAGAGCTGCGGGTTGATCGTGTCCCACAGCAGCGCCGAACCGAGCGTGATGCTGCCTTCCGCCACGCCATCAACGACCGGGAATGTGTCGGTGAAACGCTGCCCATCTGGAGCGGTGATCTCGATCGCGCACTCGCTCCCGCCGTTCGCGAAGATTTTAAAACACGCGTCGTCGTCCTCGATGTCGGTCGTGATTTCGAAATGATCGATAAACGTCGCGGAGCGTGGCTCAAGCAATACGGTTTGCCAGATTCCGCTGACAGTGGTGTACCAACCCCACTGCTTGCCGACCGGTTGTTCGCGATTGTCGAAAGGGTCTTCGACGCGCATCACGATGCAGGCGGTGCGTTCGCCATTTGGTGAAATCTCGATCGCATCCGTGATGTCGAATTCGAACGGGATATAACCACCTTCATTGCGGCCGACGTGCTGCCCGTTGCACCAGCAATCGGTGAAGAAATCGGCGGCGCCGATCGTAAGGATGACGCGCCTGCCGATCCACGCTTCGCCGTTCGGCACCGCTACGGTTCGCCGATACCAGCCGACCTCATGCCGGGCCGCGTCGCGGTAATTAAACTGATCAACCGTAAGGGGATTCCGGTAAACGCGCTGCGAGAAATAATTGTCGTTGCCGGCCGCGTCCGCCTCACCCCACGCGGCCAGTGATTCCCAGCAGAATGGGACGGTGATTTGCTCACCCCAGCGCGCTTCACTGGGCCGGAACCATTCCTGTTCGACCCCGACGCGATCCGGATCGAAACGGAATTCCCAGGCGCCGTTCAGGTTCTTCCAATCAACGCCGTGGACGAAGCCGCGCTGCCGATCTGGCCGGGGATATTCTGCGCGCGGGAGAAACGTGCCGATCGCCATCGCCGATACGCTTCGCGATTTGCGTTGGATCACGCAAGGCCATTCGCCGTGCGCTCCTAAATCCTCTGACGTTATTTCCCCGCCCAGCCAACCGCTGCGCCATCGGCGATGCGGCAGACGAAACCAGCAACTGAATGGCCGCTGCGTTTCGCGTATTCGGCTCGCATTTCGTCGGCAATCAACGCTGCCCGTTCTGCCTCCGCTAACGTCACCGTGCCGCCGCCGAAACCGCCGCCCGTCAGCCGCGAACCGAGAACGCCGGGAACCGAGCGCGCGATCGACACGAGCAGATCGAGCTCGTCCGAGCTGTTCTCGAAATTTACACGCGAACTCTCATGCGACGCGTCCATCAACTCGCCGACCGCAGCTGCGTCGCCGCTCTTCAGCGCTGCGACCGCGCGCCACACCCGATCGTTCTCGCCGACGATGTGTGCTGCGCGCCGATACAGCAGCGGATCAAGCGACGCACGCGCGGCTTCCAGCGCCACCGGCGTCACTTCGCGCAGGCTTGCAACACCCAGCGCTTTCGCCGCCGCGGCGCACTCTTCACGGCGGGCGTTATACTGGCCTGCTAACAGGCTGTGTTTCGCACCCGACTCTACGATGACGAGCGCAAACCCAGCTGGAAATGGAATCGTCTGCACCTCGATGCTCGTGAAATCGAGGTAAACCAGGTGATCAGCGCGACCTAAGACAGATGTCGCTTGATCGAGCAATCCCGATCGCACGCCGACAAACTCGTTCTCGGCTCGCTGACAAAGCTTCGCCACTTCCAGCGGCTCGATCTGCAGGTCGTTCAGCTTCATCAGCAACCCGGCAGTCGCGACCTCCAAGGCAGCTGAGCTGGATAGCCCCGCGCCCGCGGGGACGTCGCCGGTGACGCGCGCATCGAAGCCGCTGATCGCGTCACCGTGCTTCTGGAACTGCTCGACCACACCGAGCGGATAATTCGCCCATTTCTGCTCGCTCCTCGGCGCGATCTCCCGAAGCGAAACATCCACGGATTCGTTCGTCAGGCTCGACGCGATCGTAATCCGATCGTCACCGCGCGCTGTGCCCGTGACGGTAATTCCGCGATCGATCGCAGCGGCTAAAACGACGCCGCCGTTGTAATCAGTGTGATTGCCGAGCAACTCGACGCGGCCGGGAGCGTATGCGGAAGCAGTGCTCATACTTGACGATGTCACAACCGCGCGAGCCTGCGCAGCCTAACGTTTCGTGTCGGGGTCTTGCTTCACCTTTTCGATGTCAATGTCGTCATTGCTGAGACGACCCTCAAAGGCCTTGATGAACGCGTTCCGCAGCACGTTGAACACCGTGTCCATGACGGCGGGTGTCGGATTGTCGAAGTTGCCAGAGAGCGGAACTTTCGTGCCGAAGCGATCCTTCGGATGATTGCGCACGATGCGCGTGAGCCCGCCAACAATCCCCTGCCAGATGAAGTCGATCGGGTTGTCCGCGTCGTGCGCCGGATCGAAGATTTCCATCTTGTCGAAGACGGGCTCAATGTAACCGCGGAAATTTCCCTGCTTCGAGTTCATCTCCGTCGCGACGCGCAGTGTGCCGGCTTCGAAGGTGATACCCGCATAAGCCTTCGCAAACTCATTCAGCTTCACTAACGGGACACCATCGATCTCGCTCTTCATCGCGAACGTAGGCTTCGCCGCATACGGATCGAGATTGATCTCCGTCTTGAAAGTTCCTTCGCGTAACGGGCGACCTTTCATCTCGATGTTCGCCTTCAGAGTCTCGGCCACCTTCGTGCTGTTAGTCAGGTTTGTAGCGACGACGTCGAGGCGATCGAGCACCACGTCGACGGCTGGCTTCTTGCTGAAATCGCGGTAGTGGACTTCGCCTTCGTTGACCGTGAAGCGGTTGATTTTTAACGGGAACAACTGTCGCACTTTCTCGGTCCACGGCTCATCGAGCGGCGCCTGGCTGTTGGCTTTGCTGGCGGCGTTCACGAGATTGATCTTCGGGTGCTCGAAGTTGATCTCGCCGACGAATGCGCCGTGGAATAATGCTTTCCACTCGACCGACAGATCAACAGCCGGAGCCGCGAAGAACGGCACCGGGACGTTGCCACTGACCTTTTTGATCTCGACCGCGCGGATCGTGTAAGCGCCGCGCCAGAGGTTAATATCGACGTCCGCGACATGCCCACGGTAGTCCTCCATCTCTGAGAGCTTTCGGTTCACGTAATCACGCACCCAGATCGGGAGCATCGCGCGGACGATGAGCACCGCGACGAGGAGAATCACGACGGCCCAAAGCAATTTGCTGCGGTAGATAGCTTTCATCTGTAAACGAGAACGACGGCCGGCGGCCGTCTATAACAGAACGCGTGAGCGACGCATTTTGGCCGTGCGAGCGGGGGCGCTACGACTTGCGTTTGTGCTGCGCGATTGGGGAACTGCTCGGCTTCGCAGAAGCGCTTGGCGTGGGCGTCGCTGTAGGTGTGGCGCTTGGCGATGGAAGCGGGAACGCAAACGTCGGCGTTGGTGACGCGCCCGGCGAACCGCTCGCGCTCGCGGAAGGAGACGCGCTCGGCGACGCCGTCGTTGTTGCAGATGGAGCCGGCGTCGCCGTCGGGCTTGGCGTCGGTGTCGGTAACGGCGGGATGATATTTTCCCACCGGTGCAATGGCACACCGGCGCCGCCGGTTTCGTTGACCAGCGCCTCGCAGCGATCGTGGATCTTATCGAGATCGGGCGGACCGAACTGCGTCTCAGCCGTGCCGGGGAAAATCAAATACGTCGCTTTCAGGTCATTGACCGTGCGGTTCGTGGGAGACGCGTTCGCGCCGATCTCTTTCGCGATGCGCAGCGACGCTTCGCCGGCTTTATCTGGCGGCCCCACGTCGCCGACGATCGCTGGATAAATCGCGTCGCCGTAAACTACGACGGCGTAGTCGCCGACTTTCGCGCCGTCGGTCTTAGTGAAGCCGCCAGGGATGACGATAAAAGGATCGGTCGTGCCGATGAGAAAACTGAACCGCTTGAGCGTTTCGATCTCGCTCCGCGCCTGTGCCGCGGCGCTCTTCAGCTCGCGCTTCCGCTCGGCGCTAGTGGAAGGCAGTGCAGCCTCCGCTTCGCTCGCTTTGACCTTCGCTTCGAAACCCGCGATGTACGGATTCGGGATCTGTGATTTTTTGTCCCAACGATAGCTCGTCGACGACTGAAAATTTGGCGACGTGCCGCTGCCGGCGGGGAGGCGATCGGAGTCGGAGCCATCGGAGTCCACATCCATGTCCGACTGCAGCAAAACCGCTTTCCGTTGCGTCTTCGGATCGCGCAGCTGCAGCACCGTCTGCGTGTCGTAGAAGTTGTGGCGCGAGAGCAACTGATCGAGCCGGCCGAGATTCGCTCGCAGGCCTTTCAATTTCGTGTCGTAGATCTGCGCAAAGAAGGGCGAGACGGAGTTTGGCCCCAGCATTGCCGCAAGACCTGGAAGGATGCGAGGGAGTTCCGGGTTAACGCTCGCGAGTTCTTCGATGGTCTTGTTAGGCGCGGGCATCCGCACCTGCAGTTTCAAATCGAGCACGTAACTATCAGGGTCGACGCGCTCTTCCGACGCGGCGCGGCCCGGCGGAGCCTCGACCGCCGAACGCAAGTTGATCCCGCTAAACAAACGCGCCGTCTCGAGCTTGCCGCCGATGACCGGCGGCTTCGGTGGCGGCGTAGGTGTCGGCGCTGCAGATCGTCGTGGTGTCGCGAGCGCGACAGGCTCGACGTTAGCTAAGTTCCAGCGCCAGCGTTCCAGCGAAATCCACCGCAGCACGATCGCAGTAAGCAGCCCGAGAAACAGCAGCCACACGAAAACGCGCAACGTGCTCAGGCGGAATCGGCGCACGCGGCGTTACCGTTTCAGCCAGGCGGCAAGCGCCATCACGAACCCGATGACACTTAGGATCGACATCATGCCCGCGGGCATGAAGCTCCCGGTTTTGATGAACGCCGGGAGAAAACGTCCAGCGAGTAACAGCGAGACAACACCGGCGATGGCGAGGCCGGCAATGACGTTACCAGGTAGGAGAAACGCGGCCACCAGAAGGAGGATGCCGGAGATCGAGCCAGCGATGATCGACGGCACGCTGCCTTTATTTACGAACCCCATGATGCCGCCGGCAATCGTGAGGAGACCGAAGATGATGAAGTAAATCTTAGCTGGTCCGAGCATACGTGCCGCATCGGTACGCCAGCTGCAGTCTCATGTCGAGAGCCGCGCCGACTCAGTGCGCTTCGCGAAACCAGCGCAGCGCGGCGCGCACGGCAGAACGACTGACCGAGTGGCCTTGCGGAAAAATCTCCTGACGCACGTTCCTGAATCCGGCGCGTTCCATTGACGCCTTCAGCGCTTGCTGCTCCGCGACTCGCGCCACTTCATCAGCCTGGCCGCTGCTCAGAAAGATCGGCGTCTGAAGAAACGCCGCACCCGGCTTCAGCGTGCGATAGCCTTCGCTGAGGCGGTCTTCGTTGATTCCGGTGAGGAAAACCCCCGTCATCCGGCAGCCTGCGAGCGCGAGCAGCGGCGCGATCGTTCCCGCGCGCTTTGCACCGCCGGAAAGACCAGTGACCGCGATCGGCCACTTCGAGGAGCCTGGGAAGCTGCGATGCAACGCATCCAGCGCAGCGAGCGTCGTGCCCGCACGCCAGCCGGCGCTGTCGTGCACGGCGGGTGCCGGACCGTCGCCCGCGAGAACGACCCAGCCTTCGGCGATCGCCGGCTGTCGATAGAAGTCGCGGAGATCATCCGCATTCACACGGTGGAAATCGATCGTAGACAACACGACCAGCACCGGCCAGCTGCGCTGCGGATCGAATCCAGCCGGCGTCGCTAATACCGCGACCGCGTGCGGCGGCACCGCGTTTCCACCTTCCGCGACGTACGATTGTTGCTGCGCCGTCAGTGGCACCTCCGCACGGACGGTCTCTCCCGGCTTCAGCGAAACGCCCGCGAAATTCATCCCTGCCTCGCCCTTCACCGAAGCAGCGGCGAAGCAGAACAGAGCGAGAAAGAGACTCGCGTGAACGATCGCGTTCGCTACCATCGCGCCCTTGAAACAACGACTCTGCCTCCTCACGGTCGCCATCCATTTCGCCTGCGTCCCGTTCGCGGCGGCACAGGCCGATTCTGGCTCCGAACACAAACGCCTCGCGGAGGGCGTGCAGGATAACTCCTTCCTCATCGAGGAAGCCTACAACCAGGAAGAAGGCGTCGTGCAGCACATTCTAAATGTCGTCTACACGAACAACACCCATGCCAACCCGGACGAGCACATGTGGTCGTTTGTCTTCACGCAGGAATGGCCGGCGTTTAGCCAATCGCACCAGCTTTCATACACGCTTCCCTACAGCTATCTCGAAAGCGGCGGCCATTCCGAGAACGGCATCAACGACATCCTTTTGAACTACCGCTATCAGGCGCTCACCGAGACCGACACGATGCCGGCCTTTGCGCCGCGGCTGAGCTTGGTATTGCCGACCGGGGATGCCGATAAAGGCTTCGGCAACGGCGTTGTCGGCTACCAAGCGAGTCTGCCGTTCAGTAAGATCATCAGCGATCGCGTGACGCTGCATTTCAACGCGGGCGCAACGTTGTCGCCCGATGTGCAGGGTCACGA
>JBHENE010000043.1:0-16667 GCA_046262215.1 Chthoniobacterales bacterium | reverse complement strand
GCATACAAGATGCGGTGGAAGCCGGGCGCCATTCAAGACTTCTATTGTAACATTTTTCGCTCCTAAGGAGCCGAATCAGAAGCCCCGCAGCAGCTGCGGTTTAGCTCTATGCACGTAAACGGCGGTTAATCTTACCGGCCGTCTCGCTCTCCGCTTCGGGCGTTTACGAGGTGAGCGCAGCGTCTTCGCCAAGCTGGGCGGCCTGACCGCGATCGCGGTAATACCAGCGATGCAGTCGCACCGGCGAGACGCCGAGCTTGTAGAGGACAATGAACAGGCCGTTTTGGATGCTACTGCGCCAGGAACCACGTCGAGCGTGACGCCGCGGCGAGGACTTAATCGGCGGGTCGAGGACAACAGTTTTCCCTGCTGCGCGGAGCCGCCGAGAAAATTCCATGTCTTCCATTAGCGGGATTTCAGCGAAGCCGTTGAGCCGACGGAACGTTTCGCGGCGCGCGAAGATCGATTGGTCGCCGTAAAGCGTGCCTCCATTGCGCGCCAGATGCCGCGCGATGTGGTCGATCCATTTCAGCCGTGGATGGCGATCATCGAATTTCCGGTGGAACGCGCCGCCGACGATCGCTGTATCGCGCATCGCAACCGTCAGCGCCCGCAAATGTTCGTCCGTCAGCTCAGTGTCGGCGTGCTGGAAAATCAGCACGTCGCCTCCCGCTTGCATTCCGCCGAGGTTCATCTGCCCACCGCGATTTGGCTCACCGCAGCGCAAATAGGTCGCGCCGCAAGCCCGCGCGATCTCTTCCGTTCGCCGATCCGCCGAAGCGTCGACGACGATTGTCTCGGCGACGTTTGCAAGCTGCACGACCGACGGCAGCAGAATCGCGAGTTGCTCCGAATCGCGCCACGTGGGGATGATGACGCTGATGCGCAACGCCGATCCGTCGCCTGCCGCGGCGGGGCTCACTGCGATTTTTTCAGCAGCTGATTGCGCGCGCGATCAAGGGCGCGCCGCTCGCTCGCAGTCAGACTATTGATGCCGGACTTCGAGATTTTCTCGAGTAGCGGATCGATCGAGACATAGACGTCCTCCGGCTCGACCACGCGCCGGGAGCTCGGCCGCGGAACGACCTTGAACTTCGGCTTCGACTGCAAACGCTCTCGGAAATTCGTCCACCACTCAATCTCAGGCCCGGCGCCACGCATCTGCACGAAGACGAAGGCGACCCCAATGCTGAGCCACAAGACCGCGAGCTCCGACCAGGCGTGATACGCAAACAACTGCAGCGTGTAGATCCCGGCCAAAGCGAGCACCACCCATTTCGCTTGAATGCGCAGGAACATCTCGACGCTCGGGTAGATCGAGGCGAACGCCACAAAAATGCCGAAGTGCAGCGCGGGCGATCCGGCGATGCCTGTTCGTTCACCCAGACCCCAGACGGTCAGCAGCAACGTCGGCGCGAGGAGCAGCGCCGCGTACAAGGCGATCAATGCGCGCTGGCCAAGGAAGCGTTCCACTTCGCGGCCGAAGACGTAGAGCATATACATCTCGATCAGAAACCAGAGCAGCCCCGAAGGCGGATGAACAAACGCATACGTGACCAATTGCCAGAGCTCGCCGCGCCCGAGAACGAGCGCGCTGTCGAACGCGAGGTGTGTCAGAATTTCGCCGCCCGCGAAGGTCAGCAAACAGGCGATGACCGCCGCGCAGGCGTGCACCGCGACCAGCAGCGTCGTGACGTGCAGCGGGTAACGGCCGACCCAAGTGATTGGCTGGTCGTCATCGGAAGTGACGGCTCCGAACATCCGAGAATAAACGGCGCGCGATTCGGCGGCGCAAGCGGCGTTCACGCGCAGCCAGTCATCCTGAGCGAAGTCGAAGGACCCCGTGGCCGTACGAGAGCTTCCGCGACGGGGTTCCTCGACTCCGCTTTGCTCCGCTCGGAATGACGACGGTTCATTGCGAAAAAGAGCTTGGCCAACTCCCTCAAGCGGCCAAAGCTAACCTTCGCTTCCAGACGGCAGCACACTTTCGGAATTCGAGCTTATGGATCAACTCGCACCTGCCATCACCCCGCCGAGCGGGATCGGAGATCACAAGCCGTCGCACAAGGCGGTGCTCGATTGGGTGCAGGAAGTCACGCGGCTCTGCGAGCCCGAGAACATCTTTTGGTGTGATGGTTCGGAGCAGGAGAACGCGTACCTGCTCGATCAGGCGCAGCAGCAGGGCATCGTGAGGAAGCTGAACCAGGAGAAGCTCCCCGGTTCCTATTTGCATCGGTCGAATCAGAACGACGTCGCGCGCGTGGAGCAGTTCACGCTGATCTGCACGCCGACGAAGGAAGAAGCGGGCCCGACGAATCACTGGACCGACCCGGCCGAGACTTACACGAAGCTCAACGGCATGCTGAAAGGCGCGATGAAAGGGCGGACGATGTTCGTCATTCCTTACATCATGGGCCCGCCGGATTCGCCACTCGCGAAGGTCGGGTTCGAGATCACCGACTCCATCTACGTGGTGCTCAGCATGCGCATCATGACGCGCATGGGCGACGTCGCGGTGAAGCGCCTCGAGAACAGCGAGAACGGTGAATGGAATCGCGGCGTCCACTCGTTGCTCGATGTGAATCCCGAGCGCCGCCTGATCTGCCATTTCCCGCAGGACAACGCGATCATCTCCGTCGGTTCCGGCTACGGCGGCAACGTCCTCCTTTCGAAGAAATGTCTCGCGCTGCGCATCGGCTCATATCTCGCGCGGCAGCAAGGGTGGCTCGCCGAGCACATGCTGATTCTAGGCGTCGAATCGCCCGAAGGTGAGAAGCATTACGTGGCCGCGGCGTTCCCGAGCGCATGCGGCAAGACGAACTTCGCGATGCTGATCCCGCCGCCGCACTTCAAGGGGTGGAAGGTCACGACCATCGGCGACGACATCGCGTGGATGCAGATCGGCAAAGACGGCCGCCTTTACGCGGTAAATCCCGAGAACGGCTACTTCGGCGTCGTGCCAGGGACGAGCTACAAATCGAATCCGAACGCGATGAAATCCATTCAGCGCGACACGCTCTACACAAACGTCGCCGAGACAGAAGACGGCGATGTCTGGTGGGAGGGCAAAGACGGCCCGCCGCCGACGCACGCCACCGATTGGAAGGGCAATCCGTGGACGGCGGACTCGAAGGAGAAAGCTGCGCATCCGAACAGCCGTTTCGCGGTGCCGATGCGCAACAATCCCGTGCTGGATCCAGATGTCGAGAAGGGCGAAGGCGTGCCGATCAGCGCAATCATTTTCGGCGGTCGTCGCAGCGACACGATGCCGCTCGTTTTCCAAGCGTACGGCTGGGAGCACGGCGTCTACGCCGGTGCCACGATGGCCTCCGAGACAACCGCAGCTGCGACTGGAGCGGTCGGTCAGGTACGGCGCGATCCGATGGCGATGCTGCCGTTCTGCGGCTACAACATGGGCGACTACTTCAAGCATTGGCTGAAGACGGGTCCGCGCCTGACGAATCCGCCGCTGATCTTCCACGTGAACTGGTTCCGCAAGGGCCCGGATGGCTCCTATCTCTGGCCTGGATTTGGCGACAACATGCGCGTTCTGAAGTGGATGATCGATCGCTGCGAAAACCGCGCCGGCGCGGCGGAGTCGCCGATCGGCTGGGTGCCGCGCTGGGAAGATCTCGATCTCGAGGAGATGGACGGCTTGCCGGCGGACACGCTCGCGGAACTTCTTTCCGTAAAACCGGACGAATGGCGCAAAGAGCTCGAGGGTCAGCAGAAGTTCTTCGACACATTGAAGCCCGACCTGCCGAATGAGGTCATCGCACAGCACGACAAAGTCGCGGAGCGTTTCGCTGTCTCCGGGTAGCGCAGGCTGCCAGCCTGCAGTTTTCGGCAGCCTGCCGAAAACATTCGGGCGGGGAGGGCAAATCCGAGCCGGAATGTTTCGTGCCGGCATCCTCGTGCCGCCACACCAAAGGTTCGCGGCAAGCTGCCGCGAACGGCAGGCTGGCAGCCTGCGCTCCCCAGAATTAGCGTCGCGCCTAGTGGTTCCATATGTTGCGAAGCCACCCCGCATCCCGGATAATCTCCGGTGGTTTCGAAAGAGCTCGACGATAGCTGCGTCACCGCGCCCGCGGATCGCGGTTGCGTGGAGATTCGCGGCGCGCGGCAAAACAATCTGAAGGGGATCGATCTCGATCTCCCGCTCGGGCAGTTAACCGTCATCACTGGGCCGAGCGGCAGCGGTAAGTCGAGTCTCGCCTTCGAGACGATCTACGCGGAAGGGCAGCGGCGTTACGTCGAAACCTTCTCGCCGTACATGCGGCAATTCCTCGACCGCATGGACAAACCGCGCGTCGACGAGATCCGCGGCATCCCGCCGGCGATCGCGATCGAGCAGGCGAACCCGGTGAAATCATCGCGCTCCACCGTCGGCACGATGACGGAGATCAACGACTACCTGAAGCTGCTCTGGCCGCGGATAGCACAAGCGTTTTGCCCGAGCTGCGATCGCGAAATCCGGCCGGAAACGGCGCGCTCGATCGCGGACGAAGTCGTGCGCGAGTGCGCGGGCAAGACGGTGTTGCTGACTTTCTGGGTTGCCGTCCCTGCAAAGACAGAGCCGCGCGAGTTTTTCCAGTTCCTGCAACAGCAAGGTTATCTGCGGGTGTGGCTGAATGGCGAAGTCGTCCGCGCAGACACTGACGAGAAAGTGGCGCGACTCGGCGCGCGCGTCCAGGTCATCCAGGACCGGATCACGATGTCGGATGAAGCGCGCTCGCGTCTTGTCGAGTCGATCGAAACCGCGCTGCGTTTTGGCAAAGACCGCATCAACTTCATCGACGTCGAGACGAAGAAGGAGTCGCCGTTCTCAACCGGTTGGCACTGTGCGCATTGCGATCTCGATATCCGGCCGCCGACACCAGGATTGTTCAGCTTCAACAGTCCTCTCGGCGCTTGCCCTGAGTGCCGCGGGTTCGGCCGCACAATCGCGATCGATCTAAACCGCGCGATTCCCGATCGCTCGTTAGCCATCGCCGCCGGCGCGGTGCGGGTGTTCCGCGGGAACGAGATGGGCGAATCGCAAAAGGATCTGCTCCGAGCCTGCGCGCGCGAGGAGATCAACGTGCACGTGCCGTTCGAAGATCTGCCAAAAGCAGACCAGGACTTCGTCATCAACGGTGAAAAGAAGAATGGCGAATACGAGGACGATGAAGACAGCGACCGCTGGTACGGCGTCCGTGGGTTCTTCAAATGGCTCGAGAGCAAAACCTACAAAATGCACGTGCGTGTGCTGCTCAGCCGCTATCGCGCATACGTCACCTGCCCGACCTGCAACGGCGGCCGTTTCCAGCCTGAGGCGCTGAACTACCGCGTCGTCACGCCGCCACCTTCAGAGGTGAATGGCAAGTGGCTCGGCACCGCACTGACGCTGCCGGATATCGCGCAGCGCCCGATCTGCCGCACGCGCGATCTGCTCACGACGATTCCGCTTCCGCCTAACGACTCGACTGCCGAGATGTTGCGCCGCGAAGTGCTGACGCGGCTAACCTATTTGTGCGACGTCGGCCTCGGCTATCTCACGCTCGATCGTTCCACGCGCACGCTCAGCGGCGGCGAAGTGCAGCGCGTGAATCTCACGACCTGCCTCGGCGCGTCGCTCGTGAACACGCTGTTCGTCATGGACGAGCCGAGCGTTGGATTGCATCCGCGGGATGTCGACCGGCTGATCCGCGTGATTCACAACCTGCGCGACAAGGGCAACACGCTGCTGGTCGTCGAGCACGAGGAAGCGATCATCCGTTCCGCCGATCATCTCATCGACATCGGGCCCGGCCGCGGAGAACAAGGCGGCGAACTCATCTTTAGCGGCACACGCGACGAGCTAATGTCGCGGAAAAATTCTCTCACCGCCGATTACCTGAGCGGACGGAAAAGCATCGCCGTTCCGAAAGGACGCCGCAAATCGCGTGGCGTCCTCAAGATCACCGGAGCGCGCGAACACAATCTGCAGAATGTCGATGTCGACATCCCGCTCGGCGTCTTCACCTGCGTCACCGGCGTTTCCGGCTCCGGCAAATCGACGCTGATCCACGACGTCCTGTATCGAAATCTCCAGCAGGCGAAAGGTCAGCCGACCGAGCAGGAACCCGGCGCGTGCAAGAGCGTCAGCGGTGCGCATCGCATCGGCGATGTCGTGATGGTGGATCAATCGCAGCTCGCGCGTACTCCTCGCTCGACACCGATTCTCTACCTCGGCCTCTACGATCGCGTGCGCGAGCTCTTCTCCGCGTTGCCAGAATCGATGGCGCAAGGTCTTACCGCGAGCGCGTTCTCATTCAACTCTGGCAGCGGACGTTGCGAGCGCTGCTGCGGCACCGGCTTCGAGAAGATCGAGATGCAATTCCTGAGCGATCTCTTCGTGCGTTGCGCGGAGTGCGAAGGCAAGCGCTTCCAGCCGCACGTGCTGCGCGTGAAGCTCTACGGCCGTTCGATTCACGACATTCTCGAGCTGACCGTCAGCGAAGCGATTCAGTTCTTTGCGCAGATCGGCGAATCCGAAAAGCTCGGGAACCATCTCGAGGTGCTCGATGAAGTTGGCCTCGGCTACATGCGCCTAGGGCAGCCGTTGAACACGTTATCCGGCGGCGAATCGCAGCGGCTCAAGCTTGTCGCGCATCTCGGGAATCATGCGCAGGCGGAGAACGGCGACGCTGCGCGCGGCAAGCTTTTCATCTTCGACGAACCGACGACCGGGCTGCACTTCGACGATGTTGCGCTGCTTGTGAAAGTGTTTCAGCGCCTCGTCGAGAGCGGCAACTCAATCGTCGTGATCGAGCACAATCTCGATGTAATGAAGTGCGCCGACTGGATCATTGATCTAGGACCGGAAGCAGGCGAGGACGGCGGTCTGCTCGTCGCGGCGGGAACGCCCGAAGACGTCGTGGAAGTCGAAGGCAGCCATACTGGCCGGTTTCTGAAGCCGCACCTCGGCAAAGCCAAGAAGATCGTTCCGCTTTCCGCGCGCTATGAGTTCGCTGACAACGACGATCTCGCGATTGCCGCAGAAACAGCGCCGCGCTTTGCAACGAACAGTAACGGCACGCACGCGATCCAGATCCACGGCGCGCGCGAGCATAACCTGAAGAACATCTCGCTCGATATTCCGCGCGACAAAATGGTGATCATCACCGGGCTGAGCGGCTCGGGGAAGTCGACGGTCGCATTCGACATCCTCTTCGCGGAAGGCCAGCGGCGTTTCCTCGACAGCATGTCGCCGTACGCGCGGCAGTTCGTTGAGCAGCTCGAGAAACCGGATGTCGATCTCGTGCAAGGCGTGCCGCCGAGCGTTGCGATCGAGCAACGCGTCACTCGCGGCGGCGGTAAGTCGACGGTCGCTACCGTTACTGAGGTTTATCATTTTCTCCGGCTCCTCTTCGCGAAAACCGGGACGCAGTTCTGCCCCGATTGCGATCTGCCGGTGCAGAAGCAAAGCCTCGCCGCGATCGTGAAGCAGGTCGAAACGGCGGCGAAACGCGGGCCGCTCAAAGTGCTGGCGCCGCTCGTGAAAGCGCGCAAAGGCTTCCACACCGATGTCGCCCGATGGGCCGAGCGTCAGGGGTTCGACACGCTCTTTGTCGACGGCGAGTTGATGCCAGTTGGACAGTTCCGAAAGCTCGAGCGGTTCAAGGAACACACCATTGATGTCGTCGTTGGCGTGATCGATGCGAAGCGCATCCGCAAGGCGCGCAAGCTCGTGCAGCGTTCCCTCGATATTGGCCGCGGGACCGCGCATCTGCTTGACGCCAAACATCGGCTCACCGTCATGAGCACCGAGATGAGTTGCCCCGGCTGCGGGCGCGCGTTCGAGGAGCTCGATCCGCGGCTGTTCTCGTTCAACTCACCGCACGGCGCTTGTGAGGAATGCGGCGGGTTCGGCGAGATTTGGAATCGCGCGAAGCAGACCGGAACAGAGGAAACAGGCGAGTCGGTGCTGGAGAACGAAGTCGCGGCCGAGCGTGAATTTGAAGACGTAGAGAACGCCAGCGAGTGCCCGGCGTGTCACGGTTCGCGGCTAAATGGGATCGCGCGCCACGTGCGGCTGCAAGGCAAGACGATCGACAGCTTCACTGCGCTTTCCGCTTTGGAGGCGTTGAACCTTGTCGGCAAACTGCGGTTCCGCGGTAACCAGAAAACGATCGCGGACGATCTCGTGCCGGAGATTAGGCAGCGTCTCGAGTTCATGGGCAATGTCGGGCTCGGCTACCTCTCGCTAGGCCGCTCCGCCAAGACATTGAGCGGCGGTGAGTCGCAGCGCATCCGATTGGCCGCGCAGCTTGGTTCAAATCTGCGCGGCGTGCTTTACGTGCTCGATGAACCGACGATCGGCCTGCATCCGCGCGATAACATCCGACTGCTCGAGACGCTCACCGCCTTGCGCGAGAAGGGGAACTCGCTCGTGATCGTCGAGCACGACGAGGAGACGATGCGGCGCGCCGACCACATCATCGATCTTGGCCCCGGCGCGGGGATTCATGGCGGCGAAGTAGTTGTGCAAGGCACGCTGGCCAAGATCCAGGCGCACAGATCCTCCGAGACCGGCCGTTGCCTTCGTTCGCCACTCTGTCATCCGACGCGCGAGAGTCGCCGCTCGTTAGGCGACGTCGAGCAGTGGATCGAAATCCGTGGCGCGCACGCGAACAACTTAAAGAACGTCGATGCGCGTTTCCCGGTAAACCGTCTCTCGGTTATCACTGGAATTTCCGGTTCCGGGAAGTCGACGTTGATGCGGTCGGTCCTTCTGCCGGCGATTCGCGATCAGCTGGCGAAGGAGAAGAAAGGCACGCGCGACTTATTCGCGTCGCTGACTGGCGCGGAGTCATTCGAGACCGTCTACGAAGTCGATCAATCGCCGATTGGCAAAACCTCGCGTTCGACGCCCGCGACCTACATCAAAGTCTTCGACGAGATTCGCAATCTCTACGCCCAGCTGCCGGTCTCGCGGGTGCGCGGTTACACGAACGCGCGGTTTTCGTTCAACACCGAAGGCGGGCGCTGTGAAACGTGCAAAGGCCAGGGCGTGATCAAGCTCGAGATGAGCTTCCTGCCGAGCAGTTATGTGCCGTGTGAGGATTGCCACGGGCGGCGCTATAGCCCGCAGACGCTGGAGGTGCTCTACAACGAGAAGAGCATCGGCGATGTGATGGAAATGACGATCGAGCAGGCTGCGGAACTGTTCGCCACGAACCAGAAAATCGCGCAGCCGCTGCGACTGCTCGCCGACACGGGACTAGGATATCTGAAGCTCGGTCAGCCGAGCCCGACCTTGAGCGGCGGTGAAGCGCAACGGTTGAAGCTCGTCACGCAACTGAAGCGCGGAATCTCGCGCGCGCAGAACGAACGCATTCGCAAAATGCGGAAGCCGAAGTCGACGCTCTATCTATTGGAAGAGCCGACGATCGGGTTGCACATGGCGGACGTGGAGTTGCTCCTGAAGGTGCTGCATCGGCTGGTCGACGAAGGCAACACCGTCATCGTCATCGAGCATAACCTCAGCGTGATTGCGGAGGCGGATTACATTGTCGATATCGGACCCGAAGCCGGTGCTGAAGGCGGCGAGATCGTAGCTGTTGGCACGCCTGAAGAAGTGGCGAAGAGCCGCATCAGCCGGACGGCACCGTTCCTGCGCGAAACGCTGGCTCGCAACGGAGCCGAGCCTGCGGACCGACAGCCGAAGCGAAGCGGCTCGAACTCTAGAAAGTGATGCTGGTGCGGATGCCGCCCTGGTTCTCGACGAAAGCGAAAGGCTGGAGGTTCGTCGTGTTCTCGCGATGCGTGTAGTAGAGACCGGCCGTCCACTTTTCGGTGATCTTTAGGTCGAGGGATGTGTCGATGAAATAGAACTCGTCCTGGCGCATCGCCTCCACATTTCGCAGCGTGCTGAAGTAATCCGCTTCTTCGTAGCCGCCGGTCACCCCGAACTCGAGACGGTCGGTCAGGCGCTGGCGGATGCCCGTGTTGAAGCCAGTGACCCGGAAGCTCTGTCCCTCCAGAGAGTTCGAGACAAGGGAACGATGCCGGGCGTTGAACGTCAGCTTCGTGCCGTCGATCGGCTCCCAGTTGAGGTTCACCTCCACAATCGGCGCGGTATAGCCAGAACGTCCATTCGGCCCGAACTGCCGGAACTCCACACCGCCGTTGACCTTCGCATTGAACCGCTTCGGGATGTCGTAGGTGAAGCGGACGCGCGCTTCCTGAAATCGCTCTTCGACGTTCGGGTCGTCGAAGTAAACGACGCCGCCCGCGCCGCCTGCGCCGACCGTCAGCTGCGGCGAGAGTTTGTAGTCGAAGAACAAGTCGCCTGAATACACCTCGGTGGTGAAGAGGTTCTGGTAATCGGTGAGCGTGTACTGGAACCCGGCGTTTAAAGCGGCGCGGTCAGTGAGATCGTACTTCGCGCTCAGGTTCGTCGCGTAAACTTCGAAGCGGTTGCGTCCAACCACGTCGCGATTGCCGCGAAAGCGGTTCGGGTCACTATTCGGGTCGCCGAAGTTGTTTGGGTTATTTGTATTCCCGTTCGAGGCATCGAGCAGGCTCACATCCTGAAAGAGGCTGAGCGTGAGCTTGCCCAGCATCGCGACCGCCTCGAGGTGGATGAAATGCTGCAGCGAGTCGAACTCCGAGTGATCGAGATAGAGGAGCGCGTTGGGCGAGTAATCGAGGCGGATGTAGCTGCTCTTTCGTTCGGGCACGTCCCCTAATCCGATGCTGATCCCCGGCTCGAGCGAGATGAAGAAGTCGCCGACCGGATCGAGCGGATTGCCATTGATGTTGTCGCTGTAGGCGAGCCGCCCGCCGAGTCGGATCGAGTAATGGAAGAGCCGCGGCGGCTTTGCTTCGTCGGGTTTGTTCGGTCCCGCACCGTCCTTGCCTTCACCCGGTGCGTCGAGATTCTCGATCGCCGTCACGCCAGCGAAGGAGAATCCGTCGGCCGGCTTCAACCATGCGAAAACGTCAGTAGCCGCATTCTGTGGATCCATCTCCACGACAGGCCCGTTTCCGGTCGGATCGAGAGCGTTGTCCTCCTGCGCCTGAGAAGAGTCGGCGGTGACGATCGTCTGAGCATCAACGCCTGTGAGCGCAGGGCACGCGCAAGCGAGAACAAGTGCCGCGAGCAGCCGGCGATGGACAAACTTTCGAGCTGCAGTGGGTGCGTGATGACGGTGTTTCATGCTGAGTCTGAGGCGAGGCGACGCGACTGTTATGACTCCCCGTGAGCGGCGCGACCAGCGGATAAACGCGCCTGCCCACGATCTCGCACGTCTGTAAATCTCTGATCGCGCTCGACGCCTCCGCTTGTTCCTGAAATAACCGCCACACGTGACGTTCCTCGCCTATTACCTGCACAAGCTCGATCCGTTCATCTTCCATGTGACGGAGACGTTCGGTCCGCGCTGGTATGGGATGGCGTATGTCTGCGCATTCATCTGCGGCTACGCGCTGTTGTTGTGGCTCTCGAAACGCGGCTACGCGGATCTGCCGCGGGAGCGAGTCGGCGACTTCATCACGTGGGCGGCGCTCTTCGGCGTGATGCTCGGCGGCCGGCTTGGCTACGTTCTCTTCTACAAGCCCGAAATGCTGCGCGATCCACTCTCGATTTTCCGCGTGTGGGAAGGCGGAATGTCTGCACACGGCGGGATGCTCGGGCTGGTGCTCTTCACGCTCTATTACGCGCGGAAGCATCGGCTCGCCTGGACGAATCTCGGCGACAATCTTTGTGTCGCCGCGCCGATTGGATTGTTCTTCGGCCGCTGCGCGAACTTCATCAACGGCGAGCTCTACGGACGCGCGACGAATGTGAAATGGGCGATGCAATTTCCGAAGGAACTGCTCGATGCGCCGAACAGCGCCGAAGCAGAACGCGCGGTCGCGGTAACTCAGGCAATCGATCCAAACATCACCACGCCTGACGCCATTCTGCATGCGGTGCAGACAAATCGTCATGTCGTTGGCGCGCTGCGGCCAATCCTCACGCCCCGACATCCGTCGCAGCTCTATGAAGCATTACTCGAAGGCGTCGTGCTCTTTGCAATTCTGTGGTTCGTTCGCACGCGAACGCGTCAGCCGAATGGCGTGATCACCGGCTTGTTTTTCATCTGCTATGCGATCTTCCGCATCGTGGTCGAAAACTTCCGCGAGCCCGACGCTTCGCTCATCGGCCCGTTCACGCGAGGCCAGTTCTTCTCGTTCTTTCTCGTGCTGCTCGGCATCGCCTTTATCGTCGTCGCGAAGCGGCGGCCGGTGTATCCGAAGAATCTCGCGATCTCGTAGCTTTCCCTGCGCGCGAGAATCCGGTATTGATCCGGCAAGTTGGCGCACCTTTCTGTCCTGACGCTTCTCGCCGCCGGCGGGCTGTCATTCGCGTTCGAGCACGCCACGATCGCGGGCAAGCTCGTCCTCTCGTTGCTCGCGATCGGGTCGATCTTCAGCTGGTCGATCATGATTACGAAGCTGCGCGTCGTGCGGTTCGCGCGCGGGCAGAGTGCAAGGTTCCGCGCTGCGTTCCGAAAGGATCGCCAACCGTTGCGGCTCTTCGAAAACAAAGCGCGTTTTCCAGGATCGCCGCTCTTCAATGTTTATCAGGCGGGCTGCGAAGAAATGACGTTTCACCTGCTCGGTTCGACGGAGGTCGATGACACCTTCCGTGCACGGCTTGGAGCCGCCGACAAGATCACGCCTGCGCAAATGGGTGCGGTCAGAGTCGCCATGGAACGCGCCGTCGGTGAGACGGCGCTGCAGCTCGAGTCCCAGATGATTCTGCTCGCCACCGCGGTGAGCGGATCGCCGTTTCTCGGCCTGCTCGGCACCGTCTGGGGCGTCATGGACACTTTCACCGACGTTGCAGTAGCCGGATCTCCGAATTTGGCGACGATGGCGCCCGGCGTTTCCGGCGCGTTGATCACGACGGTGATGTCGCTCTGCGTCGCGATCCCCGCGATGTTCGGCTACAACTTTCTCGTCACCAGCATCCGCGGAATTATCGTCGAGATGGACAACTTCGCGGCGGAGCTCGCCTCCGAGTTCGAGCACAAATACGTCGACCACGGCGCGCGCGCCGAAGAATACCGGAGCTGAATCGCCATGCGCCGCTACTCGCAACGCCAGAATCTCTCGACGCTTTCGGAGATCAATATCACGCCGTTGCTCGATCTCGCGTTCGTGTTGTTGATCATCTTCATCATCACGACGCCGCTGCTCGAAAACAGCATCACGCTCGCGATCCCATCGAGCAGCGCAGCAAACGCGGCGGTTGATCCCTCGAAGGTGCAGAGTGTGTCGATCGATCGGCTCGAGGCGATCAAGTTCAACAACGAGCCCGTCGACGCGGAAACGCTCAGTGCGAGGCTCGCGGCGGCGAAACTCGCGAATCCCGATGTGGCTGTGGTCATTCGGCCGGATCGCGAATTGCCTGTGCAGAAACTGATCGGCTTGATGGACGCAGTGCAGCGGGCGCAGATCACGCGAGTGGGCATTGCGACGAAAACCGAAGAGCGCATTGAGTGATGCAAAGCGACGGGAATTTCTGGCGGAATGTCGCGCTGATCGGGATGCTCCATGTCGCTGCGATCGCGGCGGTCGCCCGGTGGAGTGGCACTCCCCCGAAAGCGCCGACGTCGAACATCCTCTGGATGGATGGCGGCGCGGCGTTGCAGGAAGCGAGCATCGCGCTGGTGAACCAAACGACGACGGCTCCTTTGCAGATCGTGGAGCCGCCTGTGCCCGAGCCGGCACCACCGCCGGCCCGAGAACCCGACGCGCAAGCCCCACCCGTGCTGCACGAAGAACGCCGAATCGAGCTACCAACGGCGACGCCTCAGCCGAAGCCGATCAGCACTCCGAAATCAACGCCGAAGCCCACACCGAAAGCGTCGCCAAAACCTACGCCGAAGAAGATCATCCTCGCGAAAGCGGCGACCACTCCGCCGCCGCCAAAACCTTCGGCCCCTCCGGTTTCGAAGAAGCCGGCTAACGACCCCTCGCCAACTGAACCGTCGCCCGCCCCCACAGCCACAACCGACGTGGCGAGCGCAATCGCCGCAGCAGCAAAGACCGGGACGGCGCCGACAGTCGGCATCTCCGGAACCGGCGCAGGAGGAACTGGCGGCCGCGGAGTCGGCCCGGGCGCAGCCTCGCAGTTCGGTTGGTATGCGCACATGCTGCACGACCGGTTCTTCAGCCAATGGGCGCAGCCGACGAGCGTGGTGCGCAGTGGCGCGAAGATGTCGACGCTAGTGAAACTGCGGATCGAAAAAGACGGGACGGTTTCGCGCTTCACGATTTTGCGACCGTCAGGAAACGTCGTCGTCGATGAATCAATCGCCGCGATGGCGAAACGGGTGACGCGTGTTGATCCGCTGCCACCGGGACTGGGCGATGCTTTCTATGAAGTGAACATCAACTTCGAGCTGAACTCGGACGAGTGACGCTGCCGGCCAGCTGCGGCCGCGATTAGTCGCGGCGCGACGTACCTGTCATCCCGAGCGGAAGTCGAGGGACGTCGCATACACGCCTTGCATGTTGCGCATTCGTTGGATGAAGAACAGAGCGCGTCTTCGTGGCTCACTTGCGGTAATCGAAACCGCGGCCTCCGACTGCGAGGTCCCTCGACTTCGCTCGGGATGACCAACGCCGCGGTCCCGCCAGCGCGGACGTTTAGAGCAGCGCGAGCGAGCGCCCTTCGCGGCCTTCCACCTGATCGAGGGTGCATTGCCGCGGCGCCTTGTCTTTGCGCCAGCGTATGATCTTCGTGCCGTGCCGGAAGCGTCCTCCGGTGAAGTGATCATAGGTCACCTCAACGACGGTTTTCGGATCGACGGGTTCCCATTCGCCGCTTCGCTCAGTGCTCCAGCGACTCGGTCCGCCCGGAGCGTTGCCGGTGAATCCGGGAGCTTTCTTTAACGCTTCGAACTTGTCGGTTAAGGCGCGCTTTTCGGTGGCTTTGAACGCGGACGTGAAGCCGATGTGATGCAGGAGACCGGCATCGTCATACAAGCCGAGCAACAACGAGCCGAGCACGCGCGCGCCGGTCGCATAACGGAACCCGCCGACCACGCAATCGACGGTGCGAATCTGCTTCACCTTCACCATCGCGGTGCGTTCGCCGGAGGCATAGGCGGCATCGAGCTGCTTCGCGATGACGCCGTCGAGATCACCACCGACCTTGTCGAACCAAGTCTTTGCCTGCTCGAGTTTCGTCGTCGCGGGTGACAATCGAATCGCCTGATTCTTCTTGAACTGCTTCGCCGCGAATCGCTCGAGCTGCTCGCGTCGATCACGCAAGGGGAGCGAGACGAGTGACTTTCCCCCTTCGTCGCCGAGCAAATCGAAAACCACCAGCATCGCAGGATGCGCCGCGGCGAGTTTCTTTACGCGACTAGCAGCCGGATGGAGGCGCAGCTGCAACTCATCAAACGAAAGCGCGCCATCGATCGGGATGACCAACTCGCCATCGATCACAAAATGGCGTGCACTCAATGCGGCGAGCGATTCAACCACATCCGGGAAATAACGCGCCAGCGGCTGACCCGCTTTGGATTGCAGATAAAGCTCGTCGCCGTCACGGAAAGCAATGCAGCGGAAGCCGTCCCACTTCGGCTCATATTGCCACTCATCGCCGAAAGGAATTTCATCGACCGAGCGCGCTTCCATCGGCGGGAGCGGCGGCTGTAGTTCGGGCGTCTTCACTTCGTATATCTTCGCGGCTCGAGCTTCGGCGGCCGTTTCCCTTTCCGCACCGCGCCGCTCACCGGGATATATTTGAGCTCCGTCCCATCGACGGCGCTGCGCAGCAATAATCCGCCGCGACTCATGTCGCCGCGCCCAACGAAATCAGCCGGGAAGAGCAGGCGTTCGCCGAAATGCTCGAGTAGCACATCGACATATTTACCCGTCGCGACGCTGCCGAGCAGAACCACGTCTGCGTTCGCCGGTAGCTGCTGCGCGAGTTTGCGCACGTCGCGGACGAGCGGCTTGCGGTAGCGGGGATCATCCTTGTCGATATCGACCTCCGCAAACGCGCGCAGCTCAGCCACACCGAGCGGAGTATCTGCCGGCAGGAGACCGCGGTTCGGCGTGATTACGAGAACGGCGCCGGTCGCTGTCGGCGTCGAAAACGCATTCGCATACGCAATTTTCCCGCGAAAATAGAGGCCGCTCAGGAAGGTGAATACTTCGGCCAGTGTCGGCCGATCCGCTCCGCGCAGCCGTCCCGCGAGTGGGAATTGCGCCTCGACGCGCATTAACATTCGTGCGCGCTTCCCGCCGGCATAAGCGGGGGAAAGCAGGAAAACCCTCCGCGCAACCGCCCGTCCTGGCGCGATAACTGCATGCCGGTCCATCAGCCTATGCCCTTCACTCACAGCTTGTCTTTGTCTAGGGATTGTCACACTCTCGCGCCCATGTCTCCGCGTTCCCCGTGAAAATACTCGTGGTAGGAAGCGGAGGCCGGGAGCACGCGCTTGCCTGGAAGTTGCGCCAGTCAGCGGGCGTCGAGCGGATCTTTTGCGCCCCGGGCAATGCCGGCACCGAGGAGCTCGGTGAGAACATTGCGATCCCCTCGAATGATCTCGCCGGCTTGTTGCGGTTCGCAAAAGAGAATCATATCGGGCTCACCGTCATTGGGCCGGATGATCCGCTCGCGGCGGGCGTCGTCG
>JBHENE010000042.1:0-14084 GCA_046262215.1 Chthoniobacterales bacterium | reverse complement strand
CCGTTAGTCTTCTTCGTTACCTCATCAATGTTCTTCTGCACCCACGCTAGGTAGTAGAGCGGCGCTTCGTCGCCGATTGGGACAACAGTGACGTCGCGCGCGCCGTCATCTGATGGCTTTGAATTAACGCGGAGGATTACTTGCTTATCCGCGGTCCCGATCAGCGCATCGTATAGATTCGCGAGCGAAGCTACAGCCGTTCCGTTAATCGCCAGGATGTAATCGCCCGGCTTCACGTTCACGCCAATCGCTGTAAGCGGTGAGCGCGTATGTTTGTCCCAGTTCTCGCCTGGCAGTATGCGTTCGATTTGATAGGCGCGGCTCGCCGCATCGCGAGAGAACTCAGCTCCAAGGAGGCCTAGTTTGATCCGCGGGGTCTCTGGCCTTTCGCCGCCGCCGACATAGGCGTGGCCGTTGTTCAGCTCAGCGATCAGCTCTCCCAGGATGTAGGTCAGATCATTCCGGTGATTAACGAATGGCAGTAGCGCTGCGTATTTGTCGCGCATCGCCTTCCAGTCGACGCCGTTCATATTCGGCGCGTAGAAGAAGTCACGCATTTGGCGCCACGCTTCGAAGTAAATTTGGTTCCACTCCGCATGCCGATCTAGCTGCATGTCGAGGCTACCCGCCTTCAAAACGTGGTCTTTCGTCTCCAGCTTATCTTTCGGCAGGTCAACCATCGCGTAGTCCTTGCTGGTCTTCACGAGCATCTTCTTCCCGTCAAATGTGATCTGATAGCTGTTCACATCGCCGAGGACGGTCTCTTTCCGGTCTTCAAGGCTGTAGGCGCAGAGGTGAGCCTTACGACCGTCGGGACCCTGATCCTCGTAGTCGCCTCCTTCATTGTCAGCGCTCGTCCGTCGGAGGTAGAACACCCGGTCATCCACGAGCCGGAGGTTGTTGTAATCCGCTGGTGGAATCTCGAGGCCGATGACGCGATCGTGAATTCCGTCGAGGTCTACTTTCACGACCGGTGGCTCTTTTGGCCTAGTGTCTTTCGGCTCGTCCTTTTTGTCTCCAGGCTTAGCTGGTTTCTTCTCATCAACAGCGGGTTTGTCTTTGTCCTTCTCTTTCTCTTTGTTCTTTTTCTTATCTCCTTTGCCTACTTCGTCGCTTCGTGGCGCAAGTGGGTTTTCCGTCTCCTTTGCGAGCGTGACGAGGTAAACACGTTCCATGTCGCGGTAGACGTTCGAAAACTCCTGAGCGCCGAAGGTCGGCTTAAAGTCGCGCGCAGAAGTGAACATCAGATACTTGCCATCGTCGCTGAACGTTGCGTTACCGGACGCGTACCAGTCGTCGGTGACCGGCGTCTGCTTCTTGTCGATCGTGGAGAACAGGTAAACCTTGGGCATTCCATTCTCCTCCGGACGCGACCAGGTGATCCACTGGCTGTCGGGTGACCAATCGTAAGACTGAATCTCCCCGAACTTGTCTTCGTCCACGAGAGTGACGGCCTTGGTGGCGACGTCGACGAAACGCAGCCGCTGGAGGCGATCGCTCCACAGAAGCTTCTTACTGTCGGGCGACCAGATGGCCTGGTAGAAGTAAGTGTCCGCTCCGTTTGTTACTTGCACGGGTTCGCCTTTGCCGTCCTGCGGCCGGACGTAGAGCTCGTTCTCTCCCGTGGCGTCAGAATTATAGGCAATCCATTTGCCGTCAGGCGACCAGACTGCGTCGCGTTCATGCGCATTGGATGTCTTCGAAAGGTTGCGTGGCGTGCCGTCTTTCGCGGGCACCGAAAAGAGGTCACCGCGCGCAACTACGATCACGCGTTCGCCATCGGGCGCCGGATTGACAGACTGCGTGTGCTTGGATGCATCAACCAACCCGCCGCGACCCGATGCGAGGTCTTCTTTAATCTCGATTGGTAGCGGCGTAGCCTGGCCACTGGCGAGGTCGTAGCGCCAGATGTAACCAGCCTGTTCGAAGACAATCGAGTCTTTGCCGAGCGACGGGAACTTGATATCGAAGTCTTTGAAGGTGGTGAGCTGCTTCGTTTCTTTAGAAGCGAGATCGACGGAAAACAAATTCATCCGTCCGTCTCGATCGGAGAGGAAGTAGACGTGGTTATCGGCCGCCCACATAGGGCAGATATCCTGTGCCTCATTGTTTGTTAGGTTTTCCGTCGCGCCTGTTTTGAAATCCAAGACCCAAATGTCGTCGGCCATACCGCCGCGGTAGTGCTTCCAAGTGCGGAACTCGCGAAACACGCGGTTGAACGCCATCTTTGAATCATCCGGCGAGAAGGAGAGAAAGCCGCCGCGCGGTACCGGCAGCTGCTTCGGCAGTTCTGCGTCGAGCCCGACTGTATAGAGAGATCCATTGAATGAGTTGTAGGACGTCATGCGCGAGCGAAAGGCGACCTGCGGCTTGGTGTTTTGCCACGCCATCACGATGTTGTTGGGCCCCATGCGATCAGAGACGTCGTCACGACCGAGAGTGGCAGTCGTGGTGAGGCGTTTTGGAACGCCACCGTCACCCGGCATGACGTAAACCTCAGTGTTGCCGTCGTATTGCGAGGTGAAAGCGAGCTGCGTGCCGTCCCCCGAGAAGCGAGGGAACGAGCTATAACCGGGGCCGCTCGTTAGGCGACGCGCGACGCCGCCGTCTTTGCCGACGGTGTAGAGTTCGCCCGCGTAGGCAAAGACGATTTGTGAGCCGTTCGTGGTCGGAAAACGCAATAGCCGGGTCGTGTTCGGCAGGTTTTGGGCGAGCGCGGAAATGCTCGTGAGAGCAAGAGCTAAGGAGAACGCAAACGTTAGTACGAAACGGTTGGGGCGACGCATAAAGACCGACAAGCTGCGTGCGAAAATCTGCGACGCAATCGCGATTCGCGGCCAACGCAGCAGTCGATCGGCGCGACTTAGCGCGTCGTTGGCCGGTCCGCGTCTAGCGCCGAGCGCACTTGCTCGAGCAGTCTTTCGCGGGTGTACGGCTTTGGAATGAAGCCGCGGAGTCCTTGTGCAAGCATCGCGCCGATCTTGCTTTGCTCCGCGAAACCGCTGCTAAGTACGACATTGATGTCCGGGTTCAACAGCCGCAGTTCGTCGAAAACGGCATCGCCGTCCATCACCGGCAGAAAAAAGTCGAGGACGACCAAACCGATGTGATGCCCGATCTGCTGGTAAATCCGGAGTGCCTCAAAGCCGTCACGCGCGAGAACTACTCTGTAGCCGTCGTCCGCAAGCATGTCTGAAGCGAGTTCCGCAATCTCGCTCTCGTCGTCGACGAGCAGGATCAGCTCACGATTACCTTTCGCGTTGAGGATCGGAATCTCGGTCGGGATTGGAGCGAGCGCGGCCAGCGCCGTTTTTTTCTTTAGAATTACTGGCGTCTTGGGCCTTGGAGCAGGTTTGACCGGATCCGGCACCGCGCGCAACGCCTCCCGTGCGGGTGCGTCCGGATTCGGCACGACGGAGAAAGGTGCATGGGTCTGCGCCGCCAATTGGCTGCGGGCAGCGCTGCCGGCTAGGATCTTCGACGTTACGTGATCGAAAAGTTCCTGCGCTTTTTTCGATGCCAGCTCAACGCGCTCGCCGAGCATTTCGATATAATTGTGCTCGCCCTTATGCTGCCGCGCGAGATCTGAGTAGCGCGAGATCTGTTGCAGCATCGAGTTCAGCTCGGTCGACGCGGTGGCGATCCACTTGAGGTCCTCTTGGTCGAGCATGTTTAGCTGGCTTTCACGTCTCGCGATCCTGTGCGCAAGCCCACCAGACACAACCCAGAACGGACGAGAGCGCCAGTGTGAAAAAACCGAAGGTCAGCATAGATGAACGAGTAGGATTTGAAAGCAGCATGGTTCATGCCGATTTCGCTTTCGTGCGTCAATGCGAATGTCAGTTGCAGGCGACTACGAAAACCCGATTCCGTCACCCGCTACTCAATGCGACGAAAATGAAAATCAGCGAAGCTAGTTTGCGGTCGGGCTTCTACGCCGGTGTGGTCGTTGCCATTGGGCTCGGCGTCTACCTCGCTCAGCTGTGGCAATCCGATCGACAGCTCGAGTTGCATAGCGCGCACTTGCTCCATGCGATCGAGCAAAAGGACTGGCGCACCATCGGCGAGTTCATCGACCCGGTGTACCACGATCAATGGCAGCACGACCGCGCGATGCTGCTGGCGCGCATCCGAGCAGTCCTGCAATACACGCGCGATTTGCACCTCCAGGCGCGCGAACCGCTCGTCGTTGCAACAGCCGAAGGGCAGGAATGGCGCGCCCGCATTGTCGTCAGCGGAGACGACAACGACGTCACCGCGCTGATCAAAGCGCGGATCAATCCACTGGCGGAGCCGTTCCGACTGCGGTGGCGCCAACAATCGTGGAAGCCATGGGATTGGAAGTTGGTCGGCGCGAGCAACGACTCGCTTGAGCTACCCGAAATCGCCGGCTTTTAAGCGGCGCTTACTTGCCCAGCGAGGTGCGCAGCTGCGTCTTCGCAGTCTCGACTTCTTTGGGAGTTGCGTCGCAAAGCAGCAGCGCGCGCAGCTTTTCACCCTGATAATAACGCGCGACGAACTTCTTCTTCGCATGCGTGCCGTGAAGATCGACCCGGGTCGGCTGCACGCTGAAGTCGCCGACGAAGTGCATCTTCAGATCGAACATCTCCGTCCAGAAATACGGAATCTGTTCATACCGAATGCGCTTCTTCCCAGTGATATTCGCTCCGGCTACGAGTCCCTGTTCGCGTGCGTTTTCCCAATGCGTCTGCCGGCGCACGCCGCCCATGACTCGATCGGGATAGAACGCCAGGTCACCGACTGCATAGATCCCTTTCTCCTCGGTCTCGAGGTACTCCGTCACCGGCGAGCCGTGCGGTCCAGAAAGCGGAGTATTGCGCACGAGGTCGAGATTTGGCTCGGCGCCACAGGCGACGACGGCAACACCGGCTGCGACGCGGTCGCCGCTCTTCGTCTGAATGTTACGGAGCACTGTTTTGCCTTCGAAGCCGTTCAAGCTCTGACCGGTCAGCAACGTAATCCCATGCTTCGCGAAGTAACCGGTGATCCAGGCGCCTGTCTCAGGATCGACATAGCGGTTCAGCAGATTCTGATGCCGGTGCATCATGCTGACTTTGAATTTCATCTGTCGCAGGCTCGACGCCACTTCGCACGCTAGTAATCCGCCGCCGACAACGACGATGGCTTTTTCGAGACTAGCCATCTCACGCAAAGCGAGCGCGTCGCGAACCGTGCGCATGTAGATCACGTTGCCCAGCGTTACGCCAGCCACCGCCGGCCGAACCGGCTTACTGCCCATCGCGAGGCATGCTTTGTTGAACTCGATCGTCTCGCCGTTCGCGAGGACTGCGAGCCGACGATCGATGTTCAACTGTGTCACCATGCAGCCGAAGCGCGTCTCGATTTTGTTGGTCTGATACCAGCCCGCGTCGACGTGCGGGAGCTTCTTTATCGCTGGGTCTTTGTCGCGCAGGAACGCTTTCGAGAGCATCCAGCGGTTATATGGCGCCACTTGCTCGGCGCCGATAAGTGTGACGCTGCCGCGCTTGTCGTATTTGCGAATGCTTTCGCACACGCTGGCTCCGCCGATACCGCCGCCGATGATGAGATAATCCCGCTGAATCATTTAAGAGCGCCGAACATAGGAAGACGTGAGCGCTGCGGCGAGGGAAAAATCACCTGCCTAACAAGAACTCTGGTTAGCCTAGTCGAAGACGAGTCGGCAAATCGCAACCGACGCGATCACACCGCAGATATCTGCGAGCAGCCCAGCGGGGATGGCGTGGCGCGTCTGCTTAACCCCGACGCTGCCAAAAATAGACGGCGGCCACGTAAAAAGGTTGTCTCCGTGCTGCCGTAAACCGTTGCGGCCATGAGGCTCACGATGTTCTCCGGTCCGAAGCGATGCACCACGTCCGTGAGGATCGCGAGCGTCGCGCCGCCGCTGAGTGGGCGCATCAACGCCAGCGGCAACAGATCTGGCGGGAAATGCAGGGGAGCGAGCAGCGGTGCCAGCCAGCTCGTCAGCAGGTCGATGCCGCCGGCGCCTTTGAACATGTTGATCGCCACCAGCATGGTCACAAGGCCGCAAGCCGCGGGCGATCTTTTGCACCAGCCCAGATTTCTCAGCCAATCGCATCACGCCGAGCCACATCGCCATCACGCCGATGAGACCAAGCGCAATTGTCACGGCCGTCTTCGCGCCATCGAACGCGCCATCCGAAACCTCGCGCAGCTTGTCATTCCACCCGCCAATCGTGACGGCGAGCAGGATGAGCGCGAGCCAGATGTAGTTTAGCACGGCTGCTTTATAGAACGTCAGGCGCGCGAGCCAAGCAACGTCGCTGCGTGCTTCAGCGCAGAATCACTTTGCCCGCCGAGCATGCGCGCGATTTCCTCGCGGCGCGCTTTGCTCGTCACCTGACGTAATTCGGAATGCGTGCGACCCGCCGCGACTTCCTTCGTTACGACAAAATGGTGCGACGCGGCGGCCGCTACCTGCGGCAAGTGAGTGATGCACAGAACCTGATGCGCATCAGCCAGCGCACGCATTTTCGCGCCGACCGCGTTTGCGATTTCGCCGCCGACATTTGCGTCGATCTCATCGAAGACGAGCAGGGGAATCGCGTCTTGCGCCGCGAGCGACGACTTGATCGCGAGCATGAGGCGCGAAATTTCACCGCTCGAAGCGATCGCGCGGAGTGGCTTGAGCGGCTCGCCCGGGTTTGGTGAGAAGAGCAGTTCCAACAGGTCGGTGCCGCTGGGGCGCGGCTCCGGCGCATGGACGAGATTCGCTTCGAATTCGGACTGTTTGAAGCCGAGGTCCCGCAAGTTTCGGCGCACCGTTTCCGCAAGTTTCGGCGCTGCTTTCATTCGCAGCTTCCGAAGTGCTTCCGCGCTTCGGTTCATCTCGCGTTCAGCCTCCGCGGTTTCGCTGCTCAACCGCTCGAGCTCCGCATCGCGTCCTTCGATCTTCTGCATCCGTTCGGCAGCGCGTTCGCCGAAGCTAACGACATCAGCGATGGAGCCGCCGTACTTTCGCTTCAGCGTTTCGAACAGCGAGACGCGTTGCTCGAGCACGGCGAGCTGCTGTGGATCCAGGTCGAGATGTTCGACGTAGCTGGTCAAGGAACGCGCAATCTCGGTGAGTTCGACGACAGCCGCGGCGTGACTGGTCGCGAACTCCGCGATCGCTGGATCGATTTTTTCCAATTCGCGAAGCAGCCGTTGCGTCTCCGCCAGCTGCGAAAGGACGGACTCATCAGATTCCGACAGCCGCCCTGACGCCGCGCTCGCCAGCTCGATCAACCGCTTGCTGTTACTCGCCACTTTATAGCGCGCTTCGATCTGCTCCTCCTCTGCGGGATCCAATTTCGCAGCGGTGATTTCGTTCACCTGATGCCGCAACAGATCGAGCTCCTGTTCGCGGGCTGATTCAGCGCTGCTCAGTGCAGCCCGCTCGTGCGCGAGCTTTTGGGCGCGTCGATAATGCTCCTGGTATTCCGCAAGGATGCCGTCGGCGTGTGCGAAAGCGTCGAGCAGCAACAGCTGCCTTTCGGGCGAGAGGAGCGATTGATGATCGTGCGGACCGTGCAAATCGACGAGATCGTCGCCCAGCGACTTCAGCACCGCGAGAGTCGTCGGCGAGCCATTGATGAACTGGCGATTCGCGCCGGTGGTGGAGAGCGTCCGTTTCAGGATCAGCTCGCCGTCACATTGCTCAACACCGGCTTCTTCAAGCGCCGGGTTCAAGCGCGCAAGCTCCGCGCCTTCAAATACTGCCTCGACGGTGCAGACGTCCGCGCCGGTGCGGATGAGCGACTTGTCGGCGCGTTCGCCGAGCAACAACTGCAGCGCGCCGATGATGATCGATTTCCCGGCGCCGGTCTCGCCCGTAATCGCGGTAAAGCCGGGCTCGAGCTGCCATTGCAGATCCTCGACGAGCGCGAGATTTTTGATGCGCAGCAGATTGAGAACGGCGGCCATTCGAAGGGTTGAGAGTCGCGACTGAAGAGATGACATTGGCCGTCAGCTCCTGAACTCTCAAGACTCAACTCCCAACTCTCAACTCAGTGTCACGTTTCTAGGCACCGGAACGTCACAAGGCGTGCCGATGATTGGCTGTGACTGCGACGTCTGTCATTCGCCCGATCCGCGCGACAATCGGCTCCGGTCCTCGATTTATCTGCAGACCCCCGAGTGCAAATTCGTCGTCGATACAGGGACGGACTTCCGGACGCAGGCGCTCCGCGAAAACATCCGCGAGGTCGATGCGGTGGTGTTCACGCATTCGCACACCGATCACGTGATGGGCTTCGACGATCTCCGGCGCTTCGGCGCGGCGCGCGGTTACATGCCTGTTTACGCGTCCGCGGAAACGATGCGCGATCTCGAGCGGGTGTATGAGTTTGCGTTCCAGGCGTTGAATCCTTTTCCAGGTTATTTGAAACCGGAGCCGCACATCGTCGACGGTCCATTTCATTTAGGCGAAACGACGCTAACGCCGCTGCCGGTGCCACACGGAAATACGTGGGTTAATGGCTACCTCTTCACGCGCGGCGGGCGGAAGTTGCTCGCCTATCTGAGTGACTGCAGCGCTGTGCCGGACGCAATCGCTGAGACGATCGCAGGCGTCCATACGCTCGTGATTGACGCGCTGCGCGACAAGCCGCACCCGACGCATCTCAGCGTCGGCGAAGCAGTCGAAGCAGCCACGCGGATCAAGCCGTCGCGGACGTTCTTCACGCATCTTTGCCACGAGCTGCCGCAGTCGGCTGAGTCGCGGCTTCCTGCGAATACCTACATCGCTTACGACGGGCTAAGACTAGAGTGCTAGTGATGGGACCAGTCCGGGGAGCGCAGGCTGCCAGCCTGCAGATCGCGGCAGCTTGCCGCGATCGTCTTCGTGCACGGAGCTTTGATCCAACCGTTCCCGGAATGTCTCCGGCAAGCTGCCGGAGACTGCAGGCTGGCAGCCTGCGCTCCCCGAGCCTTCTGATTACGATGTTATGCTTTGGAATCGCAGTCGCTCAGCAAGCGCAAGGCGAGACTCCGCTTTCTGCCGCCACGATCGTCGTCTTCAACAGCAGCGTGCCCGAGTCTGTCGAGCTCGCGAAGTTTTACGCAGAGAAGCGCGGCATTGCGCGCGATCATCTTGTCGCCCTGGCGTGTTCGCGCGACGAAGAGATCACGCGCGAGGATTATGACCGCACCATTCGCGATCCGCTGCGTGAGATCTTCGAGCAGCGGAAATGGTGGACGCTGCGCGAGGGTGGAGAGACGGCGCCGACGGTGGCGACAAACTCCATTCGTTTCGTCGCGCTCATCAAAGGGATGCCGTTGAAGATTAAGGCAGCAGAAAATTATTCCGGCGATCGCGCGATTGCGGGTCCGATTGGAGCGCATAACGATGCTTCCGTTGATTCCGAGCTCGCGGTGGTGGGGCGTTTTTCGCAGGAAATTTCCGGCGCCCTGAGGAATCCGTATTTCCAAAGCTACCGCGCGATCGCTGAGGCGAATGATCCTGCGCTGCTGCTCGTATGCCGGCTTGATGCGCCCACTGCGGATGTTGTCCGACGGATGATCACGGATGCTGTCGAGACCGAGAAGGCTGGCTTGTGGGGCAGAGCGTACGTGGACGGTGCGCATAATACCTCCGGCGGTTTTCAGGTCGGGGACCAATGGCTAAGCGAAATTCCGGGGCAGATGCACAAAGCAGGCGTTCCGGTGGTGTTCGACGAACGGCCGGAGATTTTCCCCGATGGCTTCCCGATGAGCGATTGCGCGCTCTACTTCGGCTGGTACACCGCGACGGTAGCCGGGCCTTTTGCAGAACCTGGATTCCATTTCACGCGCGGCGCAGTCGCGGTCCACATCCACTCGTTTAGCGCGAGGACGTTGCGCGACCCGAAGGCCGCCTGGGCTGGGCCGCTTCTGATGAAAGGCGCTGCCGCCACGCTCGGAAATGTCTACGAGCCGTATTTGCAATTGACGGCGCACCTCAACGTCTTCAGCGACCGATTGCTGCATGGGTTCACGTTTGCCGAGAGCGCCTACATGGCGATGCCGACGCTGTCGTGGATGGGCGTCGCGATCGGCGATCCGCTTTATCGACCGTATGCTTCATGGTTACAGCTGGATGGGAAGACGAGTGACAACCCCGGCGGAGATTGGCGGATGTATCACCAGTTAGCCGTATCGAACGCGAGTAAACCGCCAGCCGAATATCGTGTCCTCGCGCGCCAAGCGGCAACGCGCGCGAAGAACGGTGCGATGATCGAAGACCTCGGTCTGATGGAAGCGCGCGATGGGAATCACGCAGCGGCGGCCAGCTACTTTGCGCAGGCGCGGACGATTTACTCGACGCGCGATGATCTCGTGCGGGTGGTGCTCGAAGAGGCCGAAAGCTGGCTGAAACAGGCGAAACCGAAGCGCGCCGTCGATCTCGTGCGGAGCGTCGGTCGCATTGTGACTGATGCGCCAACGGCGGCATTGCTGAGGAGAATCGAGCAGCAGGCCGGCGCATCCGTTCCGCCGCCGCCGAAACGGTAAGGCTGCCGCCTAACGGATGATCCCGCGCTCGCTGCCCTCAATAAATTCGAGGATCTGCATGATTTCCTCGCTTGTTGGGAGTTCCTGCCGCACCGCTGCAACGGCCTGTCGGGTGTTGTACTTTGAGCGGTAGATCAGGCGGAACGCTTCCTTGATCATCTTCACGCTTTCAGGCGGGAAACCGTTCCGCTCGAGACCGACGAGATTGATGCCGCGAATCTCGGCAGGGTTTCCATCGGCAATCATAAAAGGCGGTACGTCCTGCACGATTTTCGAGCAGCCGCCGGTGATCGCGAAACGTCCAATCCGGCAGAACTGATGCACGGCCGTGAGGCCCCCCATGATGGCGTGATCGCCGATCTGCACGTGGCCGGCCAGCGTGCCGTTGTTCGAGAAGACCACCGCGTCCCCGACGTTGCAATCATGACCGATGTGACTGTAGGCGAGGAAATTTCCGCCATTACCGATGCGCGTTTTGCCTTCGGCTGTTGTGCTTCGGTTAACCGTGCAGAACTCGCGAAACGTATTCTCGTCACCGATCTCGAGATACGTCGGGTCGCCCGCATATTTCAGGTCCTGAGTTTGCTGGCCGATCGAGCAGTAGGCGTGAAATTTATTTCGCGCGCCGGCTCGCGTCGGTCCACACATCGTGACGTGATGCTGCAGCCAACAGCCGGGTCCGAGCACAACCGGACCGTCTATGATGCAGTAGGGTCCGACGACGGTACCGGCTGCGAGTTCCGCCCGCGGATCAATGATCGCGGTCGGATGAATCTGCACCTCGCTCATTTATCGAGGAAGGTGAACATCAGCTCGCCTTCGGAGACGACGCTGTCATTCACGGTGCAATGGCACTTTGCTTTCGCGAGGCGGTTGCTGCGCGCTTTCGTGAGCTCAGCATGAATGAAAAGCGTGTCGCCAGGAAATACCGGCTTTCGGAACTTCACGCTGTCTGCGCTGACGAAATAGCCGATCCGGCTCGCGCTTTTTGTGATCTTCATCATCAGGATGCTCGCGACCTGCGCCATCGCTTCGACTTGTAGGACGCCCGGCATTACGGGATGGCCGGGGAAGTGGCCGCCAAAATATGGCTCGTTGATGGTAACGGATTTGACGCCGGTGATCTTCGTTTCGCCTTCGAAGCCGACAATGCGGTCGACCATCAGGAAGGGATAACGGTGCGGCAGAATGTCCATCACCTGGCGAATATCGAGGCCGCCTTCGCCCGGCGGAAATGCGCGCGGCTGCAAGGTCGGCAACGTCTTCGTATGCTCGCGCACCAACGCGCGGACGAGCTCGGCATTTGGCCCGTGGCCGGGCTTCACCGCAATGACATGACCGCGGATCCGATGTCCAAAAAGCGAGAGATCACCAACGATATCCAAGATCTTGTGCCGGACGAATTCGTCTTGAAAGCGGAGCGGTTCTTTGCTGAGCACGGCGTCGCCGCGAACGACAATGGCGTTCTCGAGACTGCCGCCTTTAATTAGGTTTTTCTCCATCAACGGCTGCACGTCTTCGTAGAAAACGAAGGTGCGCGCGGGCGCGATCTGTTTCTCGAAAACGGCTGGCGTGATCTCGGTCGAGTAGAACTGCGAGAAGCGGCCTTCTGGCCCCACCTGCGTGCAGGAAATGCGGAACCTGTCGTCCGGCAAGAGCACGAGGATCGAGCCCGTTTTTGTCTCGATCGAGATCGGCTCGCGAACCGCGAAAACCTGCCGGGTCTTCTCCTGTGGAATGACGCCGGCTTGGTTGATGAGATCGACGTAAAGGAGAGCGCTGCCGTCGCCGATTGGCGGCTCATTCGCGTCCATCTCGACGACGGCGTTATCGACGCCCATCGCAGAAAGCGCGGCAAGCACGTGCTCGACAGTGTGCACTCGCATCGAGCCTTCGCCGATCGTGGTGGCCCGCTCAACGGTCTTCAGGTTTGCGATCTTAGCGTCGATCGTCGGCTCGTCTTGGAGGTCCGTACGTTTGAACTTGATGCCGTGATCCGCCGCCGCCGGTTGGAGACGGAGCGTGACCTTCTCGCCAGTGTGGAGCGAGGTGCCGCTGACGCTGGCAAATTTTCCGAGAGTGTGTTGAAGCTCAGGCGTGGAGGCCATTGCCGCCTAACTAACAGAGATCAACCACTGTGACTAGAGAGCTTTGCGCCCGCGCGCGGCGTGAAATCAGTGCGGAACTGTGACGCGCAGAAGGGTTGTGCCTGGGTCGATTGGCCGAAGCGCACGGTCGTGCAATGTGGCAGGGATAAGTAGAAAACCTCCCGGTTGCAGGCTTGTGTCGGCGCAAGTCAGCGCACCAGATAGGCAACAAACTATCGCGAACTCGCCAGGTTCAGCAGCGGCACGTGCTGTGTCTAGGTCCCACTTATCGATGTGAAATAGGTCATTCCGCAGCAACGCTTCGCCGTCGGCTTGCACGGGCTCCGGCGTGTGATCATCGAAGTCGATCGACTTCAACGACTCCGCTACGTGCACCGTCCGGGGCTCGCCGCTGCTGTCGCGTCGGTTCCAATCGAAGACGCGGTAGGTCGTGTCGCTGTTTTGCTGGATCTCGACGATCAAGTTGCCGGCACCGATCGCGTGGACACGCCCGCTCGGCAGAAACATCGCGTCGCCGGTTTTGACGGGCAGACGGTGCAGGTGCTGATCAGCGCTGCCGTCTGCAATTGCCTCTTCGAAAGTCGCACGTGAACTCTCTCTGTTGAAGCCGACGTATAACTCGGCGGCAGGAGCTGCTTCCGCGATGTACCAGAATTCCGTCTTCGGCTCTCCGCCGAGCGTCGCTGCCACTTTGGCTGGCGGATGTACCTGGACGGAAAGCTTCTCATGGGCGTCGAGCAATTTTATGAGGAGTGGAAAACGCTCGGAATCAGCGATGTCGCCGAACACCTGCTCGCGCTCGTGCAGCCACAAGTCGTGAAGCGTTCGCCCGCGCCATGGCCCATTATCGACGACGCTTTGCGCTTCAGGCCGATCAGCGATCTCCCACGATTCGCCGATTGGAGCGCTAGCCGGCAGGCGCTTGCCGTAGAGGCTTTCCAGTTTTCGCCCGCCCCAGATCCGCTCCATGAACAGCGGCTGGAACACCAAGGGCTGATCGAGATTCAAATCGCTCACAGCGGTAAACGTAGCACAAGCGGCTCACGTGGTGACGTGTCCAAACATCAAGGCTGCGCTAGCATTGCGCGTGTTTCAGTTTTTGAAGTATTGGGCGCCGGTCGTTGCCTGGATGGGTTTGATGTTTAACTGGTCGACCGATCGAATGTCGTCTGAGCACACGTCTCGTTTTGTCGGGCCTTTTCTGCGCTGGCTTTGGCCGCACGTTTCTGACGAGACCCTCAGCCTGCTGCACATCGCGATCCGCAAAGGCGCGCACGTGAGTGAGTACATGATCGTCACGCTCCTGCTCGCGCGACTACTAAGCGCGCAGCTGCCGAATGTGAACTTGCGGACTGTCTTGATCCTTTCCGTCAGCGCCGCGGTGCTGTTCGCGATCACCGATGAATTCCACCAATCATTTGTCCCGACACGAACCGCCTCGCCGATCGACGTCTGCATTGACGG
>JBHENE010000041.1:0-4781 GCA_046262215.1 Chthoniobacterales bacterium | reverse complement strand
ACAGCGCGAGCGAAGATGGACGCGCTGTGTACCACACAAACGTGGTGATGTGCGTCGGGTCAGAGTTCGCGCTCATCGGCCTCGCGATGATCGGCGATGAAGGCGAACGAGACGGTGTGCAGAATCTGCTCGAAGCGACCGACAAGGAAGTGATCGAACTACAGCCGCAGCAGATTGCGGAGTTCGCCGGCAACGCCATCGAGTTGCACAACGACCGGGAGAAATTGCTGGTGCTTTCTGCGCGTGCGGCTGCGGCGTTGACCGACGCGCAACGAGCCACGATCGCACGCTACGCGCGTCTGTTGCCGCTCGATCTTCCGACGATCGAGTTAGCCGGCGGCAGCGCGCGCTGCATGATCGCGACGATTCACCTGCCGCCGCTCTAGCGGCGCGGCGACTTGTCGCGGGTGTAGCCGGACATCCGCTCACTTTTCGGCTCGTTCGCGATCTTCGCCTTTGCCTCGCGATCGTTTGCATCGCGCGCCTCCACGATTAGGCGATTCGCGTGCGGAGCCGGCTGGAATTCGCTGCCGAGGGTTTGCGCGTGGACCTGCGCCCATTCAGCACCGAAAAACAAGATCACTGTCGAATAGTAGAGCCACAGGATCAGCACCATGAACGAACCAGCCGCGCCGTAAGCCGCGGCGGTCTTGCTGTTCCCGAGATAAAGCCCCAGCCCGATTTGGCCGACGTTAAACAGGACCGCAGTCACGAGCGCGCCAATGAATACATCGCGCCAGCGAATGATGACGTCCGGCAGATATTTGAAGATCGCCGCGAACAGCAACGTCGTGACCGCGACGGCGACGACGAAATTCACTACGTGCAGGAGAAACTCATACTGCGGAGCCAGCGTATGAAAATAGTGATCAAGCGCCGCGAGCGCCGTGCTGACGCCGAGGGAGACCATGAGGAGAAACCCGAGCGCCGCCACGACAGCCATCGAAAATAGCCGCGTCTTGATCATCTGCACAATCCCGAGACCCGGCTTTTGCACCACGTTCCAAATGCGGTTCAGCGAACTTTGGAGCTGCGCAAAAACAGCCGACGCAGTTGTGAGCAGGATCACGAAGCCGATGATCGCCTGCAGTGCGCCGGAGCTCGGTTTTTGCGCGTTGTCGACGATCCCGCGGATCGCCTCAGCGCCGGCATCGCCGATCAAGCCCTTCACCTGGTCGACGAATGTGTGTGACACCCGGTCGCCCATGACCCAGCCGGCGATCGTTAGCATCACCGTGATCAGAGGGGCGAGCGCGATCACGGTGTAGAGTGCAAGCGCGGCTGCCAGACTCATCGCGTCGTCGGCGAAAAACTCGGAAACAGCGTCTTTGGAAACTTGGAAAAACTTCTTCATGGGGCGTGCTGGAGAAACGGATTCCGCCTCCTGCAAGGACGCCTGCTAAAGGCGCGTCGCCACCGCTATTTCGCGTCGAGACGTTCTTCGACCGCCTCGCAGAGAACGTGCAGCAGGAGCATGTGCGCTTCCTGGATTCGCGCGGTCGAGTCACCGCTGACGAGGAGCTCGATGTCTGCCACGCCGCGCGTCGCGCCACCATCACGTCCGAGCAAGGCGATGCTCGTGAGACGACGCGTCTTCGCTTCCTCGAGCGCGCGCTGGACATTGCGCGAAGCGCCACTGGTCGTTAGGCAGATCAAGACGTCGCCTTCGCGCCCAAACGCCGCGACCTGCCGCGCGAACACTTCCTCGAAACCATAATCATTTCCCGCCGCGGTCAGAACACCCGCGTCATTTGAAAGGCAAATTGCCGGATAGGCGGGGCGATCTTTGACGAAGCGCACCACGAACTCCGTTGCCAAATGCGACGCATCAGCCGCGCTGCCACCATTGCCGCAGACCAGCAGTTTTCCCCCGGCGCCGAGACATTTCGCGCACGCGTCCGCCGCGTTCATCAACGCAGTCTCGAGATTGCCTAACGAACGAAGGGTCGCGATCGAGCCTTCGATCGCGCGTGGGAGCATGCGGGAGAGATCAGCCATCAACGATGGGAAGTTTACAATTTGTAGGGACGGCGCTCGTGCGTCGTCTCGAAGCCGACGCAGTAAGATGGTGCGCGATACAGGGTTCGAACCTGTGACCCCTGCCGTGTCAAGGCAGTGCTCTACCACTGAGCTAACCGCGCCCGAAAATCAGCAGCGACTATGCGACGCGCTCAGAGGCTTGGCAAGCGGATCGCCGCTTCACGACGAAGGCTGCTGATGCAGGCGCGCGCACACGAGCCCAGAGGCCGACGGGCGCCGCGCATTGCGCTTGCTTGATTCGGCGTCGCACGCCGGGACGATCTCACGTAGCATCGTGTTGCATATGGATGAAGCGCACGCTGGCACCACTCTGATTTCGCGAAGCGAAGAGCCGTTGAACCTCGAGATGCCGTTCTCGAACCTGGCGGACTGGCTCACGCCGACGGAACAGTTTTACGTCCGCTGTCATTTTCCGGTCCCGCAGATCAACCCTGCGGCTTGGCGGCTAACGGTGGAAGGCGCAGTCGGCCAGACGCTGAAGCTCTCGCTCGATGAAGTTCGTGCGCTGCCGAAGCATTCGACTGTCGCGACGATGGAATGCGCCGGGAACGGACGCTCGTTTCTCGAACCGAAGGTGAAAGGTGTTGCGTGGGACATAGGCGCGGTCGGCACGGCGGGTTGGACGGGTGTGCTCTTGAGCGATGTGCTTGCGCAGGCAGGCGCCAGCACCGCAGCAGTGGAAGTGATTTTCGAAGGCGCCGATCGCGGCGCGATCAAGGATGCGCCGAAGCCGCCGGGCGAGATTCATTACGCGCGCAGCATCGCAATGGGGAAAGCGCGCGAGGACGTATTACTCGCCTACGAAATGAATGATGAACCGCTTACGCCTGAGCATGGATTTCCGCTGCGCGCCGTGGTGCCCGGCTGGTTCGGCATGGCTTCCGTGAAATGGCTCCAACGGATCGTCGTCGCGGAGACGCCGTTCCATGGCTACTACCAATCGATAGATTACACCTATTGGCAGCAGGTCGCCGGGCTTCCGACTCTGCTGCCGCTCCGCGAGATGCAGGTGAAGGCGCAGATCGCGCGGCCGGCTGTCGGTGAAGCAGTGCGCGCGGGAGCGACTTACCGCGTGCATGGCGCGGCGTGGGCGTCAGATGCAGACGTCGTCGCGGTCGACGTTAGCACCGATGCTGGCGAAAGCTGGTCGAAGGCGAAGTTGCTGGGCGAACCGGCAAGGAACGCGTGGCGTTTATGGGAGTTCGAGTGGAAGACACCGGCTGCTTTTGCGCAGTGCAGGTTGATCGCGAAGGCGACGGATTCAGCAGGGCGCACGCAGCCGCGCGAGCGCATCGCCGAACACGGCACGTACATGATCGATCACTGGTTGCCGGTGAATGTCGACGTCCGGTAAACCACGGACGAACTTACTCTGGCTTTAGGGGTCTTCGACTCCGCTCGACGATTCCGAGGTCCGTTACGCCGCTAGCTTAACGGCGTCTTTGTGGCCAAGGATCCGGACTGTCTGCTGTAGCTGCTCCACTTGGAGCGGCTTCTTCAGCACCGTGACCGGTCCACGCTCCAAGATCCGATCGAGCATCTCGCTGTCCGGATAGCCGGTGATGATGACGATGGGCAATTCTGGATCTTTCTCTTTTGCCGCAACGTAAACGTCATCCGCCGGACCGTCCGGCAACTTCAAATCGAGGAAGAGAAGATCAAAGTGCTGCTTCTCCAGCGCGGCCAGCGCCTCTTTGACTGTGCCGACAACGACGCGGCTGAACCCGATTTTCTTGAGGAAAATCTTGAAGAGGCTCTGCAGGCTCTCGTCGTCATCTACCACGAGCACAGTCGGTTGGCCCGACTTGTCTTCCTTCAGGACGTCCTTATCAAGGGCGTTCTTTTTGATGCGCCACCGGCCTCCAATCTGAATCGCGGGCAACTGCCCGCGCTGCACCAGATAATACACAGTCGGTAATGGAATCCGGAGATACTTGGCGGTTTCCTTGACCGTGAGGAGGTTGTGCATGGGAGGAGATTCAGCAACTCGCTCCCGCGGGAGCAAGTCTTTTTCTAGGGGAAAGCGTTATAAAATTTATGGAGGATGTCAACCTTTGTTGTGCGCGACATCCGTTTCTCGCGAAATGAAAAGCGCTCGCCGACCGCTCTTTGCGCGATTCAGGACAGCTATCAGACCACGTCTGGCGCCACATCGCGACTGGACAACACCAGACCAGCGGTAGAACATCCCACCTCCATGAGCGTCCTGTTTTTCAAGAGATTTCTGCAGCGCCCGTTCCAGGTCGCCTCCATTATTCCTAGCTCGAAAGCGCTCGTGAATCGCGTCGCCAGCAAGATGGATTTCTCCGAAGCGCGTGTGATTGCGGAGTACGGTCCGGGCGAAGGAGTTCACTCGCGCGAGATCGCAAGCCGAATGAGTGCCGGTTCGCAGCTGCTCTTGTTTGAACTGGATCCCGATCTTTCGCGCGATCTCGAGCGGCAATTCGCAAGCGATCCGCGTGTCCACGTGATCCACGGCAACGCCGCGGAGTTGCCGAACGCAATGACACGCCTCGGCATTCCTAGCTGCGATTACGTCGTCTCGGGTATCCCGTTCAGCATCCTCGATATCGAGAAAAAACGGCTGCTTCTTCAGAAGACTTATGATGCGATCGCGCCGGGCGGCGCGTTCATCATCTACCAGGTGACGAACGAGCTGCGCCAGCATGCGACCCACTTCCAGCACGCGGAATCCGAGTATTTCCTGCAGAACATTCCGCCGATGTTCATCACCGTTTTCG
>JBHENE010000040.1:0-4068 GCA_046262215.1 Chthoniobacterales bacterium | reverse complement strand
AAGGCCAGCCGCGGTTGGCGTCGCGCCGATCTTCTCGACGCGCGACCACGCTTCACGCATGCGCGTCTCACTCTCGGCTGATGCACCGGCCAACGCTGCCGCCGACAGTTCGAGCAGTGCTGCCTGCAGCTGCTCGCGATCCGTCGCGGCGGTGTTCTCGAAAACTTTGGCAGCGGCGCCCTGCGCGGCTGCCGGCGCACGTTTCTGCAGCGCGAGTTGCGCGGCCAGCAGCCAATCGGCGGGTGCCGGATTCGAAGCGGTGGCCTCCTGCAGCGCCCGCTCCGCCCGCGGGAGGTCACCAGCGAGCAGCGCAATGGTCGCTTCGTCCCGCCGATCGGTGGGAGAGAGCTGACCGTTTTCGCGCAGCCGTTTCCAGAACTCGAGCGCTTCGGGTTGGCGAATACGTGAAAGAAAACGCGCGATCGCACGCAATGCTTCGGGCTCGGACGGACGCAGCTGGAACGCCGTCACGGCTTCAGTACGCGCGGCCGCCCAGTTCTCTTGCTCGATGAAGGCTAAGGCGGTGCGTGCATGTCGGCGGGCCTGCCAGCTCTTAATCGCGTTCAGCGTCGGGCGGCCTGCGATGTAGCCGCCGATGAGGGTCGCGACGATCGAGCCGATGATGACACCGCGGCGAACGCGACGCCGTTTGCGAAGGCGCAGCTCTTCGTCGGTCAGCAGGAAATCGTCGGGGCGGGACACCGTGAAATCTGGATTGCGGAATGAGGCCTAGAGCGAACTCGGCGCCTTTAAGAACTTCGCTCGCGGATTAACTGCGGGAGCAAAGCCGCGAATTCGCGATCGGCTTCTTCGTCACTCATCGGGCCGGAACTTACGATGACTACTTCGAGGACCTGCTGACCAAGGTTGCGGACGCCGTTGCGTACCACGCGCGCTCGTCCGGTGATCGACCAATCGGGCTGCGTGCCGGCGGCCAGTTGGAGATCGGGACGATCTTCGGTCGGTCGACGCAGATCTTCCTGGAGGCAAAAGTAGGTGTGCGCGATGACGTTCCCGGCTCCCTTACGGAAGGCGACCCGACGGAACGGAACGCGCAGATCGCCGGCCGCGAAATCGCCAGGGCCGCGATCGTTCATCGGTTCCCAGCCAGCACTCGGCAGGCAGATGTCAGGTCGATGCGCGCGCGCGCGGACGACACTGGAGCCGCCGGCGTTCCAGCGGAAGAAGAAGGCGAAGCAGTGGGGCGCGGCCGGTGGCATGCCGGTTGTTTGTGTCCGGTTCTTCCCGAAAGCGAGCGGCCAGGTCGCTTCGCCGCCGGTATCGAAGCGTAACGTGCGGCGCACGCTTTCATCGATGTCGATCGTGCGGAAGCCGGGCGTCTCTTTTGGCCACTCGACCGACCACGCGCTGACGGGGATGAGGTTGCGCTCGCGCGCGCGGTACCAAGCCTCGACAGCGATTTCGACGGCGACGAGCCAGCCGAGGGCGAGGAGAATTGCGGATTGCGGAATGCGGATTGCGGAGTGCAGAGCATGTTCTCGGCGCATCGGAGTCTCGCTTTGTGTTGTCGCGTTTTTTTTGCCGAGCACCGCCGCGATCGCCATCGTGCCGAGGAAGACGGCCGCGACAATCGAGTAGCCGGCGATGTCGTGCCAGTGGTGGACGGCATCCAATGATTGCGAGGCCGCGATCCAGACGAGCAGCAATGCGCGGAGGCAATTCGCGATCAACGCGATTCCGATCGCCCCGGCTACCAGCCCGAGCCGGCGTGCAACGCTGAGGCGCTTTAGTTCGCCGAACAGCAGACCGATCATGACCGAGGTCTGTAGCGAGCGAACGCCGCTGCAGGCTTCGTTCACGCCGACAACGCCGTTGCTGACGCGGATGAGGTTGCCTTCGAGTTGCGCGGGAATGCCGAAGACGTTCAGCGTTTCCGCCGCAACCGCTGCGACACCCCGCATGAGACCTTCGATCAACGGTTGTTCGATGCCGGAAATCCAGGGGACTGCGATGAGGGTGAAAAGAATCGGGAATGCGAAGTGTTTGAGCCAGGCAGTGCCGCCCGCGCGGTAGGTGAGGGTGAGCGTGAGGGTGACAACGACGAGCGCGTGTGCCCAGCCGAGCGGACGCCAGTCCGGGTTACCGACTTCGAACAGGCGGATGGGAAGGAGGAAAAGGAGGAGGAGGGGAATTGCGAATTGCGAAATGCGGGTTGCGGATTGCCTCGTTGCTTGCGTTCCGCAATCCGCAATCCGCGATCCGCATTTTTCCCTCTCTTCCCAACGCAGCCAGAAGAGAAAACCGGCGAAGAAGGGGACGAACCAACCATAGCTGTATTGCTCGTTCAGCGACCATTCGCTGCTGAGATCGCGCCAGAGGACCAGCCAAAGCGCGGCGAGGGTAAGCAGCACGAGCACTGTGCCGATATGCGCATTCGCAATTGGCCGGCGCGCCGGGGACTCAGCTGGCGCACTGATGGTCGAGGTCTGCAAGGCGCGAGAGTATCGCAATTGTCGCCGCCGGGGAAACATCGAACATCACCATCGCGGAGCTTGAGCGCCGCACTCTCGATGAGCAATCTACCTCAATGCCCGTTGTACCCACGACTCGTCCGGTCCTGGGGATTCGATTTTTCGTCGGAACGCCAGGGCAGGCGGTGGAGCAAATGCATCGGAACGGCGGCCTCTTAGTGGCGCCAGCGGGAGTCATTTTCGGCCTACTACAGCACGATGCGAGCTATCGCAGCGCAGTGGTGGGCGCCGATTGCGCGTTAGCCGACAGCGGGTTGATGGTGCTTCTTTGGAGGACGCTCCGCGGCGGACGCATCACGCGGATCTCGGGGCTGCGTTACCTGCAGAGCTTGTGCGTGTCGCTCGCGGGATCTCGGTCGCGCAGGAGTCTTTGGGTTGTGCCGAACGCCGAAGCAAAGAGACGGGCGGAATCGTGGTTAAGGGAAGCAGGGGTCGCGGCCGCTCCTGAGATTTACATCGCGCCGATGTATCAGCAGCTGGTTGCAGACCCGGAACTGCTGGCGTTAGCCGAATCGCAGCGACCAGACGACATCATCATCGGCGTCGGCGCAGGGCCGCAGGAGAAACTCGGTGCGTATCTGCGCGATTACGCAAGCCATCGGCCCGCGATTCACTGCATCGGGGGAGCGCTCGGCGTGTTGACCGGGCATCAACGCGCGATCCCGAACTGGGCGGACCGCCTCTATTTGGGCTGGCTCTTCCGGCTGGTGGCGCAGCCGCGCGTGTTCATCCCGCGGCTGGCGCGAGCGTGGCGACTGCCGTGGCTGATCGCACGATACGGCGAGAAGCTGCCGCCGGCGCGGAGCTGAACGATCAAAGCGTCGGGAAAACGGCGCTCTCGCTGATCTTCCCCGCTGGCATGGGCAGACGCTTGCGGCGGCGGAGACGCAACCAGTTGTTCCAAGTCTTCCGGATGCTGTCGCTCGCGGTGAGGTAGTGCTGGCTGAGCTCGTTGGGCTTCGATATTTGCGCGAGAATTCCGGCCACGTTGAAGTCTGCCGTCTCCATGAGCGTGAACGCGGTGCCGAGCGCTTCGGAGTGGTGCGCATCGCTGGCGGCGGTCATCGGCAAGCCGCGCATCTTCGCATACTCGAACGCCTGCCGGTTGTAGCGGCGCAGGGTGGTCGCCGCGTTAAAGACCTCCAGAGCGTCAATCGGCAATGTCTCGAGCGTTTCGTAGCGAATGCCGGCGCGGAATAGATCGTAAGGGTGCGGCGGAATGGCGAGACCTCCACGTTCGTGAATCATCTCGACGACTTCGCGAGCCGGCTTGCCTTTCAAGTACGGCAGCGTCGCGCCGACGCAGAGCAGGTGGCCTTCTTCGGTGGAAACTTCCACGCCCGGAATGAGGAGAAATCCATCGACCGGCTGGCCGTCTTCGCGCATGAGGCCTTTGTCGAGCAGGTAGGTGACGGCGTCGCAGGTGTTGTGATCTGTCACCGCGATGGCGTGCAGACCTTTCGCCCGCGCGGCGGCGATGTTCTCCTCCGGACTCGACACGCCATCGCCCGAGAAGAACGTGTGCGTGTGGAGGTCGACGTTGAAGGCCATCGCGGCGAGGCTACTTTGCGGGCGC
>JBHENE010000039.1:0-22904 GCA_046262215.1 Chthoniobacterales bacterium | reverse complement strand
GTCTCGCGACGTCTGGACCGGTCGCGATCCATCTCCTCAATGGGCTTTACGACGCGAAGATGGACCACCAGTCGGTGGTCGCGATTGTGGGACAACAGGCGCGCGCGGCGCTCGGAGGTGACTACCAGCAGGAAGTCGACCTCATCTCGCTCTACAAAGATGTCGCGAACGAGTTCGTGCACATGGTCTCCGATCCGAAGCAGGTGCGGCATCTCGTCGATCGCGCGGTGCGGATCGCGAAGGTCGGCCGTTGCGTGACGTGCATCATTGTGCCGAACGACGTGCAGGAGGAGGAAGCCGTTGAGAAGCCGCCGCGGGCTCACGGCACAATCCATTCGGGGATCGGTTTTCCGTCGCCGCGGATTGTTCCGCACGAACCGGATCTGCGCAAAGCCGCGGAGGTTCTGAACAGTGGCAAGAAAGTCGCGATGCTGATTGGTGCCGGCGCGATCGGCGCTGCCGACGAAGTGCTCGAGGTTGCTGATTTGTTAGGCTGCGGCGTTGCCAAAGCGCTGCTCGGGAAAGCCGCGCTGCCGGATGCGCTGCAGTTCGTGACTGGCTCGATCGGCCTGCTCGGGACGAAGCCGAGTTGGACCATGATGAGCGAGTGCGACACGCTGCTGATGGTCGGCTCCAGCTTTCCATACTCGGAGTTCCTGCCGAAAGAGAGACAAGCGCGTGGTGTCCAAATCGACATCGACGGACGCATGCTAAGCATCCGCTACCCAATGGAAGTGAACCTGATGGGCGACAGCGTCGAGACGTTGCGCGCCCTCGTTCCGCTGCTGAAACGGAAGGAAGATCGTTCCTGGCGGGAGATGCTGGAGAAGGAAATCGAGGAGTGGTGGAAAGTGCTCGAAGCGCGCGCCATGAACAGCGCGGAGCCTATTAATCCGCAGCGCGTGTTCTGGGAATTGTCGCCGCGGTTGCCGGACAACTGCATCATCTCATCGGACTCAGGTTCGTCGGCGAACTGGTACGCGCGCGACGTAAAGATTCGGCGCGGCATGATGGCGTCTCTCTCCGGAAATCTGGCCACGATGTGCCCCGGTGTGCCGTACGCGATCGCGGCAAAATTTTGTTACCCCGAACGCGTTTCGATCGCACTCGTCGGCGACGGCGCGATGCAGATGCTCGGCAACAACGGGCTGATCACGATCTCGAAGTACTGGAAGGAATGGAGCGATCCGCGGCTCGTCATCCTTGTGCTGAACAATCGCGACCTGAACCAGGTCACATGGGAGCAACGCGCGATGGCCGGCAATCCGAAGTATGAAGCGTCACAAAGCATCCCGGACTTCCCGTTCGCGAAGTATGCGGAGCTGCTCGGGCTGCGCGGCATCTTCGTCGATACGCCGGAGCAGATCGGCGAGGCGTGGAACGAGGCGTTCGCGTCCGATCGACCGGTCGTGCTCGAGGCTTACACGGATCCGAATGTGCCGACCCTGCCGCCGCACATCACATTCAGCCAGGCGGAGGCGTACTCGAAGGCGCTCTTCAAAGGCGATCCGGAAGAGATCGGCATCATCAAGCAGACCTTCAAAGATGCGATCGAAAGCTATCTCCCGCACAAAGACTGATGGAACCACAGAGGCACGGAGGACACGGAGTTGGGGCATCTAGGGTAAGCACTCGGCGCTGCTATTTTAATCTACCAAGCTTCCTCCGTGGCCTCCGTGCCTCTGTGGTTATTTAGTATGAACTGGCTCACACACAGCCTCTACATGGCGGCGGCAATGCTGTGGGAAATGCTCTGGGCACTCGTGCTCGGCTTCGGCATCTCCGGCGCGATGCAGGTGTTCGTGAGCAAAGAAAAGATGGCGCAGATGTTTGGTCACACCGGCTTACGCGAGGTGGGGCTCGCGATGGGTCTCGGTGCGGCGAGCTCGTCCTGTTCGTATGCGGCGGCTGCGGCGACAAATACCGCGTTCAAGAAAGGCGCGGACCTGGTGCCGTCGCTCGCGTTCCTGCTCGCTTCGACCAACCTTGTAGTCGAGCTCGGCATCGTGCTCTGGATGCTGATGGGCTGGCGCTTTGTCCTCGCGGAGTTGATCGGCTCGTTTGTGATGGTCGCGATCATGTGGCTGCTCGTCTCGGTGACTTCGCCTGCGCATTTGGTGAAAGAAGCACGCGAGCACGACGAGGCGTCCGGGGAGGATGATTCCTGTCACGGCGGCAGCGACGAACACATGCACGAGGGCGGGGGAGGCGAAGGAAGAAGTGCGCTCGCGCGGACCGCGGACGCGTTCTTCATGGATTGGTCGATGCTCTGGAAAGAGATCCTCGCCGGTGTGCTGATCGCCGGATTTCTCATGGTGTTGGTGCCGCCCGATTGGTGGCGCGCGCTATTCCTCAGCAATGGACCCTATGCTGTCCGGCTCTTTGAGAACGCGGTGGTCGGGCCTCTCGTCGCCGTCGCTTCGTTCGTCTGCTCGGTCGGCAATATCCCGCTCGCGAGCCTGCTCTGGGCGAGCGGTTGCAGCTTTGGCGGTGTGATCGCTTTCATCTACGGCGACCTCATCGTGCTGCCGCTGATCATCGCGTATCGGAAATATTACGGCACCAGAGCGGCGACCTACATCACCGGCGTTCTCTTCGCATCGATGGTCGGCACCGGGATCATCGTTCATCTGCTCTTCACCGCGTTCGGCATCACGGGCGAGGGCAACCGGCCAACGCCGGCGATGGCGCAGGCGTCGTTCCAGTGGAACTACACGACCTGGCTCGACATCGTTGCGATCCTCGTCGGCGGCTACTTTGTTTATCTGCACTTCCGCAAACCCGGAGGCGGCGAACACGAACACGGGCACCACGGACATGCGGCACATGCCGGCCATTGAGGAGCTGCGCGTGTCGGCCTTCAAGGTGCCGACCGACGCGCCGGAATCCGACGGCACTTACAAATGGGAGAGCACGACGTTGGTGCTTGTGGAAGCAAGCGGAGGCGGGAAGCACTCGTTAGGCTACAGCTACGCGAACTCCGCAACAGCGACGTTGATCAACGATGAGCTGAAAGACCTCGTCCTCGGACGGGACGCCATGTCGATCAGCGGCGCATGGACCGCGACGGTGCATCACATCCGCAACGTGGGCCGGCCCGGCATCGCATCGATGGCGATCTCCGCGCTCGATAACGCGCTGTGGGATTTGAAAGCGCGATTGCTTGATCTGCCGCTCGTGACATTGCTCGGACAAGTGCGCGATGCGCTGCCGATTTACGGCAGCGGCGGGTTCACGTCCTACACCGATGAGCGACTGCAAAAACAGCTCGGCGACTGGGTGGACGAAGCGATACCGCGCGTGAAAATGAAGATCGGGCGCGAGCCTGATCGCGATGTGGAACGCGTCGCCGCGGCGCGTGCAGCGATCGGCGATGACGCGCAGTTGTTCATCGATGCGAACGGCGCCTACTCGCGGAAACAAGCGCTTGAACTGGCCTACGCCTTCTCGGAGTTCGACGTGAGCTGGTTCGAAGAGCCGGTCTCGTCTGATGATCTCGAAGGTCTACGGCTGATCCGCGATGACGGTCCGCCCGGGATGGACATCGCTGCGGGGGAATACGGCTACGACGAGACGTACTTTCGCCGAATGCTCGATGCGGGCGCGGTGGATGTGTTGCAAGCGGACGCGACACGGTGCGCCGGAATTACCGGCTTCTTGATGACCGACGCGCTCTGTCAGGCCGCGCACATTCCGCTCTCATCGCACTGCGGCCCATCGATGCATGTGCATGTCGGATGTGCGGCAAAGACGATCCGGCACGCCGAGTATTTCCACGACCACGTGCGCATCGAGAACATGCTGTTCGACGGCGTCATCCAGCCGGTCAACGGCGCACTCGCTCCGGACCTGTCGCGCCCCGGCCACGGCTTGGAATTCAAACACGCGGACGCGGAGCAATTCAAAATATGAAAACAGAACTCATCACCCGGAGAGTTATCGAACTCGCCGCGCTCGTGCTGATCGGCGACGGCATCATGGGCCTGATTAAGCCGCGGTGGCATTCGCTGCTTTGGCACTTCGGGCCGGACGTCGCGAAAGCCGCGACGGAGGAACTGGCCGCGCATCCGAACACCGCGCGTGCAGTCTACGCGCTCGAAGCCGCGGCGGGCGTCGCGATCGCGTCCTTCCAAACGCCGGAAAATCTGTGAGCCGCGTTCATCGCAACGGTGCGGCCGTCGCGCTGCACGAACGCGGCCGGAGCTGGCCCGATTCGTTTCTGGATAAGCTGTTGCCCTCGCGAGCCGCGAAGGAGATCGAAGCCGCCGAAGCGCACATTCGCGACGGCCGTTTCCAGCGCAGCCTCTCCGCGCTCGCGGGTGCATCGAGCGTTCTCGCTGGCGCCGAGGTCGCGTACGAGCATTACCGCGGCAGTTACGGCCAACAGATCATGTACACGCCGGTCGTGCTCGGCGGCGCGATGACTATCGCAGGTGTGTGGGGCGCGTTCAGCCGTCGTGCGGCCGAGACGGTTCTGCGTTGGACGTCGGCCGTGACGCTGCTCGATGGGCTGGTCGGGTTCTGTTTCCACGTACGAGGGATCCAAAGGAAACCCGGCGGTTGGCGGCTGCCGATCGTCAACATCATCATGGGCCCGCCGATCTTCGCGCCGCTGCTCTTCGGAGTGAGCGCGTATCTCGGGCTGATCGCGTCGTTCCTCCGTCGCGAAGATGGACCGCCGCGCTTGCTCACGTCGCCAAAAGCGCGCGTGCTCGCATTGACCGCGGCGGACGTTGCCGCGCGGCATCCCTGGACGATCGAATTGCGCGAAGGCCGCTTCCAAAAGCATCTCGCGATGGCAACGGCGGTCGGCACGTTTTGCAGCGGCGCGGAAGCGCTGTATTCGCACTACAAAAATAATTTCCGCTACATCGCGCAGTGGACGCCGATCATCATCACGCCGCTCCTGATGGGCGCGGCGATCGGTGCGATCCGCAGTCCGAAGATCGCTCGGACGTGGCTGCCGGCGATGTCGTTGCTCGCGATCGCGGACGGTGGCGTTGGGTTTTTCTACCATGTGCGCGGCGTGCTGCGCCGGCCCGGCGGAATGAAGAAGCCGTTCTACAACCTTGTTTACGGCCCGCCAGTTTTCGCGCCCCTGCTTTTCGCCGCTTGTGGGTCGATCGGATTGCTCGCGAGCTTAATGCGTCGGGAGCGCTGAGCCATGACGCCGAACGAGAAGCTGCTTCCGGTCGATCCGCGGACTGGCCAACCGCTGCCGCCGCGGGCGCAGCCTGGGTATTATCCGGGTTACAGTACGCTGAAACAGCAGAGCTTTTGGGACGCGGCGACGCGTGAAGTGGTGCGGAAACGGTTGCACGAAATTCCGCCGATTCGCTTTTTCAACACGGAGGAAGCGCGGCTGATGGAGATCGTCTGCGAGCACCTGATCCCGCAGCACGATCGCGACTCGGAGCACCGCATTCCGCTGCTCCCGTTCATCGACGAACGGCTGCATCAACGCCGGACGGCCGGCTACCGTTTCGAAGATATGCCGCCGGATGCCGAAGCTTATCGGCTTGGGCTGCAGGCGATCCAGAAGATGTCGGAAGCGCAGCATCAGCGGCGGTTTGCGGATCTCTCGTGGCGCGAGCAGGACGATCTGTTGAAATCGATTCACGACGCGAAACCGATGCCGGGCGCGGAGGAAATCTGGAAGCGCATGCCGGTCCACCGCTACTGGGGATTAGTGCTGCAGGACTGCCTCGAAATGTATTACGCGCATCCATTTGCATGGGATGAAATCGGCTTCGGCGGCCCAGCTTATCCGCGCGCTTATATGCGGCTCGAGCGCGGGGAGGCGGAGCCGTGGGAAGTGGACGAGCAACGCTACGAATGGGACGCACCCGCCGCCGCGGTGTCTGACCCGTTCGAGGAGGAGATTGCGGCGCACAAAGAACATCCGCCGACTGGCCAGGGAGGCACGCATTGAAAACGCCGGTTGGGGGCGCGTTCGAAGCGCCTCACGATCACGAACATCATCTCGGCCCGATGCAGCGGCTCGATGCGCCGATGCAGCGATATGCGGAGAGAGATGAAGTCGATTACCTCGTCGTCGGCGTCGGATCGGCGGGCGGCGTCTTATTGCAACGACTCGCGCGCGCTGGTTTTCGCGTTGTTGGTTTGGAAGCCGGGCCGTTCTGGGACACGGAGCGCGATTGGGTGAGCGACGAGAAAGGTTCGCACCAGCTTTATTGGGAAGACATGCGGATCACGGGCGGCAAGAACCCGCTCGCGTTCGGCGCGAACAACAGCGGCAAAGGGGTCGGTGGCGGCTCGGTGCATTGGGCTGCGTTTACGCCGCGCTTTCATCCGTCGGACTTCGAAGTTTACACGCGCGATGGCGTCGGAGCCGACTGGCCGATGTCTTATTGGGACTTAAAACCGTATTACGAATTGCTCGAGCTCGAGATGCCGGTCGCAGGGCCGGCGTGGTATCCGTGGGGCGATCCGCACGGCTACGCTTACGGCGCACATCCGATGGGCGGTGTCGGGAACACGCTGATCCGCGGTTGCACAAAGCTCGGGATTCCGGTCAGCGCCGGCGGCCCGGTCGCGATCATGTCCGGCTCGCGCAACGATCGGCCGCACTGCATTTACCGAGGGTTTTGCATTCAAGGCTGTAAGGTCGGCGCGAAGGCGAGCACGCTCATCACACACGTGCCGGATGCGGTGCGCAGCGGCGCGGAGATACGCGACCGCTCGATGGCGAATCGTATTCATCTCGGTAAAAATAATCGCGTCACCGGAGTGAGTTACTTCGATCATGAAGGCCGCGAGCATTTTCAAAAAGCGAAAGCGGTGATCATCTCCGGTTACGCGATTGAAACGCCGCGGTTACTCCTGAATTCTGCGTGCACCGGATACGAAAACGGCCTGGCGAATTCCAGCGACACCGTCGGCAGATACCTCATGGCCCAGGCGGGAACCGTGGTGCTCGGCCGCTTCGACGAGCTCGTCCGGATGTACAAAGCGCCGCCGGCGCATGCATTGACGGAGGAGTTCTACGAGACCGATCCGAAGCGCGATTTCGCCCGCGGCTTCGCGATCCAAACCGTCGGACCACTCCCAATCTCATTTGCAAAACAACTGATGGCCGCGCGTGGCGATTGGGGCTGGGGAATGCGACGCGAGATGATGGATTACAACCATTGGTCCGCGCTCGGTTTGCTCGGCGAAATCTTACCCTGGCCGGAGAACCGCGTCACGCTAGCGGACGAGCGCGACCAATGGGGAATTCGGATCCCGCACATCAGTTTCAATCTGCACGAGAACGACAAGAAGCTGATCGAGTTCGCGAAGAACAAAACCGAGGAAGTGATGCGCGCGGCTGGGGCAACCGAAGTCGCGCAGGAACCGCGCTACGCGCATCTCGTCGGCGCCGCGCGGATGGGGAGCGATCCGGCAAGCTCAGTCGTCGATCGCTACGGCCGCAGCCACGACATCGCGAACCTATTCGTCTGCGACGGCAGCATCCTGCCGACGCAAGGCTCCGCCAATCCCGGCCTAACGATCCAGGCACTCGCCGCGCGCACCGCCGATTACCTGATCTCCCAGCGCGAGACCGTCTTCAATTCGGACAAACGCGACATGACTCCGCCGCCGATCCGGCCGGAGCTTTCGCCGCCCGGCACTCACGGTAAAGGTGTGCCGCGTATCGGATGAGATGAAAGCGCGAGCGGTTGTGGCTGAGGAAAAGCACTTCGAAAGCGGGATGAATGCGAATTCTTTGTTTCACGTGCTCGCGTTCGATGGGAACTGTCAGCAGCACGTCGCCCTACACGCCGGCGGAGTTTGCCGCTGCCTTTGAGAAGCGTTTTAAACCGCAACGAGAGAATCATGCGCGAACCAATCAACATCAACGAAGCCAGCTTTGAAAAGGCTGTCATCGATTCACCCATTCCAGTGGTCGTAGACTTCTGGGCGGAGTGGTGCGGCCCATGCAAAATGATCGCGCCGGTCCTGAACGAGATTGCGAAGGAAAATGGCGACCGCTTTCGCGTCGCGAAGGTCAACATCGACGACGATCCCGGCCTGCAGCAGCGTTTCGGCATCCGCGGCGTGCCGGCCTTGCTGTTCTTTAGCGAAGGCCAGCTCAAGGACCAGATCACTGGCGTTGCTTCGAAGAAGGCCGTCGTCGAGAAGCTGGAGCAGCTTCTCTGATTTCTAACAGCCAACCAAAGCGAGAACATGAAACTACAAGATAAAATCGCAGTTATTACCGGCGGGAACAGCGGCATCGGCTTCGCCACCGCGCAGGAATTCAAGGCGCAAGGCGCACGCATCGTTATCATTGGCCGCAACGCCGAAGCGGTCGCGAAAGCCGCAAAGGAAATCGGCGGCGACACGCTCGGCGTCACCGCGGATGTTTCTCGCGTCGCCGACCTGGACCGCGCCTTCGACACGATCCGCGAAAAAGTTGGACAGTTCGATGTGCTCTTCGCGAACGCCGGCGTCGGCAAATTTGCGCCGTTTGGAGATGTAACGGAAGCGTTGTTCGACGAAGTCACGGACACCAATTTCAAGGGCGCGTACTTCACCGTGCTGCGCGCCTTGCCGCTTCTGAACGATGGGGCGTCGGTGATTTTGACCTCGACGGTCGCGGTCCATTTTGGCATGCCGGGAGCGAGCATCTACGCGGCGGGCAAAGCGGCGCTGAACAGTCTCGCGAAGACGCTGGCGATCGAGCTCGCCGCCAGGAAAATACGCGTGAACGTCGTCAGTCCTGGCCCGATTGAGACGCCGATTTTCGGAAAGATGGGTCTGCCGAAAGAGAAGCTGGAGCAGATGGCGGCCGACATCGTCGGTCAAGTGCCGCTGGGCCGCATCGGGCAGGCGAGCGAAATCGCCAAAGCCGTCACTTATCTCGCCTCGGACGACAGCTCGTTTGTGAGCGGGACGGAGTTACTCGTGGACGGCGGGACGGCGCAGAACTAAGCAACCAGCACATTCAATCATCTACCCACCGAACACCATCATGCCTAACAACAGCAGCAACGAAAAGATCGAAGCCTTTGACCTAACGAAACGTCCGCCGCGTAGCCCGCGTTCGCGCCTTGGGGGCTACGCCCTCCTGCCGCGCATGCTCGACAAGGGTCGCGCAGAAATCGCCGGCACGAGCGGCGAGTTTCATTACGATTGCCCGCTCGATCAGCACATCATCAACTTCCTTGGGATTGACCCCGCGGCTTTACGCGAGCAGCTCGCCGCCGGCAAAGGCGACGGGGAGATTCTGGAGTGGATCAACGCGAACGCGAAGCACAAGCGGACGGCATGGGAGATCGAGCAGTGGAGCGATTTTCAGCAGCGCCGCGGACCGGACAGCGATGCTGAGACGCTCGCGATGTTCGCGCAAATCGTCGCCAAGTTTTCCACCACTCGCGAAGACATCAAGGCTTGGGCCGACGTGCTCGATCTCGATGACTACGTGACCTTCGGAGGCAAACCGTGACGGTGTTCAGCAGCTTTCACCAAGCGGAAAAACGGATCAGGGCAATCGTGACGAACTCGACGAGGACGAGCGCGTAGGCGATGCGCGAGGCGTTCCCGAGATAGTTAATCAGAAACGCCAGAGTATGGAGCGTACCGCGGAGGATTGTGGCGGCTCCGGGAGTTCATGTTCTTCGGCGCAAATTTCGGGCGCGATCGGATTCCACCTCTTCTTGGGTCGAGCTGCCCGCCGCACGTTGCGGGATAAGGAAGAGACAAACGACCATTACCACCGCGAGCACTGCGGAGGCGGTAATGTCATTCAATGCGAGCCCTCCGTTCGCCACCGGCTTGTCGAGCGAATTGGCAGTCGTGGCGCCGAGCGGCCGCGTGAGGATAAATGCGGCCCAGAAAAGCAGGGTGTGCGAGACGTTCGCGAAGAAGTAGAGCGCCGCGATGACCGCGAGCGCACCGGCAATGACGAGGGCGCTGCTGTTGTAGCCCAGCCCAGTGCTGTCGGCCATCCAATCGCCGAGCGCGGTCCCGAGCGTTTGGGAAAACATGATCGTCGCCCAGTAGAACGACTCCGCTTTCGGAGTCGCGACGGTTTCCACTGCGACAGAGCCGAGCGACCAGCGCCACAGTGCGAGCGTCGCCATCACAAGGGTGAAGAGAAGAAGCGAGCCGCCGAAGTAACCGATGCCGAGCGAACGATCGACGAAGTCCGCCATCGCGGTGCCGGCGAGCGTCGTCGCCGTGATCGCGGTCCAATACAAGAACGGGTGAAACTTGTGCGCCCGAATCTGAGCGCCCACCGTGACAATGAGCAGCGCGCCAAAGATTGCAGTCCCGATCATATACCCGAAGCCGAGCGTCTGAGTGACCGCATTGCCGCCCGTTTCGCCGAGAGTGGTCGCGAAGATTTTGATCAACCAAAAACCAAGCGCGACTCGGGAACTTTGCTGAAATGCTTTTCCGCGGTCGTCGACATTTGCTAGAGGCTATGCGTTTCAGACGGTATTTGACGGTCTCGTGGTGAGTGCTGGCCGAACAGTTCCGTTCATCAGCGGAATAAGGCGAGCCTGAGTAGCCGGCGGAAGTCGTCGGTGGAGCCGGCTATGGCGCGATTCCGAGTTTCTTTTCGATCTCCTTACCTTCCAGGCGCGCTTGCGCCCAGGTCATTGGAAACAAGTAAATGTCGCCGCTTACTTCTGCTTCGGTGATTCTCGACAGCGCGGTTAGGATGATTTGTCTCTGCAACTCCGCGTGAAATGGCACTCCGAAGTGGTGGCCCATCATAAACGGTAGAAACACCGCGCGCGGAGGCTTGACGTGTTCGGTCACATCCAGCGAGACGGATAATGAGACCGTCGGAATGCCCCTTTGTTCTAGTGCTCGCTGAACCAGCGAGATGCTCTGGTGGCAGATGGGTCAGGCCGGCGCCAGCAGCGCCACGTCCGCGTTTTCTGCCGCCACCGCATCGGCGATATCTTCCGCCAGCGTCCGCTCCAATCTCTCCGCGTCCATGTTGTAACCGATGAAGGAATAGAAATTCTTCGTTAGACTACCGACGACCCGTTCGTCCGTCAGCTCCTGTAGGCGCTCGATTGGGAAGATCACATTCAAATCGCGATTCGCGCCGGAGGTCGGATATTTCAACTGGTGAATCTCGAGGTCCTCGCGCTTCGAATCAGACGGAACCCGGCGGAAAGTGTAGTCACCCACCGGATGCACCGTGTCGAAGGGCAACGTCCCTTTTGGCTGAACTCCGGCCGTGCTGACGAAAGCCAGGCGCGCCTCGCTTAACGGCTTGGACAACTTCGCCAATGGCACGAAATCCGTCTTCGTGATCATCGAGCCGGGATAACGCTCGTTGACCGTTTCCCACAGACCGGGCCGAAGCTGCGTTCCTTTAGAGATTGCCATCGTGTATCCACTCTCCCGAGCGTCCGACGAAATAAAAGTGCAGATGAAAGAAAAGATGGGCCAGCGTCGCCTCGTCCTTCTCTGCCAAAGTGTGCAAAATGAATTCGCGATCGGTGGCTGGGATCTCCAGCATCGGCTTCAGCGCTTCAATCCACGCCTTATCAATTTCGTTGGCGCCTCGCTCCTCATTTCCATCACCGAAATGAAGCCGGACATACCGAATCAACTTTTCCGAATCACCCTCTTTTATCGCGTCTTTTAAATAGGCGAGAGACATTGATTTTATCCGGGCAAATACTTCAATAGGCGGTCGAGTGACTCCTCTAGAGCACCGCGCAGCGTCTTGCTGAGACGCTTGCGCGTCGCGGCACTGTAGGGTTCTCGATCCTCTGCGTCACGAGGCATTTTCGGCTCTTGAACAGCAGAAGAGCGGGAAGAAGCTCCACCTGAGGGCGGATTGAATCGGAAGCAATGGGTCGGCTCCGTCCCCGAGTCGGCACAGCGATTCGCGTTCCTGTGATCGCGTGGTTAGGCAACGTTGATTGAACGGTGAATGGGCTTGGGAATTAGAATGTGCTTGGTTGTGGTCAGGAGATTGAGCAGCGAGTTTGCATCGCTCTCCACTGCGAGCATGGAGTGGTGGGCGGCTGTGAGAAATTGCTCGTCGCGGATGTGAGTAAGAAACTGAAGCAGTAGGTCGTAAAAGCCGCAGACGTTGAGAAGGCCGACAGGCTTGAGATGCAGCCCAAGCTGGAGCCAACTCAAGACCTCGATGACCTCCTCAAGTGTGCCAATGCCTCCGGGCAGTGCGACAAAAGCGTCGGCGAGTTCAGCCATTCGGTGTTTGCGCTCGTGCATGGACTCGACGGGTATGAGCTTGGTGACGTGATGATGCGCTCGCTCCTCTGCAATCATGGCACGGGGAATGACTCCGATGACCTCGCCACCTGCAGCAAGCGCGGAGTCAGCTAAAACGCCCATGAGACCAACGCTGCCACCACCATAAACAATGCCGAAACCCCGACGCGCACAGGCTGACCCAAATGCAGCTGCTACCGCGGCGTATTGGTGGGACGCGCCGAAGCTAGAACCAGAATAGACGCAGATTCGATACATGGCGTGTTGCGTTGCCTAACGAGCCAGCGCAGCTGAGAGAATGCATTAGGCGATTCAGACGTGAATTCGCCGGAAGGTGAAGGTCGTCTCGGCCTTTACGGCTTTGCCGTCCATCTCAAGTAATGGATAGGCGAGGAAATTAATCGGGCCGGTCGCTGGCTGCGGATCCACCATGAGGTCGCGGCCTTTCGTTAACTCGAAGCGGTTAGCCGGGTTATGCCCGAAGTAATATTCGGCGAGACTCGGATTCTTCCAAGCTTCGCTGATGTCGACGGGAATCCAGCGACCATCGGCGAAGCATTCCGCCCAGCAATGGTAGCCCTCGATCGCGCCTTCCGATTTATCCGCAGGGATGGAGGTGCCAACGGCAAAGCGCGCGGGGATGCCAATGCTGCGCGCCAGGGCGATGAAGTAGGCGTGGAAGTCGGTGCAATTGCCAGTCTTGGCGTCGCACGCAAAGAGGGCGTCGCCGCGGCCCCAGCCGGGGACTGATTTGTCGTAACGCATGCGCGCCAGGACGTGATCGTAGAGGGCGCGTGCGCGCTCAGTCTCGTCTGTTTTTTGCGCCACCGCATCGGCGGCGAGGGTCTTAAAAGTCTCGTTGATCGGGACCAGCTTTTCGGGCCGGAGGAAGCGCGCAGCTTCGCCTTTGACGGCGGCGTAGGAGCCCTTCTCTTTGCGCGTAACGCGATAACGAAGCTCGATCGTCTTCCCGCTATCAGCCGCTCCCGGGTAGAGGACACAGATGTCGTTGCCGTATTCTTGGTCCTGTACTTTTTCCCATCGAATCGGAATGCTGGTTTCTTCGACCTTCACGGTCTGGAACGCATCGGTTTTCGCGAGCGGCATCCAGAGGCGCGCCTCGCCTTTGATTTCCGGCAGGGTGAGCCGGTAAACGAATTCGAATTCATCAGATCCGGTGATGATGCTCGGCGGATCGCCCCCGAAAACCGGGAGCGATCCGACCACGAGACACACCACGGCTAGCAGCCGGCGCATAAACGGGCGGGAGCTAATTACGACTTGGCGACTTTCTTCCAGATGCCGCCTTCTTCTTTCCAATCGTAGAGCGCTTTGCCGCTCACTTTGTGGACAGAAGTGTCGGTCACCTTCATGTCGCCGGGTTTCCCGGTGAGGAAGAAGTCGAGGTCGTAGACGGTGCCGTCAGTGGCTTTCATGTCCACGCAAGCAAAGTGTTTCCCGTCGCCGAGACTGGAGAGCCGATCGTCGTGCACTTTCTCGAGAGTCATGGCGAGATCCTTGCCGTCGTAGTTCACGTGGAACTTGCCGTCCTTCTTGCTCTCGGCATCGATGTGCTTCTTGATCCCGGCGGAAATGTCGGCCGTCGTAACTTCGCCGCCCGCGGCGCCCTTGTTCGGATGTTCCTTTGGATGCTCGCCGTCTTTCTTCTGATCGGAAGCCTTCGCAGGATGCTCTCCTCCGGCTTTGGCAGGATGCTCTTGAGCGAGAGCTGGCATGGCGAGCGCCGCGGTCAAACCGAGCGCGATTGCGATGAGGGAATGTTTGATCATGAGATCGGCATAACCTCGTCGGTGTGCGATGGCAAGGGCGGCGTGGCATTGCAGTTGGCTGGAGTGAGCGGCAAGCTGCGAAGACGAAGATGCCGGTTCACAAGCTTCCTGAATTGTTTCGCGACCTTGGCTTTCCGGCGCCATCCCCACTCGAAAGCCGGTGGGTGTCAGTGAATGGGCGAATCCTTCACAGTCGAAGCTGTGGAGTTGTGGCAACCGGCAGCATTCCTTTCGTCCTGATTCACGGGCTCGTCATTTCGAGTCTTTACATGATCCCATTAGCCGAGCGCATGGCCGAGGAACATGAAGTGCATGCCCTCGACCTGCCTGGGTTTGGGCAAAGTGAGGGGCCTTCCGAGGTACTAACAATTCCAGAGCTCGCGGAATGGGTAATCGCCTGGATGACGGCAATGGGTATCGAGCAGTGTCACCTCGTGGCCAACTCGCTTGGATGCGAAGTCTGTGCTCAGCTCGCGGTCGAAGCACCGGAACGAGTCGTCACGCTGACTTTAATCGGCCCAACGATCGATCCAAAGGCGCACGCCTTCGGAGTTCAAGTTGCGAGGTTGCTCCGCGATTCACTGCGCGAGCCCTTCCGGCTGCGGTTGAACTGGACCTTTGACTTCTTCCGCGCTGGTCTGCGCCGGGCGATCGGCACCACGCGAGCGATGTTTCGGTATTACATTGAGCAGCAGTTGCCGCAGATCGCCGCGCCGACTTTATTGATGCGTGGCGAGAACGATTCGACGGAGCCGCAATCCGCTGCTCTCGCTATGACTCAACTCCTCGTCCGCGGCCGATTGGTCGTCATTGCGGGGGCACCTCATTGCGTTCACTACACGAACCCGCGCGAAGTCTGGGAAGCCATTCAGGACCACGTGCAAAGGCACTCAGCATGAAAAGCGAAGAAATCACGCCAGTCCGGCGGCTTGCGCGGCGCGTGTTCCTCGCCTTCCTCGTCACCTTTATCGCGGCTCGCATTCTCGTCATTCTCATCATGACGCGCCGCATGCCGAATTTCTTCCTGCATGCCGGCGGCACGCACGTCCATCATCTGAATTATGGGATCTTCATCCTCTCCGCCGTCGGGGCGGTGCTCGTCTTCGTCACTCAGCCTTCCGACCAAGTGCGCAAGCTCTGCGCGCTGCTCTACGGCTTCGGGATGGCGCTGACGTTCGACGAATTCGGGATGTGGCTGCACCTCGGCGGCAGCTATTGGCAACGCGGTAGTTTCGATGCGGTGATCGTGATCCTAAGCGTCTTCGGTTGGATCGCATTCATGCCAACGGTCGCGCGGATGCGTTCGCAACATTGGTCGGTCGCCGCCTTTACATTGCTCATGGTCGTGGCGTTCTACTTCCTTTTGTTTACGTCGGCTAAAACGATTGGCAACAGGTTCGGCCCGCGCCTTCAAGACATCGAAGAAGGCGGCCCGCAGTAGGTGTGAGCAAGACATTGCTTACGTTTGTCTAAGATCGCTGCGTCCCATCTACTGATTCCCAATGACCGAAGGAGCTCTTGTGAAAGGATCGACCGGCGTGCCGCTGAAGCGGGGGAACCTCGTCCAGAGATTCTTTCGCACTCTGGGACCTGGCGTCATCACGGGCGCGGCGGACGATGATCCATCCGGCATAGCGACCTACTCCGTCGCCGGCGCGCAGCTCGGGACGTCGCTGCTTTGGACGGCATTACTGACCTGGCCGCTCATGAGCATGGTGCAGATGATGTGCGCACGCATAGGCATGGTGACGGGGCGTGGCCTGGCCGGTGCGTTGCGGCGGAAATTCGATCGCAGAGTTGTCCTCGTGGCGGCGCTTGCCTTGCTCGCCGCGAACACGATCAACATCGGCGCGGACTTGGCGGGGATGGCGGACGCCGCGGAGATGTTGACCGGAATAAATTCGCACTGGTTCGTCGTCGGCTTCGGGATTGCGATCGCGGCTGCGACGGTCTGGCTGCGTTACTATCAAATCGCGAACACTCTCAAGTGGCTGTGCCTGGTGTTGTTCGCCTATGTCATCACGGCCTTTGTGGCTCACCCCAATTGGTCGAACGCGATTCGCGACACGTTTTCCCCTTCGTGGCCGAAGGGACATCTCGGGTGGCAGACCCTGGTCGCAATTCTCGGCACGACCATCAGCCCCTACCTGTTTTTCTGGCAGGCTTCGCAGGAGATTGAAGAAGAGAAAGCGAAGGGCCGGCGCATGTGCCGTGACCGACAGGGCGCGACCGGCCGTGAACTTAGAGGCCGCAAGCTGGACGTGGGCGTCGGCGCGTTCTTCGCGGTCCTGATCATGTATTTTATCATGCTGACGACGGCTTCAACGCTCCACCAGCATGGTGTGACAGAGATCGAAACATCTCGCCAAGCGGCGGAAGTCCTAGGCCCACTCGCGGGGAGGTTTGCCGCGGTGATCTACACAATTGGGATTCTCGGCGTCGGCTTTCTTGCCATCCCGACACTGTCGGGCTCAGCCGGGTATGCTCTGGCAGAAACGTTAAGTTGGAAAGAAGGTCTCGATGAGAAACCGAAAGCCGCGAAAGCGTTTTATGCTGTGATTGTCGCGTCCACTTTTGCGGGGATCGCACTCGACTTCGCGAATATCAATCCCGTCAAGGCTCTCTTCTGGACAGCAGTGATCAACGGACTCCTCGCTCCCTTTCTGCTCGTCGGAGTTCTCATCGTCGCTTCGGACAAGATGATCATGATGGACCAGCCAAGCTCGATCCTGAGTCGTGTCCTGGTTGGCCTCACCGCGCTCATCATGTTTGGCGCTGCTTTCGGTATGTTCGTGCTCTGAGATGTCCCGTCGCGTGAATCGATCAGCATCAAAAGAGGAGACTGCTCCCGGATTCCTCTTCGCGACGGGAATCGAGAATAGTTATCCGACAATTCGCGGCGGGCGCGAGCGCGTCGACGAGATGGAGAAATGCGGCCACTACGAGAAGTGGCGCGCCGATTTCGACTGTGTCGAGCAACTAGGAATCCGCTTTCTTCGCTACGGTCCGCCGCTTCATCGGACGTTTCTCGGTGCTGGCAGATACGACTGGAGCTTCGCCGATGAGACTTTCGGCGAGCTGCGCGCGCGGGGAATCATGCCGATCGTGGACCTCTGCCACTTCGGCGTGCCCGACTGGATAGGGAACTTCCAGAACCCTGATTTTCCGCAACTCTTCGCGGGCTACGCGAGCGCCTTCGCGGCGCGGTTCCCGTGGGTGCAACTCTACACGCCGGTAAACGAGATGTTCATCTGCGCGGTGTTCTCCGGCCGTTACGGATGGTGGAACGAACAGCTCACGACCGACCGCGGTTTCGTCACCGCGCTCAAGCACCTCGTAAAGGCGAACGTGCTCGCGATGCACGCGATCCTCCAACTGCGGCCGGACGCGATCTTCATCCAAAGCGAGTCGAGCGAATACTTCCACGCCGACAGCCCGGCAGCGATCAAGCCCGCGGAGATTTTCAACGCGGAACGCTTCCTCTCGTTAGACCTGAACTACGGCCGGCGCGTGAACAGCGAAATGTACGAATTCCTGATGGATAACGGAATGACACGCGAGGAGTATCACTTCTTCCTCGAACACGACGTGCGGCATTACTGCATCATGGGGAACGATTACTACGTCACGAACGAGCACCGCGTCGCGCCGGACGGCGGCACGCGTCCGTCGGGCGAAGTGTTCGGCTACTGCGAGATCACGCGGCAATATCATCAGCGCTATCGGCTGCCGGTCATGCACACGGAAACAAATCGAGAGCAGGGACCGAACGGGGATGAAGCGGTTTACTGGCTCTGGAAGGAATGGGCGAACGTGTTGCGCCTGCGGAACGCGGGTATTCCGATCGTCGGCTTTACCTGGTATTCGCTCACTGATCAGGTCGATTGGGATACGGCTCTGCGGGAAAACAACGGCCGCGTAAACCCGCTCGGCCTGTTCGATCTCGATCGCAAGATTCGCCCCGTCGGCGAGAGCTTCCGCAAGCTGATCGTCGATTGGTCGGAGGTTTTGCCGACGCAAAGCCTTTGCCTGACGGTGCCGCTGGATATGCCGGAGCGGTTGTCGATCTCGGGCGAACCGATCGGAGTGCAACAAGCAGCGCCGCCCGGAAAAGACGGCAAGAGTGGCGGCGACCTGCAGCGCGAATCTAACCGGGAAGAGGAAACAACATGAGATTTGACGGCAAAGTTTGTTTGGTGACTGGGGGCGGGTCCGGCATTGGCCGCGCCGCTTGTGAACGTTTCGCGAAAGAAGGGGGCAAGGTCGCGGTCGTCGACATGAATCCAGCACACGGGAACGAAACCGTGCAGGCGATTACTCAGGGCGGCGGTGGAGCGATCTTCTGCGAGGCCGATGTCTCAAGCTCGGAGCAAGTCCGCGCGGCGATTGATGCAACCATCGCGAAGTGGGGGAAGATCGACGTGCTCGTCAACGACGCCGCGATGATGACCTTTACGGCGTTGATCGATCTCTCGGAAGAAGACTGGGAGAAGGTGATGGGCGTGAATCTGCGCTCGGTCTTCTTGTTCTGTAAGTATTGCGTGCCGCACATGGCGGAGGGTTCGGCGATCGTGAACATCAGCTCCGTCCACGCGCACGAGACCACGAAGAACGTGGTGCCGTACGCCACCAGCAAAGGCGGGATGGAAGCCTTCACGCGCGGGTTCAGCGAAGAGTTAGCCGACCGCAAGATTCGCATCAATTGCGTCGCACCCGGCGCGGTGGATACGCCGATGCTCTGGAACAACCCAAACGTGAAGAGCGGCGCCGAGAAAGTGGACGGCGCGATCGGTCAGCCGGAAGACCTCGCCGCGGCGATCTGCTTCCTCGCCGCACCGGAAGCGCGCTTCATCACCGGCACCACCCTGATCGTCGACGGCGGTCGACTCGACCTCTTGTGATCCAGAAGGTCGAATTTGGCGGTCACGCGAACTGCTTGCGCATCGCGAACAACGAAGTCGACCTGATTGTCACGACCGACATTGGCCCGCGCATTCTGCGCTACGGATTCATCGGTCAGGAAAACACCCTCGGCGAATACCCGGACCTGATCACGCCCACTGAATGGGGAGATTGGAAACCGTGGGGCGGTCATCGCCTTTGGGTCGCGCCGGAAGAAATGCCGCTCAGCTATGCGCCGGATAACAGCCCGATTCACTTCGAGACAATCGGCGATCACAGCGTGCGGTTAACGCAGCCGACCGATCGCGCTGGGTTCGAGAAACAAATATCCGTCGAGCTCAATGCGACCGGCACATCAGTCGCAGTCCATCACCGCATCGTGAATCGAAACGACGAAGCTGTGAGCGTCGCGCCATGGGCGATCACGATCATGCGCGGCGGCGGGACCACTTACATTCCACAGGAGCCTTTTCGCTCGCACGACGATTGTCTGGTGCCTGCGCGCTCGCTGGTCCTTTGGTATTTTACCGACCTCACTGATCCGCGAATCCAGCTCGGTCAGAAGTTGATCCGGCTGAGCACTGACGCGGCAAAACGTGACCCGCAAAAGATAGGAGCGGCAAACCAACAAGGCTGGTGCGCGTATCACGTTCGGGCGACGCGGACACTGTTCTTGAAGCGGTTCTCTTACGACGCGCACGCCGCTTATCCTGACTTCGGCGCGAACATCGAATCCTATGCCGCCGGTGATTACATGGAAGTCGAGACACTCGGCGGGCTGGTGGATCTCGCGCCGGGTGCTCCAGTCGATCACACCGAAACTTGGCAGCTTTTCGGTGAAATTGGGCTGGGGGAAACGGACGACGAAATAGAACCTGCGATCAAAGCTCTTGTCGAAACGGCGTAAGCATTTCGCTCCGAGTCTGACAGATCCAACGCCCACTGGCGCAGCCTCTGTGCATTGAAAATCATCGATGGCGACAGCCGCTCTTGCTCAACCGCGGAACCTTCCCGCGGCGGCACCTTACGAATGGCACTGGCCCGAGTACGCCGCGGAGTTTGCAGGCACTTTGTTCAACATCTTCGTCGGACTAAGCGCCGTGGTCCTCAACATGAGTCCCGGAATGCTGGGGGAGGCCACGTTTCCCAGCGCTCCTTTTCGCCTTCTTCTGACTGGTCTGATCTACGCCGGCAGCGGCTCATTGTTCGCAATCTCTCCCTGGGGGCGGCTGAGCGGCGCGCACATTAATCCGTCGGTCACCCTCGCGTTCTGGGCGAAGGGCAAAATGCACCGGCACGATGTGATCGGATACGTGGCAGCACGTTCGCCGGCGCCACGTTCGGAGCGCTGCTCGTGGTGCTTCTTTGGGGGAATCACGCCTCCGCCGTGCACAACGGTATGACACTCCCCGGACCAGGATACTCAAGCGGATCCGCGACGCTCTGCGAGTTCGCCATGACGTTCGCGTATGTCTTGTTGCTTCTCTGCTTCGTCAGCAGCCGACGGCTAATGCGCTGGACGCCACTGATGAGCTGGATTGTCGTCGCACTGCTCGTTTGCGTGGGAGCCAGGATCTCCGGCACCAGCTTGAATGCAGCCCGCAGCTTCGGACCGGCACTGATCTCGTGGAATTGGCGCGCACAATGGATCTACCTCATCGCACCTGCATCAGGCGGTCTCGCCGGCGCCGCGGTATTTTCGCTTGCCGTGCGTGAACGCGCTGTCATCACCGCAAAGCTCTACAGAGTTCCGGAGTATCGCTCGATCTTCCGGAAGCCGAGTGTCGAGGGTAAGACCCGCGGCGTGACCGTGCTTACGGCGTGTCTGTGAGCATATCATTTGAAACGCGGCGGAGTGCAAAACCTGCAACAACTGCTAGCAGAATACCTGCAACGTTCGAAATAGCGCCTGATTTCGTGGCAGTTACACACGGAGTAACGGCATCGTCGTAACTCCGACTGTTGCACCAATCTGCTAAGCGTCGCCGAGGCGCGGCCTCCGCAGCTTGCAGGTCACTGCGGTAGATCTCGAACCTTGACGCACCGTTTATGGTGGCGAGGTGCTGGGCAGCAGTCTTTTCTCTGAACTTGATCCAGGGTTCTTTCGGATCTTAACGGGACCGAACGCCGGACTATACATCGACGTCATCGATGCTCTTGAACGCGAGATGCCAACTCGTGGGGACTCGCTTGATTATGCTGAGGCGATCGCAATTATCGAAGCCTGCACGGAGAGCCGAAGCCTGCATCCGGAAGAGGAGGTTCACTCTGATGATCCGATCCACGCACCAAGCCTGATCTATCGTCGACTTGTCGCAGCAAACTGGCTGGAGGAAGAAAAGCACTCCGATTATCGGCGGACGGTGTTTCTTGATCCCGCGGCCCAGACGCTCCTTGAAGCATTCCGTTCGATCATCAGCCAGAGCATCGCCTCATTTACCGGCAAGCTGCGGTTGGTGTGCGATCGACTTGCAGAGCTTAGTGCTCCCCATTCCCGCTCAGAACTGATCTGGGAAGAATTGAAGAACTGCCTGGCTCAGGTCCGATCGGGGCTGCGCGAGCTGCGGCTCATCCGCAAGCAAGTCGAGCGTTATGCGGGTCGCCAATTGAAAGCGGTGACTCTCGCTGAGGCCCTGGATCTCATCTACAACGAATTCTCCCAACTGATCACCCAGCGCTGTTACCGCGAACTTATCCATGCGCGATTGCCCGAGCGACTACGCGAAGCAATGGCTGGTTTGACGGCGCTCGAACAGGACGATCTAGCCTTGCAGCGAATGCGCGAAGACTTCTTGCGCACTCGAATGGAGATCGATCCCGGACGGGCAATGTCAGAGATCGTCCGCACGATCGAGGAGCTATCGATTGCTCTCGGTGACGTAGAGCCGACCGCTGACCGTGTAGACACGAGCACCGCCGATTTCGCCCGGCGCTCACGATCGCGTATTCGCTATATTCAGGACGTAGGTTCAGCCCGTCGTCAGCAGGTGAAAATAATCTTCGACTACGTGCGGGAGCATCTCCCCGCACCTCGTCTTTCCGATCTCGAGGAGAAGCTCGCTTTGCCGCGGTTACGGCTCGCCGAAATTGGTCTGCTTGGAAAGGTATCGTTGTCGCCGGCCCGACATCCGGCGTCTCGGTTATCTCGCAAGCCGGTGGCAGCGGAGCTGACGGAGGAAGACCGGGAGGAGAGCCTGCGCGAGATGGATAGCAATCTTCGGAATGCGCTTCGTTTGGATCGGGCCAACAGATTCGTCGACCGCCTTGACCTGCAATCGAGCCAGACGATCCGTTCCGGGGCTCTACCGATTCAGACCGAAGACGACATTCTTGATGTAATCTCCTGTTTGGTTTTCGCACCTGCAGCCGGCGCGAACTACCGGCTCAATCTGGATCGGACTACTCAAGCTTCTGAGCCGATCGCCTTCGATTCGAAGGCAGGTTTCGAAATTGAACGCTTCGAACTGGAGAAAAAATGATCGAAGACGCTCCAGCAATGGCGCTCCCCGGAAAGCTACTGCCCGATCTCCCCGACTCGGAGCGGGAGCAACTGCAGTCGGCGATTAGCGAACTCTTTTCGCGTCAGGCGATCGTGCGTGACCTACACGGTGACCGCGATCTGTATGATTGGACGCGCTCGCACTTTCCTTGGGTGCGCGAAGTCTGCGCCCTGATTGGTTTCGAAGTCATTCTCAATGAAGACGACCAGCTCATATACGCGTTACCCGGCGAGCGAGTGACGCTGCGTCGACTCCGCGTGGAGTGGACACTGGTCCTGCTAAGCCTGTGGTACGACTACGATGTCCAGCTACGTGCAGAGGGCTCACCGGTGATTTTCTCCGTGGAAGCTTTCAACGAGTCTTTGCGAGACAAAATCGGTGAGCGCCAACCGTCCCTCTCCTCTCTGCGCGACATCCTCGCTTTCTTCGCTTCTCGGAAGCTCGTCCGCATGGATTACGGCCAGGATTTCCATCGCTCGACGATTGAAGTGTTGCCGAC
>JBHENE010000038.1:0-32118 GCA_046262215.1 Chthoniobacterales bacterium | reverse complement strand
AATGCGCTCGCGGCTCGCGCGTTTCGCGAAACCGGCAATCAATCAGAGGCAGCGGCGCAATGGAGCGAAGCGGTGAAACAGGTCTCCGCCGATACAAAGCAGGCGCTGACGCTTGCTGAAATTGTGCAGAGATGGGGCTGGCGCGATGAGGCGCTTGAGCTGCTTTGGGTTTCCATTAAAGACCCAACGAAAGGCGATGAAGCCCTACAGGCTCTCTACAGCTACTACGCGAAGAACGGTCCATCGTCGGATCTGTATCGGGTGCTGTTACATCGACGGGAATTCCATCCCGACGATCTGGATATCCAGAACAACGTCGCGCAATTATCACTCCTGCTGAATCTGAATGCCGATCAAGGCCAGAGACTCGCGCGCGATTTGTATGAGAAGGATCACTCGAACCCTGCCTACGTCTCCACTTATGGTTTTGCACTCTATACGCAGGGTGACTTCAAAAAAGCGCTGAGCGTTTACCGCATGCTGACACCGGAGCAACTTCACCAGCCGGAAATCGCTGCCTACTACGGCATCGTGCTGGCTGCGGCAGGCGAACACGAGCCGGCCGCAGAGTTCCTTGCCATTGGCCAACAAGCGCAGCTACTCCCCGAGGAGCGCGCCTTGCTGGAGAAGGCAAACCGCACCATCGCGCGGAGGTAACTAGCAGTGCAATTACGCGCAAGCCTTGCTTTCGAGACGAATCAGTAGTTGGTATTGAAGTTCACTCCGCCGCTTGCGGAGAATGGCGCATCGCCCATGAAATCCGGAACATTCATTCACAGTCTCGCGATCGTGATCACGTCAGCTGCGGCGGTGTTCTCGAGTGCCTCAGCTGCGGATGCGCCGAGTGGCCCGGTCGTATACGCACCGAGTGCGCGGACCCTTAATCAGCCGACGCCGACGACGCGGAAATTCGAGTGGAAGAAGGGGATCGTGACGACAGTCTTCTGGATTGGTGAGAAGCCGAGCGGCAATAATCCGACGCCGAATAAATCTAGCTCCTGGGACGCCGATTGGACGCGCAACTATGGCGGCTTCGATGACCCTGATCCGGCGCGTCGGCGGAACATGCTCCCGGTAAGCTTCACTCCTCGGCAGAATCCGTTTTACTGCGCGCTGCCTTATAACGACAAAGCGCGAACCGGCCACCGCCCCGAGGCTCCGAACGTCGTGCCTTGGTTCCGGGAAGCGTATCAAGGCCCAGCCGTCTCGACGTGCAAGGGTCGGTGGATCGCGATCCATAAGGGCTCAAAGACTGTCTATGCCCAATGGGAAGACGCAGGGCCGTTTCGCACCGATCATTGGCAATATGTTTTCGGCAACGAGCGGCCGAAGCCGAACCTGAACCAGGGTGCCGGCCTCGATGTCTCGCCCGCAGTGCGCGACTACCTCGGATTGCAGGAGACCGATGTGACCGACTGGAAGTTTGTCGAGTTCAAGGAAGTTCCGCCCGGTCCATGGGCAAAGCTCGGCGATAACAACACCTTCGTGATCAATCAGCGCAACGGCGTCTCATCCGTGGCGCAGGGTCGCAAGGCATTTGGCGACGGTTCGCCCCGTTGATTCTTCGGGCGTCAGAATAGCTGCGGCTGATGGTCGACCGGCTGCGCATCGCCGATGATGCTGCGGATCTTCACGAGCAGATCCTGGAAGTCATACGGCTTCTGAATGGTATCGATGACGCCGGCCTTGAGCATCTCGGAGCGCATCGCCGGCTCCAGATAACCGCTTGCGATAATCACGCGCACGTTCGCTTTCGCCTCCTTCATGCGAAGGAACACATCTCGCCCGCCGAGTTTCGGTAATCCCAGATCGCAGACGACCAGGCCAATCTCATCGCGCCGCGCGCGGAACATATCGACCGCCTCGAGCCCGTCGCGCGCCGCGATCACGCGGTATCCTTCGCCTTGCAAGATTTGGATCGCGAGATCGCGCAGCATCTCTTCGTCCTCCACCAGCATGATCATCTGCGGTTCTCTCGACTGCGGCGTTGGAGTCGTTCCACCGCTCTCCGGCGTCTGATCGGCACGCCGTGTGACGGGCAAATAAATGCGGAACGTCGTGCCTCGTCCCGGCTCGGTTGCCACCTGCACAAATCCACGGTGGTTATTCACGACGCCGTAGACTACCGAGAGTCCAAGCCCCGTTCCCTTCGCCCGTTCCTTCGTCGTGAAGAAAGGCTCGAAAATATGGGAACGCACTTCCCGCGTCATGCCAGAGCCATTATCGCGCACTGCGACGCAGGCGTAAGCATCCGCTTCCGCGCCAGTGAAATGCTCAGCCATGCCCGCTCCGGTAACGAGCGATGTCTCGAGCGCGATGGTGCCGCCACCGGGCATGGCGTCGCGCGCATTGACGCACAGATTCAGCAGCACCTGATGTAACTGGCTGCGGTCGGCGGTGATGATGGGAAGCTCACGCTCCAGGCGCAGCTCGAAGCTGATGATTTTCGGAAACGTCGCTTGTAACATCCGCTCGGTTTCGCGCAGCAGATCGTTGAGATGGACGGACGCGAAACGCGCTTCCGCCTGCCGCGCGGATGTGAGCAATTGCTGCACGAGCGCCGCCCCGCGTTCGACGGCTTCCTTGATTACACCAACCGCGCCGCTGATTTGCTCTGGCCGCTGGTTGCGACCTTCTAACTGCGTCGCGTAGCCAAGGATGATCGCGAGGATGTTATTAAAATCATGCGCGATGCCGCCGGCCAGAGTGCCAAGCCCTTCCATCTTCTGCGCCTGGATCAGCTGCTGCTCGAGGCGCTTGCGGCGCGTGTCGTTAAACAGATACGCCTGGACCTCCTGCAGGGTTCCATGCTGGTCAGACGTGCCGACCAAGCGCGCCGCGACGTAGACGGCGTCGCCACCTGGTTGTCGCATCTGCAGTTCGTGACGTTCGGCAACTCCGTGCTCACGAACGGCCGCCATCAACTCCGCGCCGTCGTTGCGGCTGCGCAGGAGATCAACGAAATTCGTCCCCGACACTTCATCGGTTGAACGGAAACCGAAGATTCGCACGAAAGCGGGATTGCAGGCAGCAATCACGCCGTTCGGATCCATCACGCAGTCGCCTGTCAGGTCCTCATCGACGAATCGCTGATAGCGTTCCGCGCTATGGCGGCACACCTGTTCGAGATGGCGTTGCGCGGTGAGATCGCGGCTGATAACCAGCCTCCGATCGCCTTCGACCGACCAGTGGCTCGCTACCGACACAGCCTTGCGGTCGCGGGTCAACTGCTGCAGTTCGCCGTCCCAAAGTCCTTCTGCGGCGAGCTTCGCCTCCATCTCGGCAGCGTCGCCCTCGAGCTGCGTCCCAAGCAGTTCGTGGATGTTCTTGCCGACCGCCTCTGCGTTGGGTCAGCCGTAGATCCGCTGTGATGAATCATTCCAGGACTCAATCGCGCCGGCTGAATCGCAGACGATAACGCTGTCGGTGACGAGCTCGAGTAGCCGGCCGGGCGAAACGCCGTTTGGCGTCGCACCCTCGCGGGAGCGGGGTAGGAGATCGGGCGGATTCATGTCTACAGCTGCCGACGTGAGTGCCGCACCCGGATCATCATGTCACCAGTTCGCAGAGAACGCACGAACTTCCACCGGACACGCCTCAGCGGCGCACCGGAGGAGCAGAAGGCGAGGCGCTGTGAGCGGCATCTGAACGCAGTTGCGTGACTTGGCCGGTCGAAAAGAAGACGAAAAACGCGACCAACGCGAGAGCGATGACGATGAACAAAAACAGGAAGCTGAGCGCGCGGACACTGCGCCGGCGCGCGCGCGCTTGTTGCCACGCAGCGCGTTTTTGCATCAGCTCGATCTCGAGCAACTGCGCGAGCTTCGCTGGATCCGGCCGTTCAGGTTCGGGCTTGCCGCCCCCTTCAGTCATGCGCCAAAACAATAGCCTACCCCGCGAAACGCCAAATGGATTCTGCAATGCCTGAGCACGAACGCCGCAAGCTCGCCGCCCACATCGTGCCGATGGGCGTTTTCCTAGGCGCTCTCGCACTCGTGAGTCTGCTGAAGAGGATCGGCGGCGCCTTCTGGCTGGACGCGCCGGAGTACTGGATCTATCCGGTTCAAACGATTGCCTGCGCCGCGGTTCTCTGGTGGTGGTGGCGCGATTACGACCTGCGAACGCCGCGCGGGCTCCTCGTAACACTTGCCGTAGCGGTCGTCGTCTTCGTCTTGTGGATTTCACCGCAGGCCATCTTCGGATCGGCACCGCGGATCGACGGCTATAATCCCGATGCGGTCGCAGGCTCCCCGATGCTGTGGTGGACGTTGCTGCTCTTCCGGTTTCTGCGGCTCGTCCTCGTTGTCCCGTTGGTGGAGGAGATCTTCTGGCGCGGCTTTCTGCTCCGCTATTTTATTGGTGAACGCTTCACGACGATTCCGTTCGGCGCCTTCTCCTGGCTCTCGTTCGCAGCTGTGACGATTGGTTTCATGCTTGTGCACTCAACAGCGGACTGGCCAGCGGCGGCAGTGACTGGCGCCCTTTTCAACCTCGTCGCATATCGGACAAAGAGCCTTTCGTCCTGCGTTGTTGCGCATGCAGTTACAAACCTATTCCTGGGTCTCTGGATCATGCACACGCAGCAGTGGGGCTTTTGGTAATGCGTGTCTACGTGGACGATAGTTTCGTTTGGACGACGTCGCGAAGGTGCAAAGCTAAGAAAGACAATGAGAAATCTTCGTCTGATCGCTGCGGCGAGCTTGTCGATAGGCGCCACATTTCTTGTTTGCCGTCACGCGTCAGCGCAAGAAGCGGTCGTGGAGGAGGTTCGCGTCGACGGCGCTTTTGTCGCGTCGCCTTTCGAGCTGCGTCGCGACCACGCGGTTGAAATTTTGACCGAGCGGATGATGTCGCGAGCAGCGGAACTGCGCGCCGCCGAACTGCATCTCGCGAACGAAAACCCGGCCACGCGATTGCTGGAGCTAACGAAGTACATCCCGATTCCGCTCGGCAGCAGCGAAAACCGCGTCGACACCTTCTTCCTCTCGAACTACATGCGCGCCGATTTAAACCCGCGGAGCGACAACCGGCTGTTTGGAAACAGGTAGCACTATGAACGTTCTCCTTTTCCGCATTGCAGCAGCGTTGTGTTTTCTCGCAGTTGGCCTCGGCGCGTTCGGAGCGCACAGCCTGAAGGCGACATTAGAAGCGAACGGGACGCTCGATGCCTGGAACAAAGCCGTCCTGTATCATCTCGCCCACGCGATCGCGCTATTGGCGCTGGCGTTGCACGGAACGCAAAATCGCGGCGCGGTCTACCTGCTCGTCGCCGGCGTCGCGATCTTCAGCGGCAGCCTCTACGTGCTCGCGATCACAAACGTGCGCTGGCTTGGCGCCATCACCCCGTTCGGCGGGCTCTGCTTTCTCGCTGGCTGGGCGTGGCTGGTGATCGCGCCGCCGCGTTGACGCTCCGTAGGCGGGGCTTGTCGCTTCAGCGCGGGGGCTGCTACTCTCGCGCGTCCGATGTTTAACCCGCTTGCCGACATGCCTCGCTATGTTGCCGCGGCCATCGCCTTCGTTGGAGTCTATTTCGTCGCGCTGGCGATCGGGCGGTTCTTGAAACGTCGCTATGGGGTTCGGTTCGGCCTGATTTTCCAGCTGTTTGCGCTCACGCTGGCGTTCTATTCCGCGCTCGCGGTCAATGGGGCGCAGCCTCTGTGGCAGGGACACGTCGGCGCGATTCTGGCGCTTCTCAGTGCGGGCGTTTTTATCTCCGTCCTGAACCGTTATCTCTGGGATTACTACTACGAAAAACGGCGCGGCACCGTGATCCCGCGGTTGCTCAGAGAATTCGTCGCCGCCGTCGTTTTCCTCGTCGTGCTGCTGCTGGTGCTCAGCATCGGCTACAACGCGCAATCCGAGCTGAAAGGCCTTCTCGCTGGCTCAGGAGTCGTTGCGATTATCCTCGCCTTCGGGATGCAAAATCTACTGCGATCGGTCGTCGCTGGCGCGTCACTGCAGATTCGTCCACCCTACAAACTGGGCGATTGGCTTAAGGTCGGGGAACATATCGGCGAAGTTGTGGAAATCGGGTGGGGCGACACGCGATTGCGAACGAATGACGCGGTCTCGATCGAGATCCCGAACAACAAGATGGTCGAGGAGACAATCGTCAATCTTACCTCGCCGACTGCGCTTCACGCCATGCGCGTGAGCGTCGGCGCTGAGTATTCCGTGCCGCCGAATCGCGTGAAAGACGCGCTCCGTCGTGCCGCGATGAAGGCGACTGGCATTGAGCAAAGTCCGCCGCCGAAGGTTTACCTAAAGGATTTCGGCGACTCCGCGATCATCTACGACGTGAAATTCTGGATGACGACGCATGCCACGTACAACGACACCTGCGACGCGATCCGCACGAACATCTGGTACGAATTCAAACGCCAGAAGATCAACATTCCGTTCCCGATCCGCACGATTCAGGTCGAGCGAAAGACGACGCCGAGCATCGAACGCGCGCATGTCGAAGCGGGGGTTATTCTGCGGTCCGAGCCGCTTTTCTCCTGCCTGGATGATGAGCAGATCTCCGGGCTCCTGCGGAACGCGGACATAAACCAGTTCGGCCGCGGCGAGCCGATCATTGAAGAGGGGAGCGAGGGTGATTCGATGTTTATCCTTCTGCGCGGCAGTGCGCAGGTCTCCGTCGAGAAGAATGGCGCCATGATCCGCGTGGGAGTTTTGCGGCAGGGTGACTGCTTTGGCGAAATGTCGCTCCTGACCGGTGAGGCGCGCACGGCGACAGTTCGCGCGGAGAACGACTGCGAAGTCATTGAGATCAGCAAAGGCGTGATGGGGGATCTGCTCCGCGGCTCGCCGGTCTGTCTCAACCACCTCAGCGAGCTTCTGGCCAAGCGGAAGCTCGAGACCGAAGGCCTCGTCAAGGAAGCTGCCGCGCCGGAGGCGAATGCCGCGAAGCAGCGGGAATACACCGCATCGTTCCTGCGGCGGCTGAGCTCATTCTTTGAGCTCTGATCTCGGCACGCTCCTTTCGTAACATCCAATCGGAGAGCGCTCCGCGATTTAGGCGGCAGCCGAGCTGACGCAGTAAACGGCAGCTCCATTTCACCTCGCAAATAACCCGCGCAGGAGCGCGAATCGGGACGCTCCGCAAAGGCTAGATAGCCATTGCGGGCGCATCAAAACCGCCTAACCTCCACCACTTCAACTCACACCTATGACGCTTTTAGCTCTTTCGATCCTCGATTCTGGCGTGACGCTCTCCATGCTTTGCGCTGTAGCGGGTCTCGTTTTTGCCTTTTTCCTCATCAAAGCAATCACCAGCCGCTCGGCTGGGAACGAACGCATGCGCGAGATCGCGGGTGCTATTGAGGAAGGTGCAAAGGCTTACCTGCGTCGGCAGGTCGTGACGATCAGCGCGATCGCAGCAGTCATATTCATCCTCCTGTTCCTGGCCAAAGGCGGTGGTGCGGCCATCGCGCTCGGCTTTCTGATCGGTGCAGCCTGCTCCCTCGCAGCCGGGTTCATCGGCATGCGCATCGCGGTTTTGGCAAACGTCCGCACCACGCAGGCGGCCAGCAGTTCACGCACTGCTGCGCTACGCGTGGCGTTCAACGGTGGCGCTGTCACCGGTCTGCTTGTCGTCGGATTGGCTCTGCTCTCGGTCGGTCTTTTCTATACGGTCGCGAGCAAAGTGATCGGCCACGACCCGGCGATCCGCAGCCTCGTCGGCGTGGCGCTCGGCGCGAGTTTGATCAGTGTTTTCGCTCGGCTCGGGGGCGGTATTTACACGAAGGCGGCCGACGTTGGCGCGGATCTCGTCGGTAAGATCGAGAGCAATCTCGATGAAGATGATCCGCGCAACCCTGCGACGATCGCAGATAACGTCGGTGACAACGTCGGCGATTGCGCTGGCATGGCAGCAGACGTTTTCGAGACCTACGCCGTCAGCTTGATCGGCGCGATCCTGATCGGTGCACTCACCGTTAGCGGGAATCCCGCGGCAATAGTTTATCCTTTCGTGCTCGGCGGCATTTCTGTTCTCGGGGCGATCATCGGTATCCTCTTCGTGAACATGACGGGCCTCAAGCCAGCCACCGCGCTGATGGGGGCTGTCGGCGCGAGTGCATTGGTCTCGGCGATCCTGTTTTGGCCTGCCACGCACCTGATGTTCCCGAAGGGGATCACGGTTGCCGGGATCGCGCGCACCACAAACTCCCTCTACGCGGCTGCCTTGGTCGGCCTCGCTCTGACTGGTATTGTGGTGCTGATTACCAACTACTACACCTCCACCGCTTATCGTCCGGTGCGGAAGATCGCGAAGGCTTCGGAGACCGGCCACGCTACCAACATCATCGCTGGCCTTGCGATCGGGCAGCACGCCACCGCGTTGCCAGTAGTGTTCATTGGTTTGTCGATCCTGGTGAGCTATCACTTCGCTGGTCTCTACGGCATCGCGATCGCGGTGATGAGCATGCTTTCGATGGCAGGCATTATCATCTCGCTCGACGCCTTTGGACCAATCACCGACAATGCCGGCGGCATTGCCGTAATGAGCGATTTGCCTAAGGAAGTCCGCGCCACCACTGACGATCTCGACGCGGTTGGCAACACGATGAAGGCAGTGACGAAAGGCTACGCGATTGCTTCAGCAGGTCTCGCCGCTCTCGTGCTCTTCGGCTCATATGTCGAGGAGTTGCGCGCGCATTATGCGGCCACGAATCGCGCCTACTCTTTCGATTTCTCGCTCAATGATCCAAAGGTCATCATCGGCCTCTTCATCGGTGGTTTGCTGCCTTACATTTTCACTGCTTTCAGCATGGATGCCGTTGGCAAAGCTGCTGGCGCGGTCGTTCGTGAAGTCCGTCGTCAGCTGACGGCGAAACCAGGTATTCTCCGCGGTGAGGACAAACCGGATTACGGCACTTGCGTCGATATCGTGACGAAGGCCGCTTTGCGCGAGATGATCATTCCAGCCCTGCTGCCGGTTCTGTTCGTTGTCGCAGTTGCTGCCACGCCGGGTCTCGGACCTGTGGTGCTCGGCGGTCTTCTCGTTGGCACAATTGTAACCGGGCTCTTCATGGCAATCGCGATGACATCTAGCGGTGGAGCGTGGGACAACGCGAAGAAGTATATCGAGGAAGGAAACCTCGGCGGAAAAGGCTCTTCGGCGCATGCCGCTGCGGTAACCGGAGACACAGTCGGCGATCCCTACAAAGACACTTCCGGTCCTGCGATCAATCCGATGATCAAGGTCGTCAACATCGTTGCGATTCTGATCATTCCGCTGTTCTTTTAGCCCAACGCCGCTTGGGTGCGGCGCTAAGATCGAGTCATGGAAGAACCGCGCGATTATCAGCTTGTCGCTACGCCAGCCGCACCAGCGGGAGCCGCTCCGACGTCACTCGCAAAGAAGGAGCTCGCGCTACCTGATCCGGGCGCGACGCCTTTCAAGGTCGTAGTCGATCCCGAGATGCGGCTGAAGCTGCGTCGGGCTTTGATCGAGTTGATCGACTATCACGATGAAGCGCTGGCGGAACACTTTTCTGAAGGAAAACTCGAGCTCGAGTCCTACAAGGAATACATCGAGCTCTTCGCCCGCAGCCTGAAGGAGACAATGGAGAGCCGGGAAGGCGTCTCGTATTTGCTCCGCGCCGTCGGGTTCAACGTTCCGCCCGACGAGATCAACATGAAGCCGGAGCTTCGCTGGAAGCGCGGTGTGCCCGGCGCGTTCGGCTCTACTTTGCTTTAATTGCGCGGTCGCAGGCCGCGGCTCGTCAGGTCTCGTTCTTCGCGACGCCGCGAATATTCAAGAACGCTAAGCCGACCTGCAACGTGATCAGCGCGTAAGCGTGGTCGTGCCAGCCCCACACAATCCAGAGCGCGTTGCTGACTATAAAAATCCAAAAGCCCCATTTGCGCCGCGTCTTTGACTGCGCCGCGACGAGCCACGCCGAAATGAGCGTTGCGAGCATCGCCGGCCATTGCAGGTGTTGAATCCAATCCATCAGCTGCTAAACGCGGCGGACGCGGCTTCCGTTCGCACGGATGTCGCTACCGCATCCTAGCGTGGTCGCGCGCGCGAATACATCTGCAACCATGGCGAACTCACACGGATCGTTCTTCAGCACTCTCGCGCCGAAGAACCTGTTCAGTCTGTTCAAGGACACCTTCGCTGAATGGATCGATGACAAGGCGCCGCAACTCGGCGCTGCGCTCGCTTACTACACCGTCTTCTCGCTGGCGCCGCTGATCCTGGTGCTGCTCGCGATTATCGGAATTGTGTTCAGGCACGACCCCGCAGGCGCGTGGGAAAGGATCACCGATCAGATGAGCTACTTCCTCGACCGGAGCGGCGTTCAGGTGGTGCAAGATGTGGCGCGAACCGCCTCGAAGCCTTCGGCCAGCCGGCTCGCCACCATCACTGGAATTGCTCTGGCACTCTTCGGCGCCAGCGGTGTCTTCGGGCAATTACAGGATGCGCTGAATACGATCTGGGGCGTCAAAGCAAAGCCCGGGGCCGCGGTCTGGGATTACATTCGGGTGCGGTTTCTGTCGTTCGCCATGGTGGCAGGCGTCTGTTTCCTGTTGCTCGTCACACTCACCGTCGAAGCGGTGCTCAAAGGCCTGAGTCACTATCTCGAAGCGCGTTTGCCTGGTGGTGCGGCACTCGCATTTACGGTTTACGCAGTCGTCGACCTGTCACTCGTCGTGCTGTTATTCGCCATGATGTTCAAGTACCTGCCGGACGTGCAGGTTGAATGGCGAGACGTCTGGGTTGGCTCCGCCATGACCGCGCTTCTGTTCCTGATCGGCAAATGGGCGCTCGGCCTATACCTCGGCAGCGGCGCAGCAGGTTCAGCCTACGGAGCAGCTAGCTCGCTCGTCACGCTGCTGCTCTGGATTTACTACTCGTCGCAGATCCTGCTTTTCGGCGCCGAATTCACGCAGGTCTACGCGAATCGCTGTGGCTCCGGTGGCAAGCCGAGCAAACACGCGGTCTGCATCGCCACCACAGAGAAGGAAATTTCCGCCCCGGGCGAAGCGCCTACTCCGCAGGTCAAAGCTCAGGTCGAAGCAGAAAAGGCCGGCGCAAAAGCAACGGAGAGTTAGAGCATTTCCGCTACGCCGGTTGCCACGTGCCGTGACCTCCGGACGTGCCAGGACTGTCCACGCGCTTCGGCGCAAGTGCGGGCTCCTCAAAATGTGGAGCGATGTCTGCGATTTCCTCCTCAGGCGCGACCGCAGTCTGATCAGGATCGCCGCGCCCTTCCAGGTGCGTCTTCGCGATCAGCACATAAAGCGATGGGATGATGAAGAGCGTAAAGAGAGTTCCAATCGCCATCCCACCGACGAGCACAAGGCCGATCGAGTTTCGCGCTTTCGCCCCTGCACCCGTGACGAACACGAGCGGCAAGTGACCGCAGATCGTAGCGACGGTCGTCATCAGCACCGGACGAAGGCGCGTGCGTGCGGCTTCCCCAACGGCAGCGATTTTATCAAGCCCGGTTTGTTGCAGATGATTTGCGAATTCGACGATCAAGATGCCGTTCTTCGCAATCAATCCCACCAACGTCACCAGACCTACCTGCGAGTAGATGTTCAGGCTGGTGGTAAAGCTGTCCGTCCACGAATGGATATTCGGGTTTGGCATTTTCAGGAACGTAAAGAGCAACGCGCCGAACATCGCGAGTGGCACTGAGCCGCCAAGGATAACGAACGGGTCGCGAAAGCTGTTAAATTGCGCGGCGAGCACGAGAAAGATCAGCACCACCGCGAGCAGGAACGCGGGCAGAAATTTGTTACCCTCGGTGCGGAGTTGGCGCGACTCACCGGTGTAATCAACGGTGTAACCTTTCGGCAGGATTTGCGTCGCCTGGTCCTCGATGGATTTCAGCGCCTGGTCGAGCGGACGAATGGCCACGCCACTGATGGTGACCGCATTGAGCTGCTGCAAACGGTTCAAGGAACGCGGGACGGTTTTTTCTTTCACCGTCGCGATACTGCTCAGCTGGATCAGTTTATTCTCGGGACCGGTGACATAGATGTCTTCCAGCTGCTCGGGATTCAACCGGTTCGCACGCTTGATTTGCGGGATCACTTCGTAGCTGCGGCCGGCAATGCTGAAGCGGTTGACGTAATTGCCTCCCGTCATCGCGGAGAGGTCGGCGCCGACGTCCTGCAAATTCAAGCCCAGCGATGCAGCCTTGTCGTGATCGATCACAATTTCTGCCTGCGGCTGGTCGATTTTTGTGTCCAGAATCGGCGGAAACGCGAAAAGCTTTTCGGCCATTCCTTTGGCGACTATCTGCCTGGCGAAGTCGAGAATCTGTTCCGGTTCGGCCGTCGACAACAGCACGACCTCGACCGGAAAATTACCACCACCGGGCAGGGCGGGCGGCATCACCGCGAGCGTCTGAAGACCCGGTATCGTCCCAAGTTTTTGCCGAACCGGAGGGAGTAGATCGAACGCTGTTTTAGTGCGTTGATCCCATGGTTTCAAGGCCAGCCCGGCGATGTTGCGGCTGGGAGAAGCGATCTGGAAAACGAATTTCGTTTCGGGGAATGACAGCAGCTCTTCGCCGGTCGCGGTTACGAACGGCAACAGCTGGTCAAGCGTGGCGTTAGCCGGCTGATCGACAATACCAAAGATGATGCCCTGATCTTCTGTCGGCGCGAGTTCCGTGGGCGAAAATTTAAAAAACAACAACGCCATCAGCGAGACGCCCACCCATGCTACGTAAACGGCCGGCCGCACACTCAATGTCCAATCGAGCGCGCGTCCGTAAGAATCGCGGACGCGGTCGAATGTGCGGTTCACGAAACCGCTGAAGCCTTTTTCGGTCAGGCCGCCGCGCAGCAGTTTGCTGCACATCATCGGCGAGAGCGTCAGCGCGACGACGCCCGAGATCGTGACCGCCCCGGCCAGGGTGAACGCAAATTCGCGGAAGAGTGCGCCGGTGAGGCCGCCTTGCAAACCGATCGGCGCGTAGACCGCGGCGAGCGTGAGGGTCATCGCAATGATCGGTCCAACAAGCTCGCGCGCTCCGCGGAGCGCAGCGTGGAAAGGCGAAAGTCCGTCACGCAAATGTCGCTCGACGTTTTCCACCACGACGATCGCGTCATCAACCACGAGACCGACCGACAGCACGATCGCGAGAAGAGTGAGCAGGTTGAGCGTGAATCCGAAAGCCTGCATCAGAAACACCGCGCCAATGAGTGAGATTGGGATTGTCACGATGGGGATCAGCACGGAACGGAACGACCCGAGAAACAGGAAAATGACGACGACGACGAGCAACAGCGTTTCGGTCAACGTGGTGAAAACGTCGGTGATGGCGGTGTTGATGTATTCGGTGGCGTCGTAGGCGATGGCGGCATGCAGGCCAGTCGGCAGTTCGCGTTGGATCTGGTCCATTTCCGTCCGCACGCGCTTGATCACGTCGATCGAGTTCGAGTTCGGGAGCACGAACATGCCCATGAAAACCGCCTGTTTTCCCGAGAGTCGAACCTCGGTGTTGTAGTCCTCCGCGCCGAGGATTACATCCGCGACATCGCCCAGCCTAACGAGCGTGCTCCCGTCCTTCTTGATCACGAGCTGTCGAAAATCTTCCGCCGTATGGAGATCGGTGTTTGCCGTCAGGTCGACCTGCACGAGCGCGCCTTTGGTGTTCCCGAGGGCCGCGAGGAAATTATTCGCGGCGAGCGCTTTTCGAAGCTGCGCAGGGCTGACGTTCAAGGCGGCCATTCGTTCCGGTTTCATCCAGACGCGCATCGCAAAAGTGCGCGCGCCGAGAATGTCAGCGCTCTGCATGCCGGCCAGCGCAGAGAGGCGCGGCTGAACAACGCGCACGAGGTAGTCGGTGATCTCGTTCGGGTCGAGGATGTCGGAGCTGAAGCTGAGATAACAGGAGGCGAACTGCGAGTCAGCCTGGGCGATCTGAATGACGGGGATTTCAGCTTCGGGCGGCAGGTTCCCGCGCACCTGATTCACCTTCGCGCTGATCTCCGAAAGCGCCTTGGTGCTTTCGTAGTTGAGCTTCAGCCGCGCGGTAATGGTCGAGATACCCTGCGAGCTGGAGGATTGGAGATAATCAATCCCGTCAGCGCCGGCGATGGCGCGCTCGAGCGGGGTGGTTACGAATCCGCGCACCAGGTCCGCGCTCGCGCCCACATAAACGGTCGAGACGGTAATGGAAGCGTTTTCGCTGCGGGGATACTGCCGGACGTTGAGCGATTTGATCGCCTGCAGGCCAGCGATCAAGATCACAAAGCTGACGACAAGCGCCAGGACAGGGCGGCGAATGAAGATGTCAGTGAAGGATTTCATTTGTTACGGGCAGCCTTCATTCTGAGCGGACACCGAGCGAATCGAAAACGCGTCATTCCATCATGAATCTGCAGGTGTTGGCGCTTCCTGTAGTTTAGGCGCGAGCTTGTTATCCACCTGCACGGCCATGCCATTGCGCAATTTGAACAAGCCGGTACTGACGATTTGGTCGCCTTCTTTCAACCCGTCCGTCGCTTCTACAAAGTCGCCTCGCGTTTCCCCGGTGCGGACAAATTGCTGGCGAAGGACGGTGCTCTGCGCGCCCGATTTCTCGTCCTTCTTTTGCTCGATCACGAAAACCGAATTTCCGTACGGCGCATACGCGATCGCCGTCGCTGGAATGATCAGCACCGGTTTCTTTTCCGGTAAGAGCACAGCAACGCGCGCGAACATTCCCGGCTTCAGCTTTTGCTCCGGGTTCGGCAACGTCGCTTGCAACGAGACGTTGCGTGTCACCGGGCTGACGGCTGAATCGACCGCAGTCAATTTCCCCGAAAAGTTTTCGCCGGGAAATGCATCACTCGTAACGCTCACCTCAAGCCCGGGCACGACGCCGCCGACCCGTTGTTCCGGCAGAGCAAAATCGGCGAAGACAGATTCCAGAGTTTGCACTGAAACGATGCGCTGACCTGCTGGCACCAGCTGCCCGGTATTCACCTCGCGAATTCCTGCTCGCCCGTCGAAGGGCGCAGCGATATTTTTTTTCGCGATCACAGACTTGATGTTATCGACCGCCGCCACTTTTTGTTTGAATTTCGAGTCCGCGGCGTCCATCTCCGCCCGCGAGATCACTTTGCGCTCGGCAAGATCGCGCGAACGGTCGAGATCAGCCTTTGCCAGTGTCGCGTCCGCCTCGGCAGATCGGAGTTGCGCTTCCTCCGCGGAAGAATCAAGGCGCACGAGCAGGTCGCCCTTTTTCACTGGCGCACCCGATTCAAACGATACTTCCGAAACCGTGCCAGCAACTTCGGCGCTGATTGTGGCTCCCTGAACAGGGGAGATCGACCCCACTGCGGAAACCATCGGCTGCCAATTAGCCATCCCTGCTTCGATGCTTGTGACCGTCTCAGGCGGAGGCACCATCTTCGCGCCCATGCTGATCATTTTGATGATCTGGGAAGCATAAATGCCGGCCAGCACGAGGAAGATAGCGATTACCGCGAGGCTTACTTTGATCACAGCGCGACGAGTGCGCGCGTGCGGCCGCAGACTGGCTGGTGCGGAGCTGGGGGAATTACGCGTGAGCAGGTTGGTTTGCATGGTCAAAGAGGAGTCGCCAGAGCTGACGCACGACGGCGAGCTGGCGCTCACGGCGTGCATCCGCAGGCACGTGTCCGTGGTCGAGAACGTCGCGCATCATCGAGCCGTGGGAGGTCGCTAGAATCAGATCTGTGACTTCGCGCGGCTTCAATCCGTGCGGCGCGTCGATCATCTCCGGCGCGCGCGCGATCACCTCAGTGAGGCCACCTATCCCGGTGTCCAAAACCTCGCGGACGAGCTTCGCAATCATCGGGTTACGGCCTGCTTCGGCGAAGAGATCGACCACGAAAGCGGCGTGCATTTGCGGAGCATTTTCGCAGCAATGCGCGGTCAGGAGAATCTCGAGCGATTCAAGCAACGTCGGAGCCAGCCGAGCGCGCTCGAGCAGTTCCTGAAGCTCCAGTTTGTGCTGCTCGGCCATGGCCGCAATTACTGCTTCCTTGCTCGCGAAATACCGATAGATCAGGCCGACACTGATGCCTGCGTGTTCGCTGACATCCTGCATGCTCGTCTGATGGAATCCTTTCCGCGCGAAGCAAGTCATCGCGGCGCTCAGAATCTGATCGCGCCGTTCGGCGGCAGCATCTGTTTTCAGGGTCGACATCGAGAAGCGACGATGAATGAACGTTCATTCATTGTCAAAGGATGTCGATCGTGTGCTACTTGACGACAGGGAATCTGGATGTCCTGCTGGGGGAGTGGCCCGCAAGAACAACACGGTCCGTGGCTGGTCACGCGATCCTCTCAACGGCTTTTCGTCCGAAGGTCGTTACTTGATCGGCGTCTCCGGCGGAAGGGATTCGGTCGCGCTGTTGCACTGGCTGCGGGATTGCGGATACCGCCGGCTGATTGTCTGCCATTTAGATCACCATCTGCGCGGTCGAAGTTCAAAGGCGGACGCCCGGTTCGTTTCTCGGCTGGCGGATGCAGCAGGCTTATCGTTCGAGCTTGGCGAAACGCATGTGCGGCAACTTGCACGTGAGCAGAAACAGTCCGTTGAAGCTGCTGGTCGCACGGCCCGTTACTCGTTCTTCGCTTCGGTTGCGCGTCGTCGTCGCTGCCGCACGATCTTCCTCGGCCATCACGCAGATGATCTAGTCGAGACGTTCCTGATGAACCTCTTCCGCGGCGCCGGTCTGCGCGGCCAGCGCGGAATGCAGTTCGTCAGCGATCGCGTGATCGACAAAACGCAGCTCCGGATTGTGCGGCCACTCCTTGGTGTCTCCCGCGCTGAGATCGATGCGTATGCGAAGGCGCACGAACTGGCATTTCGTAATGACGCAACGAATGCCGACATCGCGCTGTTGCGCAATCGCGTGCGGCACCGCGTGCTCCCGATGTTGAGCAGCGAGTTCGGCCGCGATATCCAGGCAACGGTTCGTCGCGCTGCTCTCGTCGCCGCGGACGAGGATGCGCTGCTCGACGCGCTCGTGCCGGTGCAGCTCGAAGGTGCGGCGAAGCTTCCGGTAGAGACACTCGTGCTAATGCCGGTCGCATTGCAGCGGCGCGCGATCGTGCATTGGCTGCAGCGCACTGGAGTGGCGAACGCGAACTTCCAAATGATCGAGAGCGTGCGCTCGTTGCTCGAGGTCGAGAACGGCCCCGCAAAAGTGAATCTCACGTGCGGGCGCCATGCCCGCCGCCGCGCGGGGGAATTGTTCATCGAGTAACAAAAGCAACCCGGTCATCCCGAGCGAAGTCGAGGGACCCCGCGGCACTATCTTTCGTTAGGCAACGGGGTTCCTCGACTCCGCTTCGCTCCGCTCGGAATGACCGAGCTTTCCAATCCGTGTTTCATCCGTGTTTATCCGTGGCTAGATTCCGCCTCCGATGAACCCAGAGATCCGCGTCCGCTTCGCACCGTCCCCGACGGGCTACCTACACATCGGCGGAGCTCGGACGGCGCTCTTCAACTGGCTGTTCGCGCGGCATCACGGTGGCACCTTCGTGCTCCGGGTCGAAGACACCGACAAGTCGCGCAACACCGAAGAAGCGGCGGCGGCAATTTACGAAGGCCTGCGCTGGCTCGGACTTGATTGGGACGAAGGTCCGCAGGTCGGCGGCGCGTTCGGCCCATATTTCCAAAGCGAGCGCGATGCCGTCTACGGGCGTTACCTGCGTCATCTGCAGGAGAGCGGGCATGTCTACGATGATGCCGGCGCGATTCGTTTTCGATCGCAGCGAGAGCACGTGATTCTCGACGACATCGTGTGTGGTCAAATTGACTTCGACCTAACGAATCCAGAAACCCATCCCGACATGACCATCCGGCGGCCCGACGGCTCATGGATTTTCCACTTCGTGAACGTCGTCGACGACATCGAAATGAAGATCAGCCACGTCATCCGCGGCGAGGATCATCTCTCGAATACGCCGAAGCACATCGAGCTGTATCGAGCGTTCGGAGCCACGCCGCCGCGATTCGCGCACATCCCGCTGATTCTCAACAAGGACGGCTCGAAGATGAGCAAGCGGGACGTTGGCGCGAGCATGAACACCTACGTCGAAGACGGTTTTCTGCCAGAAGCAGTCCGTAACTACATCCTGCTCCTCGGTTGGTCACCGAAAGACAACCGCGAGCGCCTGTCGCTCGACGAAATGATCTCGCGGTTCGGGCTGGAGAACATCAACCGGAAGGCAGCCTCCTTCGACTTCGAGAAATGCTCCTGGCTGAATGGCGAGTATGCCCGCGAAGTCACTGGCGAGCGGCTCTATCAGCTCGGTGAAGCAGCGCTGAACCGCGGCGGCATCGACACGTCACGGTTTCCGCAGTCTTACGTCCACGGCGCCCTCGATACGTGTGTCGGTAAATTCCGCATTTTCTCTGAGTTGCCCGCCTACGCCGGCTTCTACTTCCGTGACGAGGTCACCTACAATCCGGAGGGCGTCGCGAAACATTTCACGCCCGAGAACAGGCCCCGCCTGCAAGCGATCCGCGATGCCTTCGCCTCAGTCGAGCCGTTAGACGCCGCCACACTGGAGACCACTCTGAAAGCCACAGCCGCGCACGTTGGAGTGAAAGCCGGCGTGCTCGTGCATCCGACGCGGCTCGCGGTCACCGGCAGCAACGCGGGCCCGAGCCTCTATCATCTGCTTGAGATTCTAGGGAAAGAAACGGTGCTCAGCCGAATTGATCGCGCTCTCGCTACGATTTCTTAGCTTCTTTCGCCCACGTGTCTTTCAGCGTGATGGTGCGGTTGAAGACGAGCTTCTCGGGCCGCGAATCAGCGTCCAACGCGAAGTAGGCCAGGCGCTCGAACTGATATCGCTGGTCGCTTTGCGCATCGGCTAACGACGGTTCGCACTTCGCCTGCACGATCTCGAGTGAATGTGCATTCAAGTGCGCCTTGAAGTCGCCGTCTGCATCCGGCTCCGGGACCGAGAACAACCGATCGTAGAGGCGAACTTCCGCGTCGACGGCATGCGCCGCGCTGACCCAGTGGATCGTGCCCTTAACCTTCCGGTTCGAGGTGGCGCCACCACTCTTGCTGTCGAGATCGGCCGTGCAACGCAGCTCCACGATGTTGCCGTCGGCGTCCTTCACGACCTCATCGCATTTGATGATGTAGCCGTACTTCAGGCGCACCTCGCCGCCCGGCCGGAGGCGGAAATACTTCGGCGGCGGCACTTCCATGAAATCGGCACTCTCGATGAAAAGCTCGCGGCCGAACGGGAGGCTGCGTGACCCTGCGGCTGGGTCTTCGGGATTATTGACTGCGTTCAGCTGTTCTACTCGTTCCGCCGGGTAGTTTGTAAGGACCACCTTGATCGGCCGAAGCACGGCGAACCGCCGCTCGGCGGTGTGGTTAAATTCGGCGCGAACGGCATGCTCCAGCAGGGCGAACTCCGTCAGGCTCGGATATTTCGTCACGCCGAGTTCCGCGACGAATGAGCGAATCGCACTGGCGGTGATGCCGCGCCGACGCAATCCCGAAATCGTTGGCATGCGCGGATCGTCCCAGCCGGTGACAGAACCGTCGTTCACCAGCTGCAAGAGCTTGCGCTTGCTGATGACCGTGTAGTCGATGTTGAGCCGCGCGAATTCGATCTGTCGCGGGAGTGCGCGGGGCAAATTTAACGACTCGAGAAACCAGTCGTAGAGCGGGCGGTGCACCTCGAACTCGAGGGTGCAAAGCGAGTGCGTGATGCCTTCGATGTAATCGCTCAGGCAATGCGCGAAGTCGTACATCGGATAGATGCACCAGGTCGCGCCGGTATGATGATGCGCGACATGCCGGATGCGATAAATCACCGGATCGCGCAGCCACATGTTCGGCGACGCCATGTCGATCTTCGCGCGGAGGGTACGTGCGCCATCGGGGAACTCGCCGACCTTCATTCGCGCGAGCAGGTCCGCGTTCTCTTCAACCGACCGCTCGCGGAAAGGGCTCTCTTTGCCGATGCGGCGATACTCGTCCGTTTGTTCCGCGGTCATGTCGCAGACGTAGGCTTTGCCGGAGCGGACAAGCTGCGACGCGTAAGTGTAGAATTGCTCGAAGTATTCGGAGGCGTAAAACGGCGCCATCTCGGCTTCGTTCGTCGCGCCAACAACTGCGGGAAGGATGAAGTCGGTCCGCCCATTTACGTCGCGCGTTTCGGGAGCCTTCGTCGCCGGCTTGAGGCCGATCTTGTTCTCAGCCCACCCGCCGACCAGCCACTTCACGTCGGCTAAAATCGAGGAGACATATTCGCTCTCCTCTTTCTCCGGATTCGTGTCGTCCATGCGGACGTTGCAGATACCGTCGAACTCCTGCGCGATGCCGAAACCGAGGCAAATCGCCTTCGCATGGCCGATGTGCAGGTAACCGTTCGGTTCGGGCGGGAACCGGGTGTGAACCGTCGTGTGTTTTCCGCTGCGCACATCGTCGGCGACGATGTCGCGGATGAAATTCGAGTGCGGCGCGGCGGGCTCTTCAGTCGGGCTGGTCATGTCGCACCGACTTTAGCAGACCGGCGCGCGGTGCGACAGCGTCGCACAGCGCGTGCTAGATGTTTCAATGGCGCCCGGCGCAGCTGTTGGCTATCGTCGGCGATCCGCTGCCGCTACGATGCGCCGCCGGATCAGCTATCATCCCTTCGCTACTGTGAGAGCACTTCAATTTGCACAAGATCGCCTGGCCATGGGCGGATCGCGCACGATTCGGCGTCCCGTTGTGGTTTCGCTGCTGATGTGGTTCAGCCTCGTCTACGCGATCGGTGCGGTCCTCGCGATCGTCGCAGTCGCAGACGGCATGATCGCGCCCTCGATTGGTGGCATTGAAGTTACGCGGGAACACTGGATGGAAGTTGCGGCGCCGGTCTGCGGTTCCACGGCGCTGCTGATGATCCTCACCAGCGTCGGCTTGCGGTGGCATCAACCGTGGGCGCGCTGGACTTTCACACTCGTGTGGCCGGTGATCGCTATCTCGGCGACAGCATGGGCGCTCCTGGAGGAAATCCCATGGTCGCTCGCGACCCGCGCGATCATGAGCGCGGCAGCGGTGGGGCTATTCGCGAGCTGGCTGCTGTTTCGCTCCCGGACGGTCGTCCTCTATTTTTACCGCATCAGACAAGCCAATGGCGGCCGGGCGGCGCATCGTTAAGCGCGAACGCGCTTACAGGTTTCCGCGAGCGTCCTGCTCCTTCTCGAGCGCTTCGAAGAGCGCCTTGAAGTTGCCTTTGCCGAAGCTCTTCGCGCCTTTGCGCTGGATGATCTCGAAGAACAACGTCGGGCGATCTTCCACGGGCTTGGAGAAGATTTGCAGCAGGTAACCTTCGTCGTCGCGGTCAATCAGAATCCCGAGCTCCTGAAGCGGAGCGAGGTCTTCATCGATGTGGCCGACGCGATCTAACACCGTTGCGTAGTAGCTCGGCGGGATCTTGAGGAACTCGACGCCGCGGCTCTGCAGATCGGTCACCGTTTTCACGATGTCCGCAGTGGCGAGCGCGCAGTGCTGCACGCCTTCACCGTTGTAGAAATCGAGATACTCTTCCACCTGCGACTTCTTTTTGCCTTCCGCCGGCTCGTTGATCGGGAACTTCACATAGCCGTTCCCGTTGCTCATGACCTTACTCATGAGCGCCGAGTATTCGGTTGAGATGTCGTTGTCGTCGAAGGTCAGGATGTTGCGGAAACCCATCACATCTTCGTAGAACTTGACCCACGGGTTCATCTGGTTCCAACCGACGTTGCCGACGCAATGATCGACGTAGAGCAGGCCGGTCTCAGGCGGGTTGTAGTTCGACTCCCATTTCTTGAACCCCGGCATGAACACGCCGCTGTAGTTCTTGCGTTCGATGAACAGATGGACCGTCTCGCCGTAAGTGTGAATACCGCTCATCACGACTTCTCCGCCTTCGTCCGTCAGCGTTGTCGGCTGCATGTAGCTCTTCCCGCCGCGCTTCGTCGTCTCTTCCCACGCGCTCGTCGCGTCTTCGACTTTCAGGGCGAGCACCTTCACGCCGTCGCCGTGCTTGTAGATGTGGTCAGCGATCGGGTTGTTTGGACGCAGCGGCGTCGTCAGCATGATCGTCAGCTTGTTCTGACGAATGACGTAGCGCGACGTCTCCTTGTTGCCAGTCTCCGGTCCTGAGTAAGCGAGGCTCTGGAAACCAAACGCCGTCTTGTAATAATGGGCCGCCTGCTTTGCGTTCCCGACGTAGAACTCGACGTAGTCAGTGCCTTGGAGCGGGAGAAAATCAGCTTCAGGCGCGTGTTTGGCGGAAGACTTCGGTGGTGTCGCGACGAGTGTTTCCATGACGCTGATTCTACCGAAGAGCGCGCGTTACCACAAGGCGCGTTCACAACTGCGCCATCCCGAGCGACTTCGCTCGGATGGCGACCTGCGTCGCGCCTAGCCCATGTAGAAGCCGCCGTTCACGTTCAGCACATGGCCAGTGATATAGCTCGCCATTGGCGAGGCGAGGAACAGCGCCGCATCAACAATTTCGGATGCCTCGCCGAGCCGACCGAGCGGGATCTGCTTCTTGAAGCTGTCCGTCACCTCGTCCGGCATACCCTTGCTCATCCCGACGTCGATGAATCCTGGCGCAATCGCGTTCACCGTAATCTGCTGACGCGCCAACTCCCGTGCGGACACTTTCGTAAGCGCGATGATTGCAGCCTTGCTGGACGAATAGTTCGCCTGCCCGAAGAGCCCCATCTGTCCGCTAACCGACGAGAGATTAATGACGCGACCGCCGGTTCGCAGCACAGCCGCTGCCTTCTGTGTGACGTTGAAAGTGCCGGCGAGATTCACGCGCACCACGCTTTCAAATTCCTCCAGCGTCATCTTCTTCATCGTGCGATCGCGAATGATCCCGGAATTATTCACGAGCACATCTAGCCCGCCGAGCTTCTCGCTGATCGACTTCATCATGCTCTCGACTTCGTCCGGTTTCGTGACGTCGCACTCGACGACGAGCGGCTCATTGAGCGCGCCCGCAACCGCTTCCGCCTCGGTTTTGTTTTGTCCGTTCGCGTCCCCGATGAAATTCACCACGCACTTTGCACCGCGTGCGCCGAACGCCTGGATCATCGCTGCGCCGAGCCCGCGCGAGCTGCCGGTGACGAGCACCACCTTGCCCGAAAAGTCGAAAGGTTCAGTCATAGGGGACTCGCAATAGCACTCACCGCGCTCTCGCGCCAGAGAAGCGGCGCAAGAGGAGCGACGTAGGCAGCCCGATGACAAACATGTGGATGCCGATCTGGATGAGATCAGGGACGAGCGCGTGGCGCGGTTTCGCCGCCGAAAGCGGGAGCACGAGAAGGTTCATAACGCCGTAAACGAGGAGCCCGTACGCGATGCCGCTCGCGACCGCATGCTCCCGCACAACTGCCAGCGCGCGACGTGCGAAGTGGAAGACAGTGACGACCGCGAATGCGATCACGAAGTGGAATGCGAGCCCCAAGGCTGCGGTCCCGAAACCGCCTGTAAACGCCTGTTGTCCCAACGCTCCGCTCGCGACAAACTGCAACAGCCGCTGCGCAGTCGAGCCGCGCGACCAACGCCATGATCAGAGCTGATGTAATGTCCATCGCGCCGACAATCGACCCGGTCAGAACGATGGCTGGAGCGGCACGGCGCACGGGGCGACGTTAGGCGGGAAACGCGTTGCCCGACAAGGGAATGCCGCTAAGATTTCGAGCCATGCCGTCCCCGATCCGCGTCCTCACCGCAGTCCCGATTTGTGACGGGCACGACAGCGCGATTAACACGATCAATCTCGAGTTCATCCGACACGGGATCGAGGTCGTTTATCTTGGCTACCATCGGTATGCGCAGGACATCGTTCGCGCCGCGATCCAGGAAGACGTCCGCGCGATTGGAATCTCCAGTTACAATGGCGGTCACGTCGAATTTTTCGCTGAAGTAGTGAAGCAACTTCGGAAGCGCGGGGCCGATGACATCGCCGTCTTCGGCGGCGGCGGCGGCACGATCACGCATGACGATCAGCGCGTGATGCAGAAACGCGGCGTCGACAAAATCTTCTTCGCAGGCACATCGCTAACCGACATGGTCGGCTGGGTTCACGACCGCTACGGAAAGCAGCACAAGGCCACGGGTCGCAACGGCGCACCAGCCGACATGCAGCTCGCACGCAAGCTGACACAAGTCGAAGACTCCTACGCGCACGGCAAGTCGCCCCGCAAATCCTCAGCGAAGAAGAGCAGCAATACGCGCGTGATCGGTTTCACCGGACCTGGAGGCGCGGGCAAGACGACCCTGATCGATGAGCTCGTCTTGCGCCTGCTCCACCGCGACGCGAACTCACGCATCGCGATCCTTTCACACGACCCGAGCGTAGTCGGCGAAGGCGCGCTCCTCGGAGATCGCGCGACCATGATCAACTCGCAGCATGACCGCGTTTTCATGCGGAGCATGGCGACTCGCGGGCAGGCTGGGGGATTGTCGCCGGCGACAGAAGACTGCCTGCAACTGCTGGCACAAAGCGGCTTCGATTACGTCGTCATCGAAACCGTCGGGACCGGGCAGGAGGCGATGCCGTTCCAAAGCGATCTCGTCGATCAAACGGTGCTTGTGATGAATCCGGATTACGGCGCCCGCTTGCAGCTGCAAAAGATCGTGATGCTTGATCTCGCCGACATTGTTGTGGTCAACAAAAGCGACCAGGACCGCGCGCGCGCCGCGATGAGCGAAATCGAACGTCGACTGGAGCAAAACCACCGCGAGCAGCGATTACTTTCGACCGTGGCGAAACGCCACCGCGATGTCGGAGTCGATCAGCTTTGCGATCTGCTAACGCAGCCGCTCGCAACCTCGAAGGGAGCGAAGGCCAAAATCAAATGAGCAAACTAGGACGCGTAGTCGAGGCGGTAGAGAAGTACAACACCTTTGTTGAGGACGAGGTGAAGCGGGCGCGCACCGACAAGAAATTCAGCGAGCAGATGGTGGCTCGCTGGAATGAAATCAAGGCGAAGATTCCAGTGGGAACGGCTCCTACCGGTCTGAAACTGCCGCGGCTCGCGTTACCCGAAATCGATGAGGCCGGGGACATCACGCGCTATCTCTTAGCGGACGGTTTGCCCGGCGAGTTCCCGTTCCTGAACGGCGCATATCGCGAGATGTATCTCGAGCCGATGCAGAATCCCGTGATCGAGACCGGCACCTACGAGAAGAATGGGAACGGTGCCAAAGCGAAGCTGAACGGCGCAAAAAACAGCAGCAAGAATGGTGCTTCCAACGCAGCGGCGAAACCGGCCGTGGCCGAAGAACCGACCCGCTTGTTCTCCGGCCTGATGCTCGCCGAGGACACAAACGCGCGCTTTCACTTCCTGGGTGCGCATCAGCGTTCTAAGCGCCTGAGCACCGCTTTCGACGGGCCGACGCTGTATGGAATCGACAGCGATGCGCCGGGCATTCTGGGCAAGATCGGTGAAGGCGGCGTCGCGGTCGACACCGTCGAAGACATGGTGCGGCTCTACGACGGCTTCGATCTAGGCTCGCCCGATTTCTCCGCGTCGATGACGATCAGCGGCCCAGCGCCAATCATCATGGCGATGTACATCGCGGCCGCGAAGCGACGCTTCGGCAACGACATCGTGCCTAGACTGCGCGGCACGATTCAGGCCGACATCTTCAAGGAAGTCCAAGCGCAGAACGAAACGATCTTCCCGATGGAGGCGTCGCTGCGGTTCCTCACCGACATGATGGAATTTACCACGCGCGAGATGCCGCGTTGGTACCCGGTTTCGATCAGCGGTTATCACATCGGCGAGGCCGGTTCCACGCCCGTGCAACAGGCTGCCTACACGCTTTCGAATGGGTTCGCCTACGCCGAGATGATGGCGGCTCGCGGCATCCCGGTTGATGAATTTGGACCGCGCCTTTCCTTCTTCCTCGATTGCGGCTTGGACGTCGAATACATCGCGCTCACCCGAGTGTCGCGCCGCATTTGGGCAATCGGAATGCGGGATGCGTTCGGCGCCGGCTACAAAGCGCAGATGTTCAAGGTGCATACGCAGACGAGTGGTCGCTCCTTAGTCGCGGCGGAGTTCAAGAACAACCTCACGCGGACGGCGGCCGAGCTGATGCTCTCCTACATGAACGGCACCAACTCGTGCCATTCGAACAGCGCGGACGAGCCGTTCACCACCCCGAGCGAAGAGTGGATCCGCCTCGCGGCCCACGGCCAGGCCATTCTGCTCGATGAATCCGGCATCTTTAAGCACACGATGAATATGCTGAGCGGCTCGCCCGGCATGAAGGCGGTCGAGCGTGCAGTGGAGGCGGCGATCCTCGAAGAGTTCCGCGAGATCGAGCGGCTCGGCGGCGTCATGGGCGCTGTGGAAAACCGGTATCAGCGCAGCCAGATTCAAACGGCCGCGCATCGCTACGAGCAGCAAATTTACAACGGCGTTCGCCCGATCATCGCGCTAAACAAATATCGCAACGAAAAGGAGGAGATGCCGGAATTCGAGCTCGCCCGGACGCCGCGTGCGAAGCAGCAACTGCAGGTCGATCGCTTAAAGAAGTTCAAGGCAGCGAACGCAAAGCAGGCACAGGCCGCGCTAGACAAACTCGCGGCCGTCGTCGACACCGACGAAAACTGCTTCCCGGCGCTTTTGGAAGCAGCAGAAGTTTGCTCGTTAGGCCAAATCAGCGAGTGCCTACAGGAAGTAGTTGGGCGTTTCCGGCCGATGGTGTAGAGGGCGGCGGCCACAAAGCCACAAAGTGGGCCGGCGTTACTGCCCCATCTCTGGGTAACCGACCACGCAAAACTTCGAACGGCATCGGGGCACTAAGGCCCCTTCCACATCATTGCTTCTGCGCGTTGCCGCCTGCAGGCCGCATTGGATCGACATTCGCTTCCCGCTGCTCACGGTGAGCAAGCTTCAGCGGCTTCGCTTCTTTCAAGACGTGGCGCGCGATCACAAGCCGCTGCACCTCTGACGTCCCTTCGCCGATCGTGCAAAGCTTCGCGTCGCGCAGATAGCGTTCGATCGGCAGATCACGGCTGTATCCGTAGCCACCGTGGATCTGCATCGAGCGATCGCAGATTTTCACTGCCGACTCCGATGCGAAGAGCTTCGCCATCGCGGATTCCTTGGTCGTATTCTCACCGCGATCCTGCAGGGTTGCAGCATGTAGCGTCATCACTTCCGACGCTTCGAGTTCCATCGCGGAGTCCACGAGCATCCACTGGATTGCCTGAAAGTTTCCGATGGCGTGACCGAATTGCTTCCGCTCGTTCGCGTAAGAGTTCGCGCGATCGAAGGCCGCTTGTGCGATCCCGACCGCGAGCGCGGCGATGCTGATACGACCACGGTCAAGCACCGTGAGCGCCTGCTCACGTCCGCGCCCGCGCTCGCCGAGAATTTCTGCCTTCGAATTCGTAAAGCGCAGCTCCGACGTCTCACTCGCGCGCATGCCATACGTGTGAATTTTCCGCACCGCCTCCAGCTGGCCCTTCATCATGATAAAGGCGCTGATCTCGTTCTTCCCGGCATCAGTGCGCCCCGTCGTCGCAATGACAATGATCAGGTCGGCAACCCGCCCGCTGGTGATGAAATGCTTCATCCCATTGATGTGCCAATGGTCGCCGTGTGCCTCCGCTTTCGTCTCGATGCCACCGGTGTCGCTGCCCGCGTTCGGTTCCGTCAGGCCCCACGCACCGATCCACTCACCGCTGACCAGCCGCGGAATGTATTTCTGCCTCTGCTCTTCCGTTCCGAACAGATTGATCTGTCCCACGGACAACGCGTTGTGCGCAGCGATGTCCATCGCGAGCGATGCGCATGTCTTGCCGAGCTCTTTCACGGCAAGTGCCGAAGTGACGTAGCTCAAGCCGCGACCGCCGTATTCCTTTGGCGCCACCATCCCCATAATGCCGAGCTTGCCGGCTTTCGTGAAAATTTCGCGCGGTAGCTGTTCGTCGTGATCCCACTGGTCCGCGAAGGGTGCGACTTCGGTGCGATTGAATTCCTCCACGGTGGCGAGGAAGGCGCGGGATTCGTCATCGAGAGGGTGGTCGAGTGTCATCATAAAAGAAGAGCCGTTCAGACGAGCTACGCGTCGCGCCGGGGAGCAGATGCGAATGCCAAGTTACGGAGCAGGGGACCCGCTTCAAGGCGTCCACGGTTCGGCCCAGCTGCGCGGGACACATTGGCGTTGTTAGGACTGCCGTCCGCGCGGTAGCGTGCGCGCACCAATGCCTCACGAGCTGACAGATGCCGGCGCCAGTGCGCGCAGCAGCATCGCCCGGCGACTCCTGCCGTTCCTGTTTCTGCTCTACGTGGCGAATTACCTCGACCGCACCAACATCGCCTTCGCAACGCTCGGGATGAAAGGCGAGCTCGGCCTGGCCGACTCAGTCTTCGGCACGGCGAGCGGCATCTTCTTCGTCGGCTACGTCTTGCTGCAGATCCCAGGCGCGCTGCTCGTCGAACGCTGGAGCGCGCGCCTCCTCTTAGCCACCACCCTCGTTGCGTGGGGCGTATTGACGGTCCTGACAGGCCTCGTCCGCAATCCTGCCGAGCTCTACGCCGCTCGCTTCTTTCTCGGGGTCGCGGAGGCCGCGTTCTTCCCAGCGGTCATCGTGTATATCTCGCGTTGGTTTATCTACCAGGATCGCGCAAAAGCGGTCTCGCAGTTCATGTCGGCGATCCCCGTAGCGGCGATGATTGGGGGTCCACTTGCCGGCTTGATTCTCGGAGTCAACTGGCTCGGTTTGCCAGGATGGCGTTGGCTCTTCTTTATCGAGGGCGTGCCCGCGGTCTTGCTTGCAACCGCGACACTCTTCGTGTTGCCGGATCGCCCGAGGGACGCGCGCTGGCTCCGAGCAGACGAACGCGACTGGCTCGCGGGCCGGCACGCCGAGGAGACGCAGGCCAAATCAGAGGTCGCAGAGATGACGACGTGGAGCGCACTGCGAAGCTGGCGCGTCGTGCTGCTGACAGTCGCGTTGTTGTGCTGCTATGCCGGCGGTTACGCCTTCTGGTTTTGGATGCCCACGATGCTCCAGAGAATGACCGGTTGGGATGTCCAGCGCATCGGTTTGATCAGCGCGATTCCCTTCCTTGCTGGGCTTATCGGGATGCTCGTAGTCGGATGGAATTCAGATCGCACGGCCGAACGTCGCTGGCACTTCGCCCTCCCTCAGCTAACTGCAGCGACAGCGCTGCTCGTGTGGTTGTTCCTGCCGCATTCCGACGCGCTGCTGATTGCGGTATTCACAATGGTGGGGTTTGGCACCAGTGCGCATCTACCGGCGTTCTGGGCGCTGCCGACGACGTTCCTCAGCGCTTCAGCGGCTGCGGCGGCGATCGGCTTCATTAACTGCATCGCCAGCATCGGCGGGTTTTTCGGCCCAAAGTTAATCGGCACTTTGAGTGAGCGCACCGGCTCCTTCGAGGCCGGCTTTATCTTCATGAGCGCGTGCCTCGTGGTCGCGTCTGTCCTGGTGCTTTTGTGCCCGCGACCGCGTGTAGCGTAGCTGCCGAACAATGAAGATCCATGAGGTAGAAGTGATCGGCGCCGACGTCGATCCCGAGACGCGCTGCGCTCACTACCATGCCGAGCGCGACATCATCGCGATTAAGTTCAAATGCTGCGGCAAGTGGTTTCCGTGTCATTCATGCCATGCGGAACTTGCAGATCACATGGCAGAAGTTTGGCCGAAGGGAGAATTCGGAACGCCGGCGATTCTCTGCGGTGCCTGCGGGCATCAACTGACTGTCCGCGAATATCTCGACTGCGGTTCGACGTGTCCGCGTTGTCTCCAGCAATTCAACCCCGGCTGCGCAAAGCACTGCCACCTCTACTTCGAAGCGAGCGGTCAGGGCGATACTCAGTCGACCTGAGGGGCGTGCGCTAACTCCCAGTCTCGCCCTAACTCAGGATGCGGCTTGGTCTTTGCTCTTCAGCGCCACATCGAACGGCGCCCCGGTCTTTGCGCGGATATCATCTACGCTGGCGTCGGAAAGAAGCTCCGTCAGCACCAAGCCGCCGCCATCCTTCACCTCGAATACCGCCAGCTCTGTGATGATGAGATTCACCACGGCTTTGCCCGTAATCGGCAGCGTGCATTGCTTCAGGATCTTCGGGGCGCCGTCCTTCGACGTGTGCTCCATCACCGCGACTACGCGTTTTACGCCCGCAACAAGATCCATCGCGCCACCCGGCCCTTTCACCATCTTCCCGGGGATCATCCAGTTCGCGATGTCGCCGCTGTCGGTCACTTCAAACGCGCCGAGAATCGCGAGGTCGATGTGACCGCCACGAATCATCCCGAACGAATCTGCGCTCGAGAAAAACGCGGAGCCCGGCATTGTCGTGATCGTCTGTTTGCCGGCGTTGATCAGATCGGGATCCTCCTCGCCCGCGTTCGGGAACGGCCCGATGCCTAACAAGCCGTTCTCCGATTGCAGCGTGACGTTCATTCCTTCCGGAATGTAGTTCGCCACCAGCGTTGGAATCCCGATGCCGAGATTCACGTAATAGCCTTCGCGCAACTCTTGCGCTGCGCGTTTCGCGAGCAAATCGCGCGCGCCGCCGCCGGACTTCGCTACCACCGCGCCTTGCACCGTGCGGAATTCGATCCGCTTCTCATACGACGCGCCCTGCATGATGCGATCAACGTAAATGCCGGGCGTGTGAATCTGGTCGGGATCGAGCTCGCCCACTTCCACCAGCTGCTCCACCTCCGCCACGCAGACCTTCCCGCAGGTCGCGATCATCGGGTTAAAATTCCGGGACGTCTTACGGTAGACGAGGTTCCCGTTCTTGTCGCCCTTCCACGCCTTCACGATCGACACATCGGCCGTGATGCCCGGCTCGAGGACGTATTCCTTCTCGCCGAACGTCTTCGTCTCCTTTCCCTCCGTGAGCTTCGTTCCGAACCCGGTGCGCGTGTAAAATCCCGGAATGCCAGCGCCGCCCGCGCGCAACCGCTCCGCCAGCGTCCCCTGCGGGATCAGCTCCAGCTCCAGCTCGCCCGCGAGCACCTGCCGCTCGAATTCCTTGTTCTCGCCCACGTAGGAAGCCATCACCTTCCGCACCTGCCGCGTGCCGAGCAGCACGCCCATGCCGAAGCCGTCCACGCCAGCGTTGTTGCCCACAATCGTCAGCCCGGTCTTGCCGCTGTCGCGCAACGCCGCGATCAGATTCTCCGGGATGCCGCAGAGCCCGAACCCGCCCGCGGCGACGGTCATGTTGTCGTGGAGCACACCGTCGAGGGCGGCCGTCGGATCGGAGTAAACTTTGCTCATGTGGAACGAAATCTAATCACGGATCGAGTGGTTCGACACGGATGAATGTGGGAGGGGCCTTAGTGCCCCGATCTGCGGGCGTAACAGCACGTCGGCCCGGACTGGTGCGACGTCGTGGCGTTATAGCCTGTTCGAGCGGCATCCGATCTGGCACGATCGCGCTTCCATGGTCCTCTTCGAAATCATTCTCGGCATCGTGGTGGTGTTACTCTCCGGAGTGCGCGTCGCGCAGGAATACCAGCGCGGCGTGATCTTCCGACTCGGGCGTTTCACCGGCACGAAAGGACCGGGCATCTATTGGATCATCCCGCTCGGCATCGAGCGCTCGGTGAAGATCGACATCCGCATCTCCACTGTCTCGGCGGAGCAGCAGGAGACGATCACGCGCGACAGCGTCACCATCAAAGTGAACGCCGTCCTGTGGTATAAGATCGTCGATCCGGCAAAGTCGGTTATCGCCGTCGACAACGCGCAGGCCGCCGTCTACCAGCTGGCGTTGACCAGCTTGCGCAACATCATCGGCCAGCACGACCTTGATGAAGTGCTCCAGCAGCGCGACAAGATTAACGAGTTGCTCCGCGCCGGAATTGTCTCGTCGACCGTCCCGTGGGGTCTCGAGGTCGAGCGTTTCGAAATGAAAGACGTCGAGCTGCCGGAAGCGATGCAGCAGGTGATGGCGATGCAGGCCGAGGCGATCCGCGAGAAGCGCGCGCGCATCATCAAGGCGGAGGCGGAGCTGGAAGCGTCGCTGAAGCTCTCGCAGGCCGCCGAGCAAATGGCCGGTAATCCCGCGGCGCTGGAGTTGCGGCGGATGCAGATGCTCTCGGAAATCGGCGCGGAGAATAACAGCACGACGGTGCTGATG
>JBHENE010000037.1:0-9512 GCA_046262215.1 Chthoniobacterales bacterium | reverse complement strand
ACAAGCGATCGGCCCTAAGACGGCGATGATCCTGAAAGTGCATCGCAGCAATTTCTCGATGCGCGGTTTCGTTGAATCCGCGGACACAGAATCGCTCGCGCGGCTCGCTCGCGCGAAGCGAATTCCGCTGGTCGAAGACCTTGGTAGCGGCGCGATCGTCGCGACGGAAAAGGCGGGCATCGCGCATGAGCCGACACCCGCTGAGATCTTGAAGGGCGGCGCCGATCTCGTGGTATTCAGCGGCGACAAATTGTTCGGCGGTCCGCAGGCGGGTATCATTGTCGGCAAAAAGCGACTGATCGCCGCGTTGAACCGCGAGCCGTTCTTCCGCGCGCTGCGCTGCGACAAGCTCATCCTCGCTGCGCTACAAACGACGACCGATCTATATCTAGCAGGGCGGGAAGACGAAGTGCCTGTAGTCGCGATGATGCGAATCACGCTCGGCGAATTGCAGACGCGCGCGCGCAACATCGTCGGCGCACTTCACGCCCTCCCGGAAATGCTATCAATCGGAAACGGGAAATCTCAGCTCGGCGGAGGCACGTTGCCGGAATCCGCGATTCCGTCCGTCACTCTCGACTTCGAAAGCGGACGAGCGGCTGAATTTGCGGCACGGCTTCGGCGCGGAGTTCCGCCCGTCATCGGCTACATCGCAGGCGGGAAATACAAACTCGACCTCCGCACGATCTCGCCAGCGGAAGATGAGCAACTCATCAGCGCGATTCGCGCAGCCGCGCGCCAGCCGTGAAGCATTGCATCCTCGCGACGGCCGGCCATGTCGATCACGGGAAAACGACGCTGATCAAAGCGCTCACGGGCACCGACACCGATCGGCTGCCGGAAGAAAAAGCGCGCGGCATTACCATCGATCTCGGCTTCGCGCATTTGTCGCTGCCGGGATTGTCGATTGGCGTCATCGATGTGCCCGGTCACGAAGATTTCGTGCGCAACATGATCGCGGGGATTGGGTCGATCGATCTCGCGCTCCTCGTGGTGGCGGCGGACGACGGCTGGATGCCGCAGACGGAGGAGCACCTGCAAATTCTCGAATACGCGGGCGTGCAACGGGCGGTGGTGGCGATCACGAAATCGGATGTTGGCGACGTGGCTCGCGTCAGCGGTGAAGTGCGCGCGCGGCTGGCTGGCACCGCATTCGCGTCCGCACCGATCATCATCACTGCTGCGCGAACGGGAGGGGGTATCGAGGAGTTGAACAGCGCGCTCGCCGAACAGTTTTTAGCAGTCCCACAGCAGGGTGACGCGGGGAAGCCGCGGCTGTTCGTCGATCGCGTGTTCACGGCACGCGGGAGCGGAACGGTCGTAACTGGCACGTTAACTGGCGGACGCTTGACCCGCGGGGAGTCGGTGTCGGTCCAGCCGCATGGTGTCACGAGCCGGCTCCGTGGAGTGCAGAGCCATAACCAGGCGCTCGAGGTCGCTGTTCCGGGGATGCGAACAGCCCTGAATCTCGCGGACGCGACCACGGAGCAACTTGAGCGCGGCGCGATTATCATCGCACCTGGTTCCGGCGAAGCGACGATGACGATCGACGTGAAGATCACGCGTTCATCGCGACTGCCACCAACCGCTCGTGCACTACGCAACAACACGATGGTGCACGTGCACTACGGCAGCGCACGTGCGGTCGCGCGCATCACGCTGCTCGATCGCGACGAACTGTCGGCGGGCGAAGGCGGCCTTGCGCGACTGCGATTCGCATCAGCGATTTTTGTCTTCTCGGGCGATCGATTCATCATCCGCGACTCGTCGGAACAGCAGACTCTCGGCGGTGGGATTGTACTGGATCCGGAGGCGGACCGTGTGCGGTTTCGATCCTCCGTGCAACGTGCGTTCCTGCGCGCGCGCGCGGAAGCGCCTAACGACTGCACGATGTTGCTGCGATCGCTGCTCGCGCGTGAGGGCTTCCAAGGCCGCGTCAGACTGCTCCAGCAGTCGCGCTGCAGCGCAGAAGAAGTGGACGAAACCGTGACGACGTTGTGTGCTGCCGGACAACTCTGGGCGAACGCTCACATCGTGGCCGATGCCGCCTGGTGGCGCGACCTGCGGAAACGTGCGGCCGGGATCATCGATGAAGAGCACCGCACGCATCCGGACCGCGCGGGACTCGATCTTGCGCAGCTCCGATCCGCGTTGCGCACTCCACCGTTGATCTTCGATCGATTTGTTGAGGATTTGTGTCGCGACGGTTTCGCTCAGGTGCGCAATGCCATCAAACGCGCGGCCCACCAGCCGTCGCTTCCGCCGCAGCTCCACGCCGCGGGCGAACGCATCCGCACTCTCCTCGCGCAGCACCCGCTTGAACCACCGTCACGCGCCGAGCTGGCGCCGAACGCCGCCGCACAACAGGCGCTGCGGTTCCTCTGCGAATCAGGCGAAGTCGTTGCCGTTAGTGAAGACGTCCTGCTTGCAGCAACGGCTTTCGCGCAGGCGAAAAGCGCCATCGTGCAGCACCTGCGCCGCAACCCGGCGGGCGCGACGTTAAGCGAACTACGGCAGGCGGTCGGCAGCACGCGACGCGTGATGGTGCCGTTGCTGGAGCGCCTGGATCGCGATGGTCTAACGATCCGTAACGGAGACCGGCGCCGATTGCGCTGATTACTTCTGCGAAGCGAAGACCGCTTCCGGATCGCAGCCGCTCACTTTGCCGGCGTGAATCCAGGCGAAGCGGCTAACGAGTGCACCGAGCAGGAACGAAATCGCGGACGCGGGCACGAGGCCCGTGAAGCGCAGGATTAATGCGAGCGGCCCGGTGAGAAATTCCGCAGTGCGCAGTTCCCAGCCAGTGCGCCCTTCGTGCAACGCGCGATCGGCGGCACCGTGTTTGTTTGTCTCGAGCACGATCCAGAGAATGGTTTCGACCACGGCGGCGGCGGCGCTGAGCAAAAAGAGTGGGGTGGTGCGATAGCCGAGCAGTTCGAGCAACCCTGCGGCCGAGCCGAGCCCGGCGGTGCCGAAATGGATCGGAATCACAGTCCGATGCAGAAACCACGCAGGGATGACCGTGACGCTGATCAGCACGCCGGTGTAGGTGGCGAGAAACATTCCCCAAAACGCGGCGCCGATGATGAAGAGGACCGCGAGGACCCCGACGAATGTGCCCCGGCCGCCCGTGAGAACGTGGCGCTGCCAGATCTCGGTCGCGATCGCACCGGGAAATGCGCAGGCGCAGTAAAAGCTCACGATCCAGGAGCCGACCGACATCGGCGATTGCGGTTTGAAGACGCGCAGCATGTTCACGAATAGCCGCGAGCGGCCGAGGTCCATGACGAGAAGAATGGGCGAGAGGATGGAGGTGGCGAAGGTAATCCACATCGCAGCGCGCGCGACGTCCCGCTGTCCGGCGGCGAGCGCGGCGGCGGCAATCACGCCGGCCATTCCGCCGCAGCCACCGATGAAGAAATAGGTCGAGATCTCCCACGTCCAGACCGGCGGCCTAACGACATGTTCGCCGTAGTAGCCGGGTTTCTTCGGAATCTGGCCGCCGGAGATATCGACGCCGCGACCGGCGACGCTGCCGTTGCGCCGCGCCTGCTCGCGCAGCTCGTCGAATCGTCGTTCGGATGGGCGAGAGGGCGTCATGCGCTTCCAATCTCAATGAACCACGGAGGCACGGAGGCCACAGAGGAGGAACAAACTTCTTCCCTGCTTCTCCGTGTCCTCCGTGCCTCCGTGGTTAATAGCCGAAAGTGCATGGCGGGTTCTAGGGATGGCCGAGAAGTCCGAACACGATCAGACAAAGGATCAGCGCGCCGACCGCGGTGATGATCGCCGCCGTCCAGCTCGACTTGAGATAGATCGTCGGCACCTGCGGCTTAGGCGGGAGACCGTACGCTTCCGGCTCGCCAAGGATGAGGAAGAATGCGTGCAGACCGCGCACGGATGTTTCCTGCGGATCGTAAAGCTGCGCATCCGAATAGCCTTGCGTGTGCAGCGTGCGGAGGCGCTCGTCGGCGCGGGCGCGGAGGTCGTCGAGCCGGCCGAAGACGATCGATTCAGTCGGGCAAACTTTCGCGCACGCGGGCGTGAGGCCGCTCTTCTGGCGGTCGTAGCAGAAGGTGCATTTGAACGCTCCGCCCGCTTTCGGGAGCGGTTCCGGGCGACGATCGATCACGCCGAACGGACAGGAAACGACGCAGTAGCCGCAGCCGTTGCACACATCATCCTGCACCAGCACGGAGGCCACTTCGGTGCGCACAATCGAGCCGGTCGGGCACGCTTCGAGGCAACCGGCTTCTTCGCAATGTTTGCAGACGTCCGACAGGAACACCCAGCGAAACGGATCTTCGTCGACGTTGCCTAACGACATTGGCCCGGCGACCTGATTCCCTTTCGGCAGATCCTGTTCGACGAACATGACGTGCCGCCAAGTGGAGGCGCCGACGTGGCCGGTGTTGTCGTAGGAATTGCCGGTCCAGGTGTAGCCGTCGTCGGGCACTTCGTTCCATTCTTTGCACGCGACTTCGCACGCCTTGCAGCCAATGCAGACGCTGGGGTCGGTGAAGAAACCGACCTCGACACGGTCCTGCACGAATGTGTGCCGCCGCTGATTCGTGCTGTGAACGCCTTCGCCGATCATGAAGCAAAAATGAATTTCAAAACCAGAAAACCAGAAAGGGACATATCTTCTATATGCGCGCCTTTACTCCTCTTCCTTTTTTCTGGATTTCTGGTTTCCAAATTCCTTCTTCCTAGCCGGACTTCCCGTGTTGCCCGTGGCCCGGCGTGAGCTTGCCGCCGCTGGGCGCGCCGACTGGCGGCTGCTCGGGGTGCAACACTTCGGGCCCGGTTTGCGCCGCGTATTTATTCAGCCACGGCAGGTATTTCGCGCCGCGTGGCAGCCGGCCCGGGACGATGTTGCAGACGAGCGCCTTGGTTTCCATGATGATGACGTTCGGCTCGCCGGAGATCGCCATCAGATCGTTCGCGACGTCGCCTTTGACGGGCCCCGCCGATCCGAAATGAAACGGAATCGCCACCTGATGAATCGTGCGCCCGTCGAGCTGCAACGGACGGATGCGGCGGCTAACGAGTGCGCGCGTTTCGATCGCGCCGCGCAACGACACGATGCAAATGTGATCGGCGTTTTTAACGCCGAGCTCGCTCGCGAGTTCAGGCGAAAGTTCAGCAAACAACTCCGGCTGCAGTTCCGCGAGATGCGGCAGGAAACGGCTCATCCCGCCCGCGGTATGATGTTCCGTTAGGCGATACGTCGTGAGCACGTACGGGAAGCGCGGATCGCCCGGCGGCGAGAAGCGGTTGTCCTCGCGTGTGAACCAATTCACGACCGGGTTCGTGTCGCGCGGATAGAGGTGGTTCGAGACCGGCGATTCGAGCGCCTCGTAGTGCGTCGGCATCGGCCCGTCCTGCAGACCCTTCGGCACATACATCCAGCCGAGACCGTCTTCGTGCAGGATGAACGGCGCGTCGCCCGGAAGCGCATCCATGCCCTTCGCGAAAAAGCCGGGCTTGTAATCCGGGCGCTTGTCCGGCGTGAAATCCGGCACGTCTTCACCGGTCCATTTTTTCTGTGCGCCGTCCCACCAAACGAGTTTCTTCGCCTCGCTCCACGGACTTCCGTCTGGCGCCGCACTGGCCCGGTTGTAGATGATGCGGCGATCAGTCGGCCAGGCGAAACCCCAGCCATGGCCGAGATAATTGTGCGACTTCCGCGCCTTCGCCTTGTTCACGCGGTCGCTGCCGTAAACGCCGCTGTAAATCCAGCAGCCGCTCGCCGTCGAGCCGTCGTCTTTCAGCTCTTCGTAAGTGTCGAGCTGCGTGCCGTGATGCGGCTCGCGGTTCGCATCGCAGCCGAACACGACACCGCTGTCATCCTTCGCGATCTCCGTTTTCCAGCCGTTGATTTCCGCGAGCACGGATTCCATTTTCGGGTCGCCGTTTTCGTCGCTCGGATACCACCAATCGAGCGCGCGCAACGCTTCATCCATCTCGAGTCCGGACTCGTGCGCCTTCGCGATCAAGCGCAAGGCGAGCTGATGAATGAACCAGCCTTCGCTCCGGCAATCGCCCGGCGGCTCGACTGCTTTCTCGCGCCATTGCAGCAGGCGCTGCGTGTTCGTGAAGGCGCCTTCCTTCTCCGCATGTCCGGCCGCGGGAAAGAAGAAAACCTCCGTGCCGATCTCGTCCCTGCTCAGCTCGCCGCGCTCGATTTCGGGCGAATCATACCAGAACGACGCCGACTCGATCTCCACCATGTCGCGCACCACAAACCATTTCAATTTCGCGAGCGCTTTGCGTTCGAGCCGCGCGTTCTGCGCGCCGACCGCGGGGTTTTGGCCCATCAGGAACATCCCCTCCATCTCGCCCTTCGCCATCGCGTAGAGAAAATTGTAGAACGAATGGTCGCCGGTGATTTTCGGCATCCACTCGTAACCGAAGTCGTTCTTCTTTGTCGCGTTCGAGCCGTAGTAAGCCTTCATCAGGCTGATGAAATACTTCGGGAAATTCGACCACAGCCCGGTCTTGTTTGTGTGCGTGCTCAGATAGTCCGCGAGCGTGTCCTGGTTCTTCCCACCGATCGGCATCGAGATGTAGCCGGGCAGCACATCGTAAAGCGTCGGGATGTCAGTCGAGCCCTGGATGGAAGCATGCCCGCGCAACGCGAGAATGCCGCCGCCCGGCCGGCCCATGTTGCCTAACAAGAGCTGCAAGATCGCGGACGTGCGGATGAGTTGCACGCCTTTCGAATGCTGCGTCCAACCGACGGCGTAACAGATCGCCGCCGTTTTTTCCGGGCCCGACGCGGTGCAAAATGCGTCCGCCACTTTATAGAAAAGCTCCGGCGTAATCCCGCACGTCTGCTCCACCGCAGCCGGCGTGTAACGCGCGAAGTGACGCTTCAACGTCTGGAAAACGCAGCGCGGATCTTCCAGCGTCAGGTCGCGTTTGGGATAGCTCAGCCCGTCGCCGCCTTCGTAGAGCCACGTCTCCGTTTCGTATTCGCGCTTCTCTTCATTCCAGCCCGAGAAATAACCGGTGCCGTCCGAGTCGCCGAACTCCTTCCGCAGAATGCAGGAAGCATTCGTGTAATGCGCCACGTATTCGCGGAAGAACAGCTCGTTGCTGATCACGTGATTGATCAGCCCGCCGAGGAACGCGATGTCCGAGCCCGCGCGGATCGGCACCCAGATATCCGCGAGCGCGCTCGTCCGCGAGAAACGTGGATCGACATGGATAATCGTCGCGCCGTTTTCCTTCGCCTTCATGACCCAGCGGAACCCGACCGGATGCGCCTCCGCCATCGACGACCCTTCGATCAGGATGCAGTTGGAGCGCGCGAGATCTTGTTGCGCGGTCGTAGCTCCGCCCCGGCCGAAGGAGGTGCCCAGACCGGGCACCGTGCTGCTATGTCATATCCGGGCCTGGTTCGACACGCACACCATGCCCAGGCCTCCGGTAAACAGCTTCTTGATCAGGTAATTCTCTTCATTGTCGAGCGTCGCGCCGCCCAGATGGCAGATCCCCGTGGTGTGATTCACGGGCGAGCCGTTCTTCTCCCGCACGAACGTCCGCTGCCGCGAATTCCAGACGCGCGCGGCCACCATGTCCATCGCACGGTCGAGCGACATCTCCGACCACGCCTTCGCGAACGGCGCGCGATATTTCACCTTCGTCTCGCGCCGCGAATGCGTGAGCAGTTGATGCGAAGCCGCGCCTTTGGGGCAAAGATTCCCCTGCGAGATCGGCGATTCGGGATCGCCCTCGATCGAGACCAGCTTCCCGTCTTTGTGGTAAATGAGCTGGCCGCAGCCGACTGCGCAGTACGGGCAGATCGAGCGCGCAACCTGCGCGCCATCGATGCGGGCATGCATCACGCGCGTCTTGTCGGACATCGACTCCAGTCCGGTGCCATCGGCGCGCTGACGAATCTGCCTAACGACTGGCCATTTGCCGAGCAGGTTGCCGACGAAACTCATTCAAGAGCAGTTCGCTGCGCATCGGCTGAGCGGTTGCGTTTTATTGGTGCGTTCCGACGCCATTGCAGTCAGTCGCACCGTTGCCCGTCGAGGGGAGCTATCGCGTCTGCCGCACGGCGCGTGTGTGGCCTACAAGTTTTACCCAGCGACCAATACGAAGTTCTCGCACTTGGCTCCCGGATAGAATCGTCGTTCGAGCGGCCTATGCTTCGACGTTGTCCTTCGGCAACGCTGCATGTGTCTCTCGTTCGATCACTCTGCTCCCGGTGCTGGTCGAGGCGCTTGCCGTGACGACACTCGGAGGATGAGAGGCAAACACACATGAGCATCGGTAAGAAACATTGGGCAATCGCGGAGGGCTGGATCCCGCCTTACAGCCACGGACCGGAGCCCGCGATGCTCAGTCACGAGACGGCGTGTATTCTCAACGCGAACGACATGGAAGCTCATGTCGAGATCACGATCTTCTACAGCGATCGCGATCCTGCCGGTCCATACAAGGTCACCGTGCCGGCGCGCCGGACGCTGCATCAAAGGTTTAACGATTTAAAGGATCCGGAGCCGATTCCGAAGGCGACTAACTATGCCAGCATCATCGTTTCTGATGTGCCGATCGTCGTGCAACACACCCGCCTCGATTCGCGGCAGTCAGAAAACGCACTGATCACCACCGTCGCCTTCGCTGGAGGCGAGTAACCACACCGCATTCTATGGCCGATCTCGTCAGCGACTTTCTTCTGAAACGCCTCGCCGCCTGGGGCATCAAACGCATCTACGGATTCCCCGGCGACGGCATCAACGGCATTATGGGTGCGCTCGATCGCGCGGGCGACATGCTGAAATTCGTGCAGGTGCGGCACGAGGAAATGGCGGCGTTCATGGCCTGCGCGCACTCCAAGTTCACCGGCGAAGTCGGCGTGTGCCTGGCGACGTCTGGGCCGGGCGCGATCCATCTGCTCAACGGTCTTTACGACGCGAAGATGGATCACCAGTCAGTGGTTGCGATTGTTGGGCAACAGGCGCGTGCCGCGATCGGCGGTGATTACCAGCAGGAGGTCGATCTCATCTCGCTCTACAAAGATGTGGCGAATGAATTCGTGCACATGGTGTCCGATCCAACGCAGGTGCGGCATCTCGTTGATCGCGCGGTTCGGATCGCGAAAGTCGGCCGCTGCGTCACCTGCGTTATCATTCCGAATGACGTGCAGGAACTCGACGCGGTGGAGAAACCGCCGCGCGCTCACGGTACCATTCACTCCGGCATCGGCTTTCCGTCGCCGCGGATCGTTCCGCACGAACCTGATCTCCGTCATGCCGCGGAGGTTCTGAACAGCGGCAAGAAAGTCGCGATGCTGATTGGCGCTGGTGCACTAGGTGCAGCGGATGAAGTCCTCGAGGTCGCGGACTTGTTAGGCGCGGGCATCGCCAAAGCGTTGCTCGGAAAAGCTGCGCTGCCGGATGCGCTGCCGTTCGTGACTGGCTCGATCGGCCTGCTTGGGACAAAGCCGAGTTGGACCATGATGAGCAAGTGCGACACGCTGCTGATGGTCGGCTCCA
>JBHENE010000036.1:0-10104 GCA_046262215.1 Chthoniobacterales bacterium | reverse complement strand
CCCGCCGTGTCCTGATCCGCCGTAATCGGGATAATGCCGCCGCGGCTAACGAGCCCAACGGTGGGCTTGATGGCCACAACTCCGTTCGCGCTCGCAGGGCTCAGAAGGGACCCCGACGTTTCGGTGCCGACAGCAACTGCGGTGAGATTCGCATTCACGCCGATGCCCGGGCCTGAGCTCGAGCCGCCGGTCTGCAACACGGGCCGCCCATCGTTAAATGGAGCGGTTGTGCGTGGATCCGGCCGCGGGTCGTAGGGATTAAATCCGAATCCGCCGAGGGAGCTGTATCCGGTGGGCTGGCTGAGCGCGATGAAGTTGGCGAACTCGGACAGCGTTCCTTTGCCAAGGATGATGGCACCGGCGTCGCGCAACTTCTTAGTGATAAACGCGTCATCGGGCGGGATCGATCCGCGCAACGCGACGCTGCCTGCAGTCGTCGGCATGTCGGCTGTATCGATGTTGTCTTTGAGCAGCACGGGGACGCCAAAAAGCGGCAGTCTCTCACGGAGGGCGCTATCCGTGAGGATTCTCGGCTGCGTGCGCAGGACGGCGTCAAGCCTCCGGGCCTGCTGCAGCACATTCGCGTCGACATGCAGATAGGCGTTAAGCGACGGCCCGCCCTTGTCATAAGCGGCGATGCGTTGCAGATACAAACGGGTTAGGAGTTCGATGGAGATCACGCCCGATTGCAGTCCGGACTGGATCTGGGGAACGGTCGTCTCCAGCAAATCAAAGCGAAGCACCTTTGGCGGCGCTTTCGGCTTCGGCTTACTTTTGGCATCCGCGCGCTGCGCAGGCGCAACGACGATAGCGAGAGCTGCGATCGCAGCGAGGGTGAAGAGCGGTCTTTTCATGTAATGTAGTTATCTCCGGGTAATGAAGGAATAGTCTGAGACGCGCATCGTTCTTCTCAGCGACGAGGTATGTCAATGCGAAAAGAAAACCGCTTCCGCGTTCCTCTGGATCGGAATTCTTTTATTTCCTCTACTTCGCTCGGGATGACGGACGGCGACCGCTCCTTGCACGCGGCGTTTTAGGCAGACGTTTAAGCTCCGCCGCAACGAGCCGTCATCCCGAGCCGCCGCAGGACGGTCGAGGGATCTCGCGTCGACACCGAAAACGCTGCGCCAGGCCGGCGCTCATACGATGCGCGGGCGTTGTGCCTCAGCGTTTTCGCGACCCAGAAAGCCTCTCGGGAGTAGGAGAGGTCCCTCGACTTCGCTCGGGATGACAGGCCGTGCCCCCACGGACAACCTACCGTAAGCTCTTGTCGAGCCGGCCGATGTTGCGCGTCTGCGGCCAGACCGCTGATACGCCGAGAACCACGAGAATCGTGCCGACGCCGCCAGCGACAACGGATATCACCGGACCGAACGCAGCCGCCGTCAGGCCGGACTCGAGTGCGCCGAGTTCATTCGAGGTGCCGATGAAGATATTGTTCACGGCCGAGATCCGGCCTCGCATTTCGTCCGGCGTGAGTAGCTGAATGATGGTGTGACGGATCACCACACTGACGCTGTCGAACACGCCTGTCATAAACAGCATCGCGATCGAGAGCCACAGATACGGCGACAGGCCGAAGACGATCGTGGCGACGCCAAACCCGCTCACGCAAAACAGCAGCGTCCGCCCTGCGTGTTTCATCGGCGGCAAATAGGCGATCAGGATCGCCATCGCGAACGCGCCCACGCCCGGAGCGGCGCGCATCCATCCGAGGCCGATCGGCCCGCAGTGTAGAATTTTGCTCGCGAACACCGGCAGCAACGCCGTCGCGCCACCGAGCAGCACCGCGACCATGTCGAGCGTGATCGTTGCCAGGATCACCTTCTTCTTCACCACGAACCGGAGCCCTTCCACTAGGCTTGCCCAGGGGTTGCTCACGACGCGCTCGCCTTGGTCGTAATTCCTGATGCAGAGCACTAGGACGAAAAACGTAAGCGCACAGATCGCGTCGAGCGCATAGATAAACGGGAAACCGGTGCGGGCGATCAGCAGGCCGCCGACGGCAGGTCCGGCGACGGAGCCGACTTGGAAGATGCTGCTATTCCAAGTGACGGCGTTCGCGAAGATTTCGCGCGGCACAAGCTTTGGGAAAAACGAAGCGCGCGCGGCCCAGCCGAAGGTCCGCCCCGTCGCAGAGAACAACAGCAGGATGTAAATCAGCGGCAGTGAAAGATCATCGAACCGATAGGACGCGTGCCGCTCGAAAATGCTCGCGATCGAGAACAGAAAGCGGTTGCCGCTTTGCAGGAAAGCGATGGGCGGCAGGTTCAGGTGGTTCCACGAGATCACCGCCAGGCCTAACGAACAGATCGCGCTGAGCGCCTGCGACAGAAGCACGATCGTGCGGCGGTTATATCGATCCGCAATGTAGCCGGCCGGCAATGACAATACGACCACCGGCAACGCGATCGCCAGGCCGACGAGCCCGAGCGCGGTGGCGGAATTCGTCCGCGCATAGACCTCCCATTCCAGCGCGATCATCAGCATCTGCCGGCCGATCACGGAGATCAGATTTCCCGCTGCGTAGAAGCTGAACGCGGAGAAACGAAACGCTGCGTATGGATCGTGTCGGCCACGCGGCGGCTCCACCGAACCTTCGCCGCTAATCGGTCGATGCGGCGTCGGCGATTCATAGCCGGCTGGTGGCGCGTGCGGTTTTCGCTCAGGCATGTTTCGCGAGCCACACTAAATTTCAAGGGACCAGCCGCAACCGCAAGGCCGTCATCCCGAGCGAAGTCGAGGGACCCCGTGGCAGAACGAATGGTGACGCTACGGGGTTCCTCGACTCCGCTCCGCTCCGCTCGGAATGACGGGGCCGTTACGGTAGTTTGTAGATCTCGAGAAGGCCGACGCCGGTCGCGCCGTCCGCGCCGCGCAGCAGGGCCGTGTAAGCACCCGGCGGAGCATCGATCAGCGCTGCAGAATCCAGCGCGTACGGCGGCGCGAGCGAAGTCGCGTCGAGTTCGGTCGCCTGTGTGTCCGCCCAGTTGTTGTTCACAGCTAACAACACGCCGTCTGCATCGCGGATTTCGAGCACCGGATCGGCGAGCGGTTCAGCGACATCTGCCGCTGCCAGCGAAGGCCCCATTCCGCGCACGACAAGCTTCGCGGAAGCGCCATTCCCCGCCACGATGAAACCTTCGATCAGCACCGCGTCGTCGCCTCCGACGAATCCGCGAGCGCTGACGTTCCCGACGTGCGAGAGCGGCTCGCGATCGAGATCATAGACCTCGAGCAATCCAATGCCGCTGCCGCCATCCGCATCACTCACGCGCGCGGTGTAGGCACCCGGCGCGAGCGTCTGCACGGACGCCGCTTCGAGCTCGCTCGGCGGCATCAGACCAGTGGCGACGACGTGCTCTGCTTCTCCTTCCCGCCACGCGCTGTTCTCCGCGACAATCAAGCCAGCCGCATCGTGCACTTGCAGGAGCGGATGCGGCAATGGCCGTGGCACGCCAGCATTGGCCAGCGAGGGTCCGAGCGCCCGAAGCCCAACGGTCTTAGGTGCATCACCAGTGATGATGAATCCACCGATCATCGCCTTCTCGCCTGGATCCACTTGCAAGCGAATCGAGATATTCGCGAGCTCGGCGGCAGCGTTGGACGACGCGGCGAACCCGCTCAGATCCGCTGGCGTTACTCGGCTGATTCCTTCAGGATCGCGCGGGAATTTCGCATACGGCAATCGCGTCTCTTTGAAAATAATCTGATCCGCCCGGATCTCGAACGCGGCTAGAAATTCCTGCGTCCCCGAGGCACCGACGATGTCGTCTTGGTCAACGCCATCACCACTGATCCCAACCGCGCCGATCAGTTGACCATTGCGGTAAAGCGGAAAGCCGCCGGGGAAAATCGTGATGCCATTACGGAAGCGCGGATCGGGCACAAAGGCGGGGTCAAAACCACGGATCGATCCCGGCGCGCCGGACACGCCGGACGCCGCTTCCTGGCGGCCGTTCAACGGGCCCGGCCCATTCGGATCGATCCCTGGCGGGTAATGTTGCTGCGCCAGAAAGCCGACGGTGCGCGTGGAGTACGCGCTGTCGTTGCTCGAAAAAGCGAGGGCCGTTCTCCCCTTCTGCACGGCAACGTCCCAGCTGAACATCGTCGCATCGCCAGTGCGGAACGCGGCAAGGACCGTCGGTGACAGCCCCGCGATGTTCGGGTTGTTCTCGACCGTGATGAAAACCTCCATGCGCGTGCCGATCGGGAGCCTGATCCCCGCGCGTGTTGTCCTCACGCGATCCGCGGCAAAGGCGACGATTCGCTCGACCTCCGCTTGCGAGAGGCGCGGCTGGCCGTTGATCGTCCCAGGGATCGGATCCGCCATGATCGGCTGCCGAATTTGCCCAGTGACGCCGCTGAAGGTCGCGACCGGATACGGAAACGGCGGCGGCGGATCTTGAATGAGGTAATCGGCCGCGGCATTGCCCTGCAGAGCCGGCCCAGGCAGGCTCGTAGCGCTGTTGATGTAAGCGAGCGCGAAGCCGTTAATGAAAACATCGGCCGCGGTGATCTCGGAGTCGGGCGCGAAACCTTTCTGCGCCGAGAGCGCCACGTCTTCGTCGCGATCGTAGTCGCCGATGAAACCATTACTGCCGTCGCCGAAAACGCCCACGCCGCCGACGAGCCGTCCATTCTTGTAAAGCGGCAGACCGCCCGGCGAGCCGTCGAGCGACGTGCCGGGAATGGGGAACCCGCGCGTGCCCGGCGAGATTCCGATTGGCGGCGCCGGAACCGGACCGAGAAAACGTTTAAACCGGTTCACATCCGAGAACGGCAGATTCGAAAAACCCACGCCGACGAGTGGCCCGGGCGAGGTATACTTCACGCCCGGCGGAAAATGCTGCTGGATGATGAAGCCCGCGGTGCGCGTGCTGAAAGCGTTGGCGTTACTGCTCAGAAAGGCCGCGGTGCCGGCGCGGGAAACGGCATTCGCAATCTCATCCGGCGTCGGCTCTCCACCGCGGACATTCCAGACGCCGAGCACAAACCCTTCGCGATCGGTCACGGCGACGACGCTATTTGGTGAGATACGGGCGGCACGCGATACACCTTGCGTGATGATGCGTTGCACGTCGCCAGCCGTCAGCTGCGCCCGCGCGGGCGCGGCGGACGCGAGCACCAGACCAAGGAGGAGAGACAACCGACGCATCCGCACCGGTTTACCTGCCGAAACGGTGGCGCGCCAGACGAAACGCCTCGACGCGCCTTGGACTTGCAAGCGTAGCCGGAAAGGAGGCATTCTCGCGCCCAAATGCGGTGTCTCCCCCGACCGCTGGCTCGAGCCGGTGCGATCGTCTTGCTAAATACGGTCACCTCGCTGCTCGGTGTAACACCCGTGCGCGCCGGAGTGCCGTCGCTGCGCACCCACGGTGCGACCGTGGAAATCAACGGTCGCCCAGGGGATAGCCGCTATACATTCGGCGGTTTGTATCTCCTGACGCGGGACGAGGAGGAGCAGGAAGAAGTGCCGTTGCCGCCCTCCAGCTTCAATCCCGATCCGGGGGTCGTGGAGTCGCGGGATGTTCCGCCACCGCCCGACCTCTTCCCGCCTCTCCTGCCGCAGCTCTCCGAGTATGGTGAAGAAGCCGTCCCGCGTTCGCTCGGCCTGCCGCGGAAGGGCGTGCGCGAGATGCAGCCTTTCCGGAGGAAGCTCGAATACCCCGAATATCGGGATTCAGAAATAGGCCTCGGTGTCCCGCCGGGTGACGAGCCGGTCCCGAATCGCTGGTTTATCGGATTCGGGCGTTGGCAGCGTTACGCCGATCCCTCCGCTGAAACGCCCTATCAGCAAGGCGCCGTGAAGCTTTGGCATCCGTACTACGCGAGCGTGCTGAAGGGCGACTCGCCAGTCTTCGGCGAAGACATCTTTCTTAATCTAACACTGACGGACTTTGCGCAGTTTGAGCTGCGCCGTCTGCCGATCCCGAGCGGCGTGAGCACGGCGCGCCCGAACAGCTCCGAGTTTTTCGGAAGAAGCACGCAGGCATTTTTCTCGAACGATTTCCAGATCGCCGTCGACGTGTTCAAAGGTGAGACCGCCTTTAAACCAGTCGAATGGGCAGTGCGTTTCCTTGGCGTTTATAACAACAACTACATCAACGTCCAGGAACGGAACGCGCTAGATCCGGACCCACGTGGACCTGACAAGAGACCTCTGGTTCGCACGCGCGACTTCTATGCCTTGCAGGAAGCATTCGGCGAACTGCACATCCGCGACCTTTCGAACAACTACGACTTCATCTCGTCGCGCTTCGGTATCCAGCCGTTCGTGAGCGATTTCCGCGGCTTCATCTTCAACGATTCGAACCTCGGAATCCGCATTTTTGGGAACCAGCAGAATAACCTTTGGCAGTATAACTTCGCCGCGTTCGACATGCGGGAGAAGGATACCTACTCCGATCTCAACCAGTTCCAGTCGCGCGAGCAGCAGGTCTACATCGCGAATGTTTACCGGCAGGACTTTCTCGCGAAAGGCTATACAGCTCAGCTAAGCCTCCACGCGAACTTTGACGGAGCGAGTCGGCACTACGACAAGAATAACTTCCTCGTCAGGCCGGCCCCGATCGGCGAGGTGCGCGATCACCATGTGCAGTCCTACTATCTCGGCTGGACGGGCGACGGTCACATCGGGCGTTTGAATGTGACGCACGCCTTCTACGAGGTCCTGGGTAAGGATAGCTTCAATGGCATCGCGGGTCACGAGGTCCAGATCAACGCGCAGATGGCAGCGCTCGAGTTATCGCTCGATAAAGATTGGCTACGTCACAAGCTGACGGTTTTCTACGCGAGTGGTGACGATAACCCGAGGAACTATCACGCGACTGGCTTCGACACCATTCTAGATCGGCCGTTCCTCCTCGGCGGGCCTTTCAGCTACTACGTCCACCAGGGGTTCAACCTCGCGGGCACGGCCGTGAACTTTAAACAACGCGACAGCCTGGTGCCGAACTTCCGCAGCAGTAAAACTGAAGGCCAATCGAACTTCGTAAATCCCGGCGCGATCATCGTCGGCTACGGCGCGGATGCGGACCTCGCGCCGAAGGTGAAGGCTTTCGCAAATGTTAACTACATCTGGACGGCGACGACTGAGCCGACCCGGCGAGTTTTGTTCACAAACCACGCCAGCAACGATATCGGACTCGATGCTAGTGTCGGGTTACAGATGCGGCCGTTGCTGACGGATAACATTATCATTAGCGCCGGCATCGGTTTTCTAGTGCCTGGTCAAGGCTACAAGGACATATATCGGGCTAACACTCGCCCCGTGCCCGGTTACCCGCAGGAGCGAGTGCGAACGGCGGATAAGTATCTCTACAGCGCGATTGTGACGGTGACGCTGACTTATTGATGAAGAGGCGCGCTGCGAGGAAGGCGAGTGAACGGGTTGGCGAGGAGGAGCCAGGCTATCTTTCGGACAGGAAGGGAGAAACGTCCAACGTCCAACGTCCAACGTTCAACGTTCAACTTGGAAATCCCGAAGCGACGTCTGTCGCGAACGCGAAGTACGATCTTGAGGAACGGCTCCTTGAGTACGCCGTCAGGATCATTCGGCTGGTGGATGCGCTGCCGCCGAGCCGCGCTGGACGGCACGTGTCAGATCAACTTCTCCGGTGTGGCACTTCTCCGTTGGCGAACCATGGCGAACTGCAAGGCGCTGAGTCGCGCAAAGACTTCATTCACAAACTCGGGATCTGCCTGAAGGAGATCCGGGAAACGCGCCGCTGGCTGCGGCTGATCCACCGCGTGCCGCTGCTCGCGCCAGCCAAGGTCGAGCCGCTTCTCAGTGAAACCGAGGCACTAGTGAAGATCTTCTCCGCCTGCGTCCGAACCGCGGAGAAGAACCGCTAATGCGAGCAACTGCTCCGAAGTTGGACGTTGGACGTTGGACGTTGAACGTTGAACGTTTCTTCCTCTTGGCCATCGTTGCGGCGGCTAGTACAACGAGTGCTCAGCTCCCGCCGACATCCGTTTCGCCGGAACTTATCGTCACTCACCCCTCCAACGCGCCGCGCCGCAATTGGATCGATCAAACTCAAGCGGAAGCGAACGCAAAGAGCGTCGGCTGCAACGAATGCCACAACGGCGTTGAACCAATGCATGCAGCTTCGCATGTGGTGCTCGGTTGCACGGACTGCCACGGCGGTAACGCGGCGCGCGCCCTCGCGAAAGAACAGGCGCACGTGCTCCCGAAGAACAAGGAGTTCTGGAGGACCTCGGCAAATCCGCCGAACTCCAACGTATGGCTGAATCATGAGTCGCCAGAGTTCATCCGCTTCATGAACCCGGGCGATTTGCGCGTGGCGCAGCAGGCGTGCGGGCTCTGTCACGGCGAGATCGTCCGGAACGTGCAGCACAGCATGATGAATCACGGCGCCATGCTCTGGGGAGCTGCGCTTTATAACAACGGTGGGTTCTACCTGAAGAACTACCGGTTCGGGCAGAACTACGGTGCGGACGGAGTGCCGCTGCGTTTGAATAACTACACGCCCGTGAGTGCTGAAGATACGCAGCGCCACGGCATCCTACCGTTTCTCGATCCACTACCGCGCTTCAATCTCGGGCAACCCGGCAACATCCTGCGCATCTTCGAAAAAGGCGGAGAGAAACAGCTGCAGCTCGGAAACCCGACGGTTGCGGAACCGCCCGGAAAACCGGGGCGGCGTTTGTCGGAGCGTGGACTCGGGACGCTGAACCGGACTGATCCCGTGTTCCTCGGAATCCAGAAGACGCGATTGCATGATCCCCTGCTCGGCTTCCTCGGCTCGAACGATCACCCCGGTGATTACCGATCGAGTGGTTGCTCAGCTTGCCATGTCATCTACGCGAATGATCGATCGCCAACTAACTCGGGTTGGTGGAGTAAATATGGCCATCAGGGCGTAAGCTTCACGGCGGATAAGACGATCCCGAAAGACGAAAAGGGCCATCCGGTCACGCATCAGTTCACGCGCTCGATCCCGTCGAGCCAGTGCATGAACTGTCACATGCATCAGGGCAATCTCTTCGTGAACCCTTACCTCGGTTACACCTGGTGGGACCAGGAAACTGATGGCGAGCTGATGTATCCGAAGGAGCAGCATAATCCGACCGACGCAGAACTCGTTGGGCAGACACAGACAAACCCCGAAGCCGCGGCCGCACGCGGACTTTGGGGTGACCAGAATTTTCTCGAGCGCGTCGCGGAGTTAAACCCGCGCATGAAGCACACGCAGTTCGCTGATTATCATGGTCACGGCTGGGTGTTCCGCGCCGTGTTCAAGCACGATCGCAAGGGCAATCTGCTCGACCTAAAGGACAACAAAATCGGGCACGACGATCCGCAGAAGTTCGCTAAAGCGGTGCACCTAAAGGATGTGCATCTGGCGCGCGGGATGCAATGCGGCGACTGCCATTTCAACCTCGATGTTCACGGCAACGGCAATCTCTATGGCGAGCCGCGGAACGCCACGACGATCAACTGCATCGATTGTCATGGGACGGTGCGGCAGAGACCGACTCTGATTACGACAGGCAACGGCGGACGCGTCGATCTAGCGAACAGCAGTAATACTTCATGGGGTCCGCGCTTTACCTGGGAAGGCACGCGGCTGTGGCAGCAATCCACGATGTCGCCTGACGTGCGTTGGGAGATTCCGCAAACGATGGACACCGTTGATCCGGCCTCGGCGCACTACAATCCGAAGTCGGCTTACGCAAAGACGCTGCTGCGCGATGGAAAAACCTGGGGCGGCGTTTCAGCGGCGCAACCACACTCTAAATTCGCGCACGACAACGACGCGATGGACTGCCAACTCTGCCACACGTCATGGGCGACGAGTTGCTTCGGTTGTCACCTGCCGATGAAGGCAAACCAGCGTGTGCCGCAGAATAAGTTCGAAGGCGTGACGGACCGAAATTTCACGACCTACAACCCGCAGGTGGTGCGCGACGACGTGTTCATGCTAGGCATCGACGGCACAGTGAAGAAGAACCGTATGGCGGTCGTGCGATCGTCGAGCGCAGTTGTGGTTAGCTCGCAAAACGCGAACCGCGAATGGGTCTACTCACAGGCTCAAACAGTGTCGGCGGAAGGTTATAGCGGACAGGCCTTCAACC
>JBHENE010000035.1:0-7833 GCA_046262215.1 Chthoniobacterales bacterium | reverse complement strand
AGGTCTTCGACCAGCGGAATTCGCTTCGCGCGAGCGAGCCGCGCGAGCGATTCTGTGTCCGCGGATTCAACGAAACCGCGCATCGAGAAATTGCTGCGATGCACTTTCAGGATCATCGCCGTCTTAGGGCCGATCGCTTGTGCGTAGTCGTCGACGCTGGTGCGATTCGTCGTACCGATCTCGCGCAGCGTCGCGCCGCTCGCTTCGAGAATGTCAGGAATGCGGAAGCCGCCTCCGATTTGAATCAGCTCGCCGCGCGAGATGATGACCTCGGGTTTCCTCTTCGTGAAATGACGCAACACCAGCACGAGCGCGGCCGCGCAATTGTTTACGACGGTGGCTGCCTCGGCGCTGCACAGAAGCGCGAGATTGTGTTCCAGGTAGGTCGCACGCGAACCGCGCTCACCGCTGGTTAGCTCATACTCGAGATTGCTGTAGCCGGACGCCACGGCCGCGAGCGTTTCGATTGCGCTCTGGCTGAGCGGCGCGCGGCCAAGGTTCGTGTGGATGATGATTCCGGTGCCGTTGATCACGCGCTGAATCTTCGTCAGCCGCTGGTCCTCGATCGCTGCACGGGAGCGATCAACGATGGTGACGAAATCGGGCAGAGCCTCCTCTGCTCGCAATGCCGAAACCTCACGCCGCACGAGCGCGACAAGGGCGCGGCGCGGCAGATCACATTCGCCGAGCGCTTGCACGATTTTCTCGACCGATGGAATCGCCCGCAGCGGATGCGCGCTCACTTGCTGATCCATATCTTCGGCCTCTTCGCGCGCACGATCTCGCCGATGATCGCCGCACAACTCGTGCGGTGCGTTCGCAAAATTTCCCGCACCTTTGGCCAGCGTTTTGGCGGAACGCAGAGCAGCAAACCTCCGCTGGTCTGCGCATCGGAGAGGAGGATGCGCAGCTCGTTAGGCGTGTCGCTCCAATCCGTGACTGCCTCCGCGGTCTCGAGGTTCTGACGAGTGCCGCCGGGCACGCAATCCTTCGCGATGAGTGCGAGAATTTCGGGCGAAATCGCGGGCACTGCTGCTGACGAGATCTCTGCGCCGACGCCGCTGGCACGACACATCGAAGCGAGATGTCCGAGCAGGCCGAACCCGGTCACGTCGACCGCAGCGCGAATCGAACCGGTTTCGCCGAGTTCCGTCCCGACTGAATTCAAGCTGCTCATGAGCCGGATCGCCTTCTTCGCGAGCGCGGCGCTCGTCAGGCCGCGCTTAATGCCAGTCGTCGCGATGCCAGTGCCCAGTGGCTTTGTTAGGACGAGCAGGTCGCCCGGTCGTGCGTTGGCGTTGGCCAGCATCCGATTTGGCCTAACGAGTCCGGTGACGGCGAGCCCGTAGATCGGCTCGGGGTTGCGAATGGTGTGGCCGCCGATGATCGCGCAGCCGGCTTCCTTCGCTTTCGCGGCGCCGCCGCGCAGAATCGTCGCGATTGTCTCCGGCGGCACGAGATCGGTCGGGATTCCCATGATGTTCAACGCGGTGAGCGGACGCCCGCCCATCGCGTAGACGTCGGAGAGCGCGTTGGCCGCCGCGATCTGCCCGTAGGCAAACGGGTCGTCGACGATCGGCGTGAAGAAATCGACCGTCTGCACGAGGGCGCGATCGCGCCACAGCCGATACACACCGGCATCGTCCGCGCTCGCGGAGCCGACGAGCACATTGGCGTCGTCGATTTTCGGAAGCTGCCGCAAAACTTGCGACAGGGCCTGTTGGCTCAACTTCGACGCTCACCCGGCCGCGGATGAGAGCGACGTGAGCTTACGAATTTGCTCGCGCGACATCTGCGATCACCCCCTTTCTGAATGCGGATTTCGGAATTCGAATTGCGGAATGAAGAGGCGTGCGCTCAGATCATCCGAAGTTCCGCATTCCGCACTCCGCATTCCGCATTTGAAATGGCGGAGAGGATAGGAATCGAACCTACCCCGGCCCGCAGAACGGGCCGACAACGGTTTTGAAGACCGCGAGGGCCACCAGGCACCCTTCACTCTCCCCGTTAGCTTTAACTCAGCGTCCGAAAATTGAATTTGGAAGGGAGAAAACCAGAAAAGAGACAGCGGAAGGCAGAATCCTTCCCTCCCCTTTCTGGCTTTCTGGTTTCCAAATTGATTATTGGATCGCTTCCTTAACCTGCTGCGCGACGGCGTCGAAGTCCGGCCATTCGCCGGTCTGGAGCTTGGAGTAAAGGAGTTCACCGTTAAGGCGGATTTCGAACGCGCCGCCGCTCGACGGGATCAACTTCACCGCCTCGATCCCGGCGGCTTCGCGAATATTGGCCGCCAAACTGGCGGCACGCGGTTCGTAGTTTCAAACCGTGCAGTATTCGATCGTGACGTCGGCGCGCATGCGTTCTCCTCTCCGCACGCAGAGTATCGCCGCGCGGAGGTTGGTCAAGAATAGCAGCGCCCTCGAATGCGCGCCGCCGCGCTTACGAAAATTTCGCACCGGTGTGCGCGAATCTTTTCCGGTTGTCCGTGCGCTGACAGGCGATTCACTTGCAACACCGACCAGCTTTGCATGGGGCAGCTTTTTAAACGGCGCGCTAACGCCATTGCGCGGCTGACTCTCGTCGGCTTACCCATGCTTATTATCGGCAGCAGCGCGGCGCTGTTTGCCTTCGCGCGATCGGACTACTGGACGCGCGTTGATGTGCCGCTCGAGCAGCCAGTGCCGTTCAGCCATCAGCATCACGTCGGCGGGCTCGGGATCGATTGCCGCTATTGCCATACCGGCGTCGAGCAATCGGCGTTCGCCGGCATTCCGCCGACGGAGACGTGCATGACTTGCCATTCGCAGATTTGGAAGGATGCGCCTGTGCTCCAGCCGGTGCGCGATTCTTGGCAAACCGGAGCACCGATCAAGTGGACGCGCGTCCATGATTTGCCGGACTACGCTTACTTCAACCACAGCATTCACGTGGCGAAAGGGGTCGGCTGCGCGACGTGTCACGGGCAGGTGAACCAGATGCCGCTCACCTTCAAAACGAAGGAACTCTACATGCGCTGGTGCCTGGATTGTCATCGCCAGCCCGAGCGTTTTCTCCGCCCGACAAACGAGGTGGTGAACATGAACTACCACGCGCCGCCGGACCAGCTCGCGTTTGGCAAACAGCTCGTTAGGCAAAACAACGTCCACACCGCTGGACTGACTGATTGCTACACATGTCATCGCTAAGAACACCGGACGAGTTTCCGCTGGGCTCTGGCGATTGGCCTAACGAGTTCAGTCGGCGTCGATTTTTAAAGTTGATGGGTGCGTCGATTGCGCTCGCGGGCACAACGAGCTGCACGCGACAGCCGTTCGAGAAGATCGTGCCGTATCTGCGCCAGCCAGAGGAGCTCGTGCCGGGCAAGCCGCTTTATTACGCGACCGCGCTCACGCTCGGCGGCTACGCGCGCGGCGTTCTCGTGGAGACGCATGAAGGCCGGCCGACGAAGATCGAAGGCAACCCGCAGCATCCCGCGACTCTCGGCGCGAGCGATGTCTTCATGCAGGCGGAGCTGCTCACCCTTTACGATCCGGAACGCTCGCGCGCGGTCACGCACAAAGGGCAGATCAGCACGTGGGACATCTTCGCCGGAGAACTCACGACCGCCGCGCAGAAATGGAAAGCTGGTGGCGGCGCCGGGCTCCGCTTGCTCACGCGGCACGAAACGTCGCCGACATTTTTCGATCAGACCGCGCGTCTGCTCGCGAAGTATCCGGCTGCGAAATGGCACGAATACGAGCCGCTCGGCTCGCGCGACGCGGAGCCAGTTTATCACTTCGATAAAGCGGAAGTGATCGTCTCGTTAGGCGCAGATTTTCTTTGCGATTCAGCCACCGGCATTCGTAACAGCCGCGACTTCGCGGCAGCGCGCCGGCCGAATGGAACGATGTGCAGGCTGTACGTCGCCGAGGCGACGCCGACGCTTACCGGCGCGATGGCCGACCACCGCATGGTCATGCGACCGGACGAGATCGAGCAGTTCGCTCGACATCTCCAAAGCGGCGGCGGGTCTTCTAGATTGGGCCAAGCTATCGCCGCCGATCTGCGCGCGCACGCTGGGCGGAGCGTAGTCGTCGCTCCGCCATTCCTCGCCGCCGCGGCGCGGCAACTGAACGATACGCTGGGCAACTCTGGCGCGACCGTTGCTTACCCGCCAAAGCAGAACGGCGGCGGTGATCTGCGCGAGCTGATCGACGAGATGCGCGCAGGAGCGGTCGGGACGCTCATCATCGTCGGCGGCAATCCCGCCTACGACGCGCCCGCTGAGTTCGATTTCGCGGAACTCTTGAGCAAGGTGCCGCGGACAATTCATCTCGGGCTCTACGACAATGAAACCGCCGAGCGTTGTCTTTGGCACGTGCCCGAAACGCACGAGCTCGAGGAGTGGAGCGACGCGCGTGCGATCGACGGCACGATCACGATCTCGCAGCCGATGATCGAGCCGCTGTTTGCCGGTCGCTCGCGGCACGAACTCCTGAGCGCGCTGCTCGAGGAGCCGCCGGCAACGGACTACGACATCCTCCGCTCCTTTTGGCAGAAGCAGCATTCGGCGGCGGATTTCGAGGCGCTCTGGCGGAAATCTCTGCACGACGGCGTGGCAAGCTTCCAGCCGCCGCTCGTTAACTCAGTCGCGCCGGAACTCGCTGCGTCTCCGGCACCGGCGCCGCTGACGGAAAGCGGATTGCACCTGCTGATCCGCGGCGACTCGCGCATGTATGACGGCCGCTACGCGAACAATGCGTGGCTGCAGGAGCTCCCGAACCCGCACACGAAGATCGTCTGGGATAACGCCGCACTCTTGAGCCCGGCGACAGCGAAGAGGTTCAGCCTGGAGAACGGCGACGTGGTGAATCTCAAATTCCGCGGACGTTCCGTACGCGCGCCAATCTGGATTCAACCGGGACAGGCGGATGATTGCGTGACCGTGAACCTCGGCTACGGCCGGAGTCGCGCGGGCACTGTCGGCAACGGCGTCGGCTTCAGCGCCTACGCGCTGCGGACCTCGGACGCGCAGTGGGGCGGCTCCGGCTTGGAGGTTGAGAAGACCGGCGATCATCACGACCTCGTCACGACGCAGCATCACTGGAGCATGGAAGGTCGCGATCAGGTGCGGGTTGGCACGTTCGCAGCGTTCCAGCAATCGCCGCGCGACATCGTCCAAACCGGCGAACCGCCGCCGAGCGGTGACGAGACGCTTTACCCGAACGTCGCCTACAACGGCCACGCGTGGGGCATGGCGATCGACCTCAACACCTGCATCGGCTGCGGCACGTGCACGATCGCTTGCCAGGCCGAGAACAACATCCCGGTCGTCGGCAAAGAGCAGGTCGCGATGAATCGCGAGATGCATTGGATCCGCGTCGATCGCTACTACGACGGCAGCCTAACGAATCCACAAATGCTGCATCAGCCGGTGCCGTGCATGCATTGCGAGAACGCGCCGTGCGAGCTCGTCTGCCCGGTCGCCGCGACGGTGCACAGCAGCGAAGGCCTCAACCAGATGGTTTACAACCGCTGCATTGGCACGCGCTATTGCTCGAACAACTGCCCTTACAAAGTGCGGCGATTCAACTTCCTCGAATACGACGCGAACCAGTTTGAGCAGCCGCCCACGCGTAAGCTGATGCGCAATCCCGACGTCACCGTGCGCAGCCGAGGCGTGATGGAGAAATGCTCCTACTGCATCCAGCGCATCAATGCGGTGAAGATCGACGCCGGCAAAGCGAATCGTGAAATCCGCGATGGCGAAATTACACCCGCGTGCGCGCAGGCGTGTCCCGCTGACGCGATCATCTTCGGCGACATCAACGACCCGAACAGCCGCGTCGCGAAGCTGCGCAAGTCGCCGTTGAACTACGGCTTGCTCGAAGAGCTGAACACTCGTCCGCGCACGACGTATCTCGCGAAGTTGCGCAATCCCAACCCGGAGGTGGGGACATGAACCACGGAGACACGGAGGACACGGAGCTTCTTCTCAAGGAGCTGACGGGGTCGCTTATTGGCGCGGCGATAGAGGTGCATCGGGAGCTTGGGCCGGGACTGCTCGAATCGACTTATCAGGCCTGTCTTGCACGCGAATTCGCTTTGCAACAAATCGCGTTTGAACAGCAAAAGCCGCTGCCAGTGATCTACAAAGGCGTAACGATCGATTGCGGGTATCGCCTCGATTTTTTGGTCGAGGACAAGGTGATCATCGAGCTGAAAGCAGTAGAAGCGCTGCACGATGTGCACGACGCGCAGCTCCTGACCTATCTGAAACTCAGCGGGTGCAAAGTGGGCCTGCTCATCAACTTCAATGTCGCTGTGCTCAAGAGCGGTATTCGGCGTCGCGTCCTATGAAGAAGAGTAACCACGGAGGCACGGAGTTGGGATCTGGTGTTGCAACCGGAACACTTCCCAGAACCTCCGTGTCCTCCGTGCCTCCGTGGTTAAAAGAACCAGTGGTCGCGCCGGGTTACGACAACGCGTCCGTAACCGAGAAGATCACGGACGTCGTCCTCACACGCCCGACCCATCGCGGGTGGTTCGTCGGAGTCGCGATCTCGTTCGCGCTCTTGATGATGATGAACTTCGCGATCGGCTGGTTGCTGATCAAAGGCATCGGCATTTGGGGCGTAAACATCCCGGTCGCTTGGGGCTTCGCGATTACGAATTTCGTCTGGTGGGTTGGGATCGGGCACGCCGGGACCTTTATCTCAGCGATCCTGCTTTTGCTGCATCAGGATTGGCGCACGTCGATCAACCGTTTCGCCGAAGCGATGACGCTTTTCGCGGTCGCGTGCGCAGGATTATTTCCGCTGCTGCACCTTGGGCGGCCATGGGTGTTCTACTGGCTGCTGCCCTATCCCGACACGATGGGCTTGTGGCCGCAATGGCGCAGCGCGCTCGTCTGGGATGTGTTCGCGGTCGGCACTTATCTGACGGTTTCCGTCATCTTCTGGTATGTCGGATTAATCCCGGACGTCGCGACGATGCGCGACCGCGCCGTCAGCCGACCGGTCCAGCTTGTCTACGGAATCATGGCGCTCGGCTGGCGCGGGTCAGCGCGGCACTGGAAACGTTTTCACGTGCTCTACCTGCTGCTCGCGGGCCTTGCGACGCCGCTCGTGCTCTCCGTCCACAGTGTCGTCTCGATGGATTTCGCGATCGCGATCGTCCCCGGCTGGCATTCGACGATTTTCCCGCCGTACTTCGTCGCCGGCGCGATTTTCTCCGGATTTGCGATGGTGCTCACGCTCGCGATACCGATTCGGAAATTCTACGGCCTCCAGGATTTCATCACGATCCGAAATCTCGAGAACTGCGCGAAGATCATGCTCGCGACCGGCCTGATGGTCGCGCACGGCTACATCACCGAAGGATTCATGGCGTGGTACAGCGACGACAAGTTCGAAATCTACGTCGAGCTGAACCGGATGTTCGGCCCGTACGCACCGGCCTATTGGCTGCTTATTTTCTGCAACGCGGGCGTCAACCAGTTGCTCTGGTTCAAAAAAATCCGGACCACCCCCGCGGCGCTTTTCGTTGTGGCGCTGTTCATCCAGATCGGCATGTGGACCGAACGCTACGTGATTGTGGTTACGAGCCTCCACCGCGATTTCCTGCCATCGGGCTGGGGCATTTTCCATGGGACACGCTGGGATTGGATGACGTTGATCGGCTCGTTAGGCCTGTTCGCGTCGCTCTTCTTCCTCTTTCTGCGGCTGCTGCCGGCTATCTCGATCAGTGAGATGCGCGATCTGGTGTACAAGAAAGCGGAGCGCGCGCCGTGAACGAGAACCTCTACGGCATCATGGGCGAATTCGTCGAGCCGGAGCAACTTCTGCACGCCGC
>JBHENE010000034.1:0-4366 GCA_046262215.1 Chthoniobacterales bacterium | reverse complement strand
TCGACTGCTGCAGACCCGCGATCGTTTCATCGAGGAATACGATCTCGCCGACTTGCTGATCGTGCTTTCGGAGAAGGCGGCGGACACCTTCCGCGTCCAAGGATTCCCGGACGAGAAGCTGTTTTATCTGCCGCGCGGCGTCGATGTGGAACGCTTCCGTCCCGGTGTGCGACCGCCCGTGTTCCGGGTGGTTTTCTCCGGCGCGTTAATCGAGCGTAAAGGCGTTCATCATCTTCTCGAAGCGTGGCATCGCCTCAACTTGAAGAACGCCGAGCTGTGGCTGGTCGGCTCCGTGCATGGCGAGATGAAGCCGCATCTCAAGAAGTTTTGGCGCGATAACATCCGCGTCGTTGGCTTCGCGAGAGACGTGGAGAACTATCTCAGCCAAGGCACCATCCACGTCTTCCCTTCGCAATGCGAAGGCAGCGCGAAAGTCACCTACGAGGCGGCGGCCTGCGGCCTACCGCAGATCACTACGCGTGAAGCCGGCGACGTGGTCACCGACGGCGTAGAAGGAATCATCATCACACCGGGTCGGGTCGACGAACTCGCTGAAGCGATCTTGTATCTCTACGACAACCCCGATGTCGTGGTTCGGATGAGCATCGCGGCACGGGAGCGTGTCGTTGAAAACTTTACCTGGGATCACTTCCGCGCGCGCCTGCTCGAAGGCTACGAGCGCGCGATGTTGATGAAGCGGTAGCGCTACCTGCGCGAGTTGATTTGGCGATCGTTGCTGCGCGCGAGCGATGAACATCCTTCTCCTGCAGCTGAAGCGCATCGGCGACCTGATCCTTACGACGCCGGCGATTGCAGCGGTCAGGGAAAGATTCCCCGACGCGAAGATCGCGCTGGCGGTCGCGGCGGGTTCGCGTGAGTTGCTGCCGGCGATCACCGATGTCGATGAGACGCTCGTCGCGCATGGCAGGATCACGGATGCCGCCGGCTGGTTCCGAGTAGCGCGCCGGCGTTACGAATATTGCTTCGACTTCACGCGGACCGATCGATCGGCGTTCGTCACGTTGTTGTCTCGGGCCCGCAGCCGCGTCGTCGCGGATCATCCCCGGTTCCGCGGGCAGATGCGTTCGCTCACTTATAATAAGCTGATCGACGTCCCGATCGGCGAAATGCACACTGTCGATTATCATCTCGCGCTGCTCGAGCCCGTCGAAGTTGAACACGCCTCGCAGAAACTCCGGCTGAACCTGCCAGCTGCCGCACTCGAAGCCGCGGGTCGCGTCCTGGCAAACGCCGGTTTGGCCGCGGGCGAGTTCATTGTCCTCCACCCTGGGTCTGCTCGACGTGAAAAATTCTGGGAACCGGAACGCTGGGCGGCTTTGATAGCGGCGGCCGCGCGTTACGACCTAAAGTGCGTCGTTACCGGGGCGAGATCGTCCTTGGAGCAAGGTCACATCGCCGAGATCAGGTCGCATTCTCGGCACCCGTTCATCGACCTAGCAGGGCAGGTCGACCTTCTCACACTTGCGGCGCTCATCCAGCGCGCAAGGATGCTGATTACGGTCGACTCAGCCCCGATGCACCTGGCGGCGGCCAGCCAGACACCGCAAGTGGCACTGTTCGGGCCGACCAATCCCCTCCACTGGCGGCCGCGCTTCACGCCGGCGGTCATCCTCCAGGCCGGCCAGGACTCTCCGGTCACAGCATTTACCCGAAAACAGAAGGCCGCGCCGATGAACCGTCTCTCGACTGAACAGGTGATCGATGCTATGAAAAGCCTCTTGGCGGTGCCTGAAACCGCCTCATCTGTATGACGGGACTCACCGGCCTCCAACCACCAAACGTGAAGCGCTCCATTTGGGAGACGATGAAGGCTGCTTCGGGTCCATACCGGCGGCTTTTCGCTTACGTCGGGCCATACAAATGGCGTTTCATCATCGGCTTAAGTTTCGGCTTCCTCTACGGCATCATCAACGGTCTTCTCCCGTTCGTCCTCAGCAAGGTGATGGCGTTCGTCTTCCAAAACGGCGGCAACGCGCAGGAGCTGATGCAGCATCCCGATCAGTTCAACAACACGCCGAGGATGACCACCTCGATGATCTGGCTCTGCCTTGCAATCCCTGCCGTGATGACCACGCGCAGCGTCGTGTCTTACCTCAACGCGTACTACATGACGTGGGTCAGCATGAAGGTACTAACCGACATCCGGACGCAGCTGTTCGACACCATTCTTTCGCACGGGATGGATTTCTTTAACAAGATGCGGTCGGGGTTCCTGATCTCGCGGATCACCAACGACACGCGCATGATGCAGATGGCGCTTTCCACTGTCAGCAGCGACATCTTCAAGCAGCCCATCGCAATTCTCACCGGCGTCTCGGTTCTGCTCTACATGGATTGGAAGTTCACGATCGTGACGCTGGTTCTCTTCCCGACGTGCATCGTCCCGATCAGCATCTACAGCCGGCGCGCGCGGAAAGCGGCGAAGTTCGAGAACGAAGACATGGGGCAGATGGTGGTAACGATGCAGGAGACCTTCGCTGGTATCCGCGTGATCAAGTCTTTCGCACGGGAAGATTTTCAGGCGAAAATTTTCCGGCACAGCAATCGGCTGCTCTTCGAAAACGGCATGCGCATTACGCGCGCGATGGAGGGAATTGGGCCGCTCGTCGAAACGATCGCGGCGATCGGCGTAGGCCTGGCGCTTGTTTACGTTTACTTCAGCCAGATCGGCGCGGCACGCTTCCTCGCGCTGAACATGGGCATCTTCCTCCTCTATGAGCCGATCAAAACCCTGAGCCGTCTTCAGGTCGTAATGGAACGCTCGATTCAGGCCACGGCGGAGATCTTTGCGATTCTCGACGCGCCTCCGTCCGTTCTCGACGCACCTGACGCAATTGCGCTGCCGAAGTGCGAAGGCCGCATCGAGCTGGATCACCTCACGTTCCGCTATGCCGGGGGTGTTACCGACGCCGTTCAGGACGTCAGCTTGCAGATCGACACCGGAAAAACCTACGCCCTTGTTGGCGCCAGTGGCGCAGGTAAAAGCACGATTCTGTCGCTCCTGCTGAGACTTTACGATCCGACGGCCGGCACGATCCGGATCGATGGTTACGACCTTCGCACCGTTACGCAGAAGTCGCTCCGCGAGCAGGTCGGCTTGGTCACGCAGGAGACCTTTCTGTTCCACGACACGATCTTCCAAAACATCAAATTCGGCCGGCTGGATGCGACCGACGAGGAGATCTACGCGGCCGCGCGCGCGGCGTTCGCGCACGACTTCGTCATGGCGCAGCCCCAGGGCTACGAAACGGTTATCGGCGACAAAGGCTGCCTGCTCTCGGGTGGACAGCAGCAGCGTCTAGCGATCGCGCGCGCGCTCCTGAAGAACGCGCCGATTCTGCTGCTCGATGAGGCTACCTCCGCGCTTGATTCTGAGTCGGAGAAGCAAATCCAGACCGCGCTCGAGAATCTGTCCGCTGGTCGGACGGTGATCGCCATCGCCCATCGGCTCTCCACAATTTTATCGGCCGATCAGATCGTCGTGATGGAAAACGGCCACATCAAAGAGATTGGCACTCACGCCGAGCTGCTCGAGCAGTCCGGCTACTATCGCCGACTGTATGACATGCAGTTTCACGGCGGCATCCGCGAAGAACCGAAACAGATCGAGCCGGAGTTCTACGTCGAGGCGATCGCTTAGCCTTCGAAGCCTCAGGCGCGATCGACAACCGCGCGGAACTGCGCGAGGCGCCTCGAATGCTCCTCCTCCGACAGCACCGGCTCGAAGTGCAAATCGTCCGGAGGCTCCGGCAACTTTACCCACGAGCGACAGCCGCCGTAGCGCGCCTCGCTCGCAAATCGCCACACCGGCGCTAATCGGAACGCCCGCACAAAGGCGACGTGAATGCCGTTGCCGCCGTCATACTCGAACCGCTCCCGGACAATCTCTTCTTTCAGCACGTGGAGCGGCGCAAGCGCGTTCGCCGTTTGCCAGTCCGAGACGAAGCTTGTCTCCTCGACCTTCGCGAAAACTCCGACTTCGATCTGATCTTCATCGCGCACCGGCAGCGTCGGATCGCTCAGACGCGTCGCGCGCGCCTGCGCATGGAAAAACGTCGGAAACAGGAAAAACTCAACGTGCCGGAACGCAAAGCCTTCGCGCCCCTCTGCGATTCCGCCTTTCCGGAGCAGGACACTCGCTTCCCCTCGCCCGAGCGCTTCGCAGACCAGCGCCCACTCCTTGAAACCGATGCTTCCCATTTTCGCGCCCGCAAAGTAGCCTCGCCGCGATGGCCTTCAACGTCGACCTCCACACGCACACGTTCTTCTCGGGCGATGGCGTGTCGAGTCCGGAGGAGAACATCGCCGCCGCGCGGGCGAAAGGTCTGCACGCCATCGCGGTGAC
>JBHENE010000033.1:0-3885 GCA_046262215.1 Chthoniobacterales bacterium | reverse complement strand
GAATACGATTCCCGGCATGACCGAAGCAAGCCTGTTGCCCGACGCCGCTGCAGCGGCCGGGCTGAGCTATCCCGCGTTGTGCGCGCGCATCATCGAGCTGTCGCTCGCGAAAAGAGGGACGCCGAAACGATGAAACGCACTACGAACGAACGCCCGCGGGCACGCAACCAGCGTCTGTCGAATTCGCGGCAGCGGCGCCAACAGCATCTGCTGGACGTAAAGGTTCGCTCCCACAAAGCCGTGCAGCACCGCAATCACCGCCTGCTCGTGCTCAGCGCCAAAGTACTTCTATGCCTGCTGAGCTCCGCCGGCCTTGTTTTTGGGCTTCGCTACGGCGCGCAGCGGCTCTTTTTCGAGAATCCCGATTATCGGCTCAGCAAAATCGAAGTGCAGACGGATGGCACCTTGCAGCGGGAACAAATTCTCAAAACCGCCGGATTGCGCGAAGGCGAAAACATCTTTCGCGTCAACCTCGCGCGTGTCCGCGATCAGCTCCAGCAACTGCCGCAAGTCCAGGAGGTCGAGGTCGTGCGCAAGATGCCTTCCGAGATCGACATCCAGATTATCGAACGCAAGCCGGTCGCATGGATCACCTCCGCGCGCGCGATGTCCGACCCGTTCGCGGCGGAGGGCGCTTTTCTGGTGGACGCACGTGGTGTTCTGATGAAGGAGAAGAAGTTGCTGCCCGAATACCTGGGTCTGCCGGTGATCGCGGGATGCATTGGCGAGTCGCTCGAAGCCGGAAAGGTGGTCGAGAGCTTCGAGGCGAAAGCGGCGCTGGAGCTGTTGCGCCTGAGCACGCGCAGCTTCATGCAAACGCGTTTTCAGGTGCGCGAGATCGATCTCTCGAAAGGCTATTGCCTGGTCGTGACGGACAAGAACCGCACGCGCGTCACGTTTGGCTTCGACAATCTCGATGCTCAGTTGCAACGCTTCGAGCAATTCCTGGTCTACTCCGACGATTCCAAACGCGAGCTCGAGACAGTCAACCTGCTGGTGCAGCGAAATATTCCGGTCACCTTTGCCAAATCGCCGGCCGAAATAATCAACGAGACAATTGATCCTGAGGGCGAGGAACCGAAGATTTTGAAAGCAACGCCGGTGCACCCGGAAGACGCGCCGAAGGCTCTGGAGACGGCACGCCCTCGTCCCGCGCGGCGCCAGAGCACGCCGGCTCCAAACGCAACCCAGAAAAGAAAGAAGGGCTAAGGAATGGCAAGCAGCGATCTAATGGTGGGGCTGGAAATCGGGACCTCGATGGTAGGGACGCCGCGCTGCGGCGTCCGACGCGTGCTGCTAACCGGCGGATGTTCGAGCGTCAGCCAGCCACACGTCTCGGACATCGCAGCGCGATGTCCCTACCAGCGCGCAGCGACGTTTCGGCAGAAATACAACAGGAAGGACAAGACTTAATGGCAAGCAGCGATCTGATGGTGGGGCTGGAAATCGGGACGTCGAAGATCTGCGTCGTGGTGGGCGAAGGCAGAACGGACGGCACGATCAAAATTCTCGGCGTCGGGCAGGCCCCGTCACGCGGCGTCCGCAAAGGCGAGATCGTGGATTTCGAGACCGCGATGAAGTGCGTGCACGAGGCGGTGGTGGACGCGGAAACGAAGAGCGATGTCATGATTCGCAGCGTTTACGTTGCCGTCACGGGGTCGCACATCCAGAGCTTCAACAATCGCGGCTCCGTCACGCTGCCAGAGGACCGCGACGAAATCGATGAGCAGGATATCGAAGATGTGAAGATCAATGCGCGGGAAGTCAGCATTCCGTCGCAGAACGCTTTCCTGCACTCGATCATTCAGCACTACCACGTGGATGGCCAGGATGGGGTGCTGAATCCGGTGGGAATGTTGGGCCAGAGATTGGAGGCGGATTTTCACATCATCCACGGTGTCCGGACGCGCATCCAGAACACCATTCGCTGCGCGAAGGAGTTGCCGCTCGAAGTGGAAGACGTCGTCTTCAGCGCGCTGGCGGCGGCGCAGGTGGTCTTGACCCCGCATCAAAAAAGCCTGGGCGCGCTCGTGATCGATATCGGCGGCGGCACGACCGATTACATTTTGTATGTCGACGGCGCGGTCAAGCAGAGCGGCTGTCTCGCGGTCGGTGGCGATCACATCACGAACGACATCTCGATGGGCCTGCGCATCCCCATGACGCGGGCCGAGAAGCTCAAGATCGAGGAAGGCAGCGTCACGCTCGGCAATTGCCTGCCGGGCGAAACGGTTCTCTTAAAGGACGACTCGGGGTTCGCGGGGAAGGAAATCGAACGCGAAACGCTGAACACCATCATTCACCTGCGCTTGCGCGAGACATTCGAGCTGCTGAAGCGACAACTCGAGGAAGAGCCGTTTATCAACTACATCGGAGAAGGCATTTTCATCACCGGCGGGTGCAGCCATCTGAAAGGAATCGATCATCTCGCCGAGGAGATCTTCGAGCTGCCCGCGCGCGTTGCTCACGCGCAGACCATGTCGGGACTGACCTCCGCGTTTGACAATCCGCAGTTCTCGGCCGCGATTGGGCTGCTCAAATATGCCCAGGCGGTGCAATCCGATCGCGGGCGGCGCACCGGCTTCCGCCGCATCTTCGGCAGGATTTTTAACGGGATGCGATCGTGAATTGCGAAAGGTGTTCAACGAGCCGCCTGGGGAGCGCACGCTTGCAGCGTGCTGGCGAATTCGTCTCGAATTCGCGAACTTTCCTGAAATCGCACCACTGCGTGCGGAGCCCTCGAACGAAAAGTTCGTCTCGGCAGAATGCCTCGACCAGCACGCTACAAGCGTGCGCTCCCCAGATCAGCTTGCCACGCCTAACGAGAAGTAGAGGAACCACATGATTCAACTCAGCCGCAACTACAGCCTGCCCGAGCAGGAAAACGATCTGATCGCGATCAAAGTCATCGGCGTCGGCGGCGCGGGATCAAACGCGCTCGACCGCGTGGTGCTCGACGGAGTCGAGAAGGCCGATCTGATCGCGATGAACACCGACGTGCAATCGCTCGCCAGCTCCGTAGCCGCGCACAAGGTGCAACTCGGGCGCAGCGTCACCCGCGGCCTCGGTGCGGGTGGCGATCCGGAGCTGGGCTACAACGCTGCCGCGGAGGCGGCCGACGAAATCCGCGCTGCGCTTGCGGACGCGCGGATGATCTTTGTCTGCACCGGACTAGGCGGCGGCACCGGGTCGGGAGCGGCACCGGTCATCGCGGAGCTGGCGCGGGAGGCCGGCGCGCTCGTGGTCACGTTCGCCACCATGCCATTCGCTTTCGAAGGCAAACGCCGCACCCTTCAGGCTGAGGAAGCGCTCGCGCGACTACAGGAAGTCTCGAGCGCAGTGATCTGTTTCGAGAACGACAAGATGGGAGACATCGTCACCCCTAAGGCCGGCATTCATCAGGCGTTCGCCGCCGCCGATGCCACCATCAGCCAGAGCGTCCGCTCGATCGTGAACCTCATCCAGCGGCCGGGACTGATTCGGATCGGGTTCGACGATCTTCTCTCTGCGCTCCGCAGCCAGAACAGCCGTTGTCTTTTCGCCTATGGAGAGTCCGATAGCGACAACCGCGCGCACGATGCACTCACTCAGGCTTTGAAGAACCCGCTCATGGACCGCGGGCGAATGCTCGCGGATGCGACGAACGTCCTTGTGCAGGTAGCAGGCGGTCCTGCGATGACGCTTTCGGAAGTGGAGATCCTGATGCAGGAATTCGGCCGCCACATCAACAATCAGACGCAGATTCTTTTCGGCACGGCGGTCGATGGCCGGATGGGGGACCGTCTCGCGGTAACCATCATCAGCTCGCTGCCTGCGGAGGGCGACGCAGTGCAAACACCGATCTTTCAGGCTCCGGCCACGGTCGCGCCGCCAGAACCGCTGCCG
>JBHENE010000032.1:0-5265 GCA_046262215.1 Chthoniobacterales bacterium | reverse complement strand
TTTCGGATCCGCGGTTGCCTACGAGCTCGGCATCGGACTCGTGCCAATCCGGAAGAAAGGGAAGCTGCCCTACAAGACGGAGAGCGCCGCCTACACACTTGAGTACGGCGAAGCAGAAATGGAGATGCACGTCGACAGCGTGAACCGCGGGGAACGCATCGTATTGATCGACGATTTGCTGGCGACGGGTGGCACCTCTGCCTCCGCCGTTACGCTAATCGAGAAGGTCGGTGGCGTTCTCGTCGAAGCGCAGTTCTTGATCGAGCTCGAGTTCCTGCACGGGCGCGAGAAGCTGCCCGCACCGGTGGTTTCCTTTATCAAATACTGAAGGTTCCTACCCGCGTCGCGCAGAACGAGCCGTCATCCTGAGCCGCGAAGACGGTCGAAGGATCTCGCATTCGCAGTATGCGCTTGTGCGTTACGGTCAAGGCGCCACAACGTCCGCGCGTCCGCCGCTCCGCGGTGACGCGTGGCGTCAGACCAGCTGTGAGGTCCTTCGACTGCGTTTTACTCCGCTCAGGATGACCGGCCGCGGGCACTCCCCTAGAATCAACCGCCGTGGCAGGTGCACCCGCCGCCGCAGCCGCCGCCGACCTCCGGCACCACAACTTCCATCCCGATCTCCTGCAGCTCCAGCTGATCGTGGATCATGCCGAGTAGCTCGAGTGCCCGCTCGTCCGGCATCTCCGCGCAATGCAATTCGATGCGTGCTGGCTTCCCGGAAAGCTCCGGATGTTCCGCGTTCATTTCGCCATCGAGCAGAAAAGAAACGTAGGCGTTGAACTTCTCCTGCAGCTCGTGCAGTCGGAGGTCCGATCCATCCCAGGGGCGCTCTTCTTTCATCACCAGCAGCACCTGATCCGTGCGGCCATCGATACCGAACATGTCGATCACCGCCGGATTCTCCACGCCTGTCGCGGCATGCTCGTGCTCGCACGCACAGTTGTCATCGCATTCGCTCATGGGGAGAAGGTCGAATGCCGCACGTTCAACGTCAAAATCACCGCGCCGATACCTTCTGATTTGAAACGTTCGAGGTTCGACGTTTCCTCTTCGCATGCGTTGCCTCCTCCTGTTTTCCGCACTTGCGACAATCGCCACGACCGCTCAGGGCCAGTTCTCCCCTGCTCTCCTGCAAAACGATAGCTACTGGGCGGACGGCAAAGCGGAGTACAACATCTATGGCGCGCAGATCGTCCGCTATGGCGTGCCGCGCGAATGCGAGGCCTTGCACATCCTGGTCCGCGAGCCATTCGACACGAAGCAGCTCGTCAAATCGGATGACCAGAAGCGCCCTGAGACGTTCAACGTGCTGAAGTTAAATCAAATCCTGCACGTGCCGACCGGCCTTGAGCTTTACCAGCAAATGCACTCGAACTTCTGGCGCGTCGACAATGCGCAGCTGCTGAAATTTTCCCTCACGAGCAACGACAGCTGCGGCAACACCTATAAGGAAGCGCGACGGAACGGCGAGGCCTTCACATATGAATGGCGCACTTACTGGGATGGAATGGCGAACGGCCAGGAAGAGGTGAAGCCGCCCGCGAACGGCTATTTCTACGATGAGCTGCCGTGGATTGTGCGGACGATCGATTTCGCGAAAGGCCGCGGCGAGTTCGACATTCAGCTGGCCGGTTCGAGCATCAACTCGAAGAAGGACACGTTCTCATTCCAGCCGGCGAAGGTCTCGTTCACGTCGACCGAGCGCGTCATCGACGTCGCGGTAAAACATGCGGCCGGCACCGACCATTTCCTGCTCGATCGGTGGTTTCCGAACGTGCTGCGCGAATGGAATGCGGCCGACGGGACGAAGCTGAAGTTGAAGCGAAATCTGAAGGTCGACTACTGGAACTACAGCAAGCCCGGCGATCGTGAGCGCGCGCTCAATAATCCGATGCTGCGGCCTCCGGATTGATTGAACCGCCGACCAGCCCGCGCTACTGAACGCCGTGCCCTCACCGAAAAAGAAAACGCTGACTCTACTCGGGAGCAGCGAAGCGCGTTTGCCAGCGTCGCCTGATGAAGCGCGGCTCGAGACATTCCCGACCCCATCGAAACGCCCCTATCGTATCCGCTTCGAGACCTCAGATTTCACGTCGCTCTGTCCGGTCACCGGCCAAATGGATTTCGCACACATCGTCATCGACTACGTGCCGAACTTGCTCTGCGTCGAAAGTAAGTCGTTGAAGTTTTATCTCGCTTCCTTCCGGAACCAGTGCGCGTTTAACGAGGCCGTCACGAATCGGATCCTTGACGATTTTGTCGCTGTGATCGCGCCACGCGAAGCAGTCGTGACAGCTGAGTTCTCCGCCCGCGGCGGCATCGCGCTCACGGTCAAGGCGGAGTACCGGCCGCCGAAAGCTCGATGAGGCACGCAGTCGTGCTGCTGAGCGGCGGGCTCGATTCCGCCGTCACGCTGGCGCTCTGCAAACGCGACGGCTTTGAGCCGCATGCGTTGTCTTTTGAATACGGGCAGCGCCACGCGATCGAGATCGCGGCGGCGCAACGCGTTGCGGCTTCGATGCACGTGCAGGATCACCGCATTGCCACGATCGATCTGCGCGTGTTCGGCGGCTCGGCATTAACCGACGAAGCCATCGAGGTGCCCCGCCGTCATTCCGAGCGGAGCGGAGCGGAGTCGAGGAACCCCGTTGAAGCCGCCACTCGCGCTGCCACGGGGTCCCTCGACTTCGCTCGGGATGACGGAATTCCCGTCACCTACGTTCCGGCGCGGAATACCATCTTCCTCTCGTATGCCCTCGCGTTCGCAGAGGTCATCGGCGCGAGCGACATCTTCATCGGCGTGAATGCCGTCGACTACAGCGGCTATCCCGACTGCCGCCCCGAATTCCTCGCCGCATTTCAGCAGCTCGCAGGGTTGGCCACGAAGGCCGGCGTCCAAGGAAAACGGATGATGATCCGTGCGCCGCTGCTCGCGCTCTCCAAAGCCGAGATCGTCCGCGAGGGCGTTAAGCTCGGCGTGGACTTCGCGCTCACGCACAGCTGCTACGCTCCGGCCGAAGACAGAGCCGCTTGCGGCTGCTGTGATTCCTGTCAGCTGCGTCTCGCCGGCTTTCGTGAAGCAGGCGTGAAGGATCCGATTCGTTACGTGTGAAGAGTTTCCTCGCGATTTTCCAGCTCACGGTGCCGGAGCAGCGGACTGCTATAGCGCTACTCCTCGCATTCGTCGGGATCGTAGCTGCGAAGAAGTATCACAACAGCGCCTCCGCAACCGCCGCACACGCGACGGTGGTTCAACCGTCGCCGAGCCCCGGCACGCGCCCGTAACCGACAAAAGTCGGCGTACGCCCTTCGCGTGTTCCACTGCCGGAGCGCGACACCTTGAAGTCGAACACACCGACGCCGTACCGCGATTCGCCGTGATACGTGCGACCGTCGCTCGCGCCCACCATGATGCGCTGCTTCGTCGTCTTCTCGCGGCCGAGGTAGATCATCGCGTGCGTGATCGGCGGATCCTTCTGCACATCGTATGTGCCAGTCCAGAAAAGCAGGTCGCCTGGTTTCAAATCATTGAGCTCAAAAGTGTCGTCGCTCCGGCTAATCACCGCCTCGAATTTACCGGACTTCCGCACCCACGAGTATTGTCCGCTCGCGTCGCGCGGCACATCTTTCGCGCCGTTCTGATTCAACACGTAATAAACGAACCCAGAGCAATCCATCCCGCCAGTGGAGGGATCGGCCGATCCGTATTTATAGGCGAGGTTCTTCGCCGTGAGACCGAGCGCGGCGTCCACTAACTTCCGCACCTCCGGCTTGTAACTTTCGACGCCTTCGATGTCTTCCGGCGTGATGGATGCGCCGGTCGGATTCGGCTTCTTGATTGGAGTCGCTTCGAGAGCGGGAGTCTCGTTAGGCGACGCGCTGGCGGACACATCCGGCGACGGTGAAGATGATGCGCTGGGGCTCGGCTCCGGCGTCGGCGATCCCTTCTTCTTTTTGCCCTTCGCTGAAGGAGAGGGAGAGCTCTTCGGACTTGCGCTTGGCGTCTCAGAAGGGGTGGGGCTCGCCGTCGGTGAAGGAGACGCTTTCGACGAACTTTTGCGCTTCTGCGAAGCGCTGGCTTTCGGCGTCTCTTCGGGCTCGGGTGTGCTCTTCGGTTTCGGCGAAGCGCCCGGTGAGACCTTCGGACTCGCTGATGGTGTGGGCGAAGCAGTCGACTTTTTTGACGTCGAGCTTTTGCGGTTCTTCGGCGGAGGAGTCGGCTCGAGGATCTTCTTTAACTTGTCTCCGAGTCCTTCTTCCGCCTGAATGCGGGCCGGCAAGTTCGCGAAAGCGAACGCGCACGCGACCGCAATTGCTGCGGCAATAATGCGCCTGCGCAACCTCACTTCGCGAGTTCCTGCAGAATCGCTTTGTTCAGGCGAATGCCCGCGTCGAAATTCTCGAGCGGGAAGTTCTCGTTAGGCGAATGCGCGCGGCAATCTGCGAGCGCGAGCCCAAGCAGCAACGTCTCTACCCCCATGATCGTGCGGAACTGCGACGTGATCGGGATACTGCCGCCTTCGCGAATCAAGGCCGGCTCCCTGCCATCGAACGCTTCGCGTAAGGCGCGCTGCGCCGCCTGACCGACAGCCGAATGCGGGTCCGTCAGATACCATGGCCCGCTGTGACCGTCGGTAATCTCCATCGTGACACCCGGCGGCAGATGCGTCCGCAAATGTGCCTTCGCGAGTTCGAGGATCTCCGGTCCATCCTGGTTCGGCACCAGCCGGAAGGTGATCTTCGCCATCGCGTGGCTCGCGATGACCGTCTTCGTTCCGGGGCCTTGGTAGCCGCCGCCGATGCCGTTGATCTCCGCTGTGGGCCGCGCCCAGATCCGCTCGAGCGTGCTGTAGCCTTCCTCGCCGAAGAGCGCGGGCGATCCCGTTTCGTTCAAGATCTCCTTGTCGCCATCGAGCGGCAATTTCCGCCACATCTCGCGCTCCCAATCCTCGAGCGGCTTCACCTTGTCGTAGAACCCTTCGATCGCGACGTGGCCATTCTTGTCGTGCAACGTCGCGAGCAACTGCGCCAGCGCGGTGATCGGATTTGCAACCGCGCCGCCGAACATCCCGGAGTGCAAATCCATCTTCGAGCTCGTGATCTTGATCTCGAGTGCAGTCACGCCCCGCAAACCATAGCTCAACGTCGGCACGCCTTTCGCCACCATCCCGGTATCAGAAACGACGGCGACGTCGCACTTCAGCTCCGCCGCGTTTTCCGACAGGAAATTGCCGAGATTCCCGCTACCGATCTCCTCCTCGC
>JBHENE010000031.1:0-13275 GCA_046262215.1 Chthoniobacterales bacterium | reverse complement strand
TTCATTCATGGGTCGGTTAATTTCACTGACTTGTGCGCGCTCTACGCTACTGCCGATGTCGGCATGGTTACGCCGTTGATCGACGGGATGAACCTCGTCGCAAAGGAGTACATCGCGTGTCAGCGCGATCACGACGGCGTTCTGATTTTGAGTGAATTCGCCGGCGCCGCCGAAGAATTATCGAACGCGATTCTCGTCAATCCATACGACACCCGCGCCGTTGCGCAGACGCTGCACGAAGCGCTCGCGATGTCGGACGACGGGAAGCGAGCGTCGAACCAGCCAATGCGTGAGCGCGTCCTGAAGTATGACGCGCAACATTGGGCGTGCACATTCATCGAACAGCTGAGCGCAACAACGCCTGGCACGTTGACGGTGTTCGAGCGTTCCGAAAACGCGGCGGAGCGGCTCGCGAGTGCCTTAGCTGAAGGGAAGCAGATCGCGCTCTTCGTGGACTACGACGGGACTCTCCGCGAGATCGAACGTGATCCGCGCGCCGCGAAACCGACTGCGGAAATCTTCGGCCTGCTCGACCTGCTTCGGCAGCACGAGAACGTTGATGTTAGTCTTATCAGCGGTCGCACTGCTGACGACCTCGAGGGCTGGTTTGGCGAATACGACATCGGCTTGATCGCGGAACACGGCGCTGCTGTTCGCCGATCCGGCACGACCGAATGGGAGCAACTCGACCGCAATGTTACTTACGCGTGGAAGGACGAGATCCGCGATGTGCTCCGGCTCTACGAGCAGTCTACGCCCGGCAGTTCGGTCGAGGAGAAACGCACTTCGCTAGTCTGGCATCATCGCAAAACCGACCCGGAGTTCGGGATGTGGAAGGCGAACGAATTGATGCACGAGCTCGGCACGATGCTAGCGAACGAGCCCGTGAAGATTCGGCACGGCCGCAAGATCGTCGAAGTCACCGCCGAGCAGGTGTCAAAGGGCGGAGCGGTGCGGCGACTGCTGAGCGAGAAACACCGGGATCTTTTCCTGTGCGCGGGAGATGATCAAACGGACGAAACAATGTTCGAAATTGACGCGCCGGATTTCATCTCGATCAAGATTGGCAGCGGCCCTTCGCGGGCTCGCTTTCGCCTGCGCGATCCCGCGGCGTTCCGGCAGTTCGTTGCGCGAGTTTTCGAGAAAGCCAGTCCTGCGGCGCGCGCGAAAGCCGGCTAGCGGGAGACAGCGTGCAGCTGCGATTCCTGCGCGTTGCTAACTTGCGTGATGCGGTTCAACACCGCGGGAAAGGGAGGTGGGTGGCCAACGGGACTCGAACCCGCAACAGCCAGAATCACAATCTGGAGCTCTACCATTGAGCTATGGCCACCGACGCAGGTGGGATTTTAGGTTCCGAAGAGGGGATTGCAAAGGCAAAGCGCGTCGCGTTGGCACGTGCGGCGCTATAGTTCCCGGGTGCTTCACCCGCCCGTTGCAACCGCGCTTCCGCTCCGCTATCGTCGGCCTCGCGCAAGCATGAAGAAAATCGGTCTGATTTCCCTCGCCGGTTTTTTGCTTTTTCTCGCCGCGCCGACGCCGTTGTGCGCGCAGTCGGACGACCCCAGCGAGACCTTTCTGAAGGCTTATATGACGTCGCAGCAGGGCGAAAAACTGGAACACGATAACCAGTTCAAGGCTGCGCTCGTAAAGTTCCGGTTCGCTGGGACGTTGCTGGAGGAACTGCGCAAAGCTCACGCGGAATGGCAACCCGCGATCGTCGAGTATCGCGCGCGCAAAGTGGGGGAAAGCATCATGCGCGTGCAGAGCAAGGTCGGCACGGAGGCAGACCTTGCCGCGACCTCTGAACAGCCGCCGCCGACTACTCCGGCTCCCATTGCGCCGACCGCCCCGCCGTTGCTCCCGCAAAACGCTGGCCCTGCCGAACCAAGTATCGATGTCGGTAAGCCTCGTGCCGGCGAGGCGCGGATGCCCATGCCAGCAGCAGCAGTTGCCGCATCAACTCCGAGCGATGCGGCAATCAAAGAAGCGACGAAAAAGCTGCAGGACAAAGTGGATCAACTGCAGGCTGAACTGCAAAAGTCGCGCAAGGAATACAGCACCGTCGAAAAGGAAAAGGAGACGCTCACCACGCGCCTGACGGACACGAATTCAAAACTGGAGAAGGCGCAGCTGGAGCTGCAAAAGGCACACGGGGCCGAGAGCCAGGCGCGCGAGCAACTTGCGCAGGCGCAGGATTCGCTGAAGAAAATTCAGGCAGGCGGCAATACCGGCGGCAAGGCGGCGGAAGCGTTGCGGGCGGAGATCAGTCAGCTGAAGAGCGCACTTGCCGCAGCGGAGCAGGGGCGTGCTGCGGCTGAGAAGGAGAAGGAAGACGCCAGCGGCAAATTGTCCGAGGCGAACACCGAGATCGCCGACATCAAGAAAGAACGCGACGACCTCGTCACGCAGCTGCAGAACTCGGGCGAGGCGGCGCAACGAGTGCAGGTGTTGGTCGCTGAGAACTCCAGCCTAACGAAGAAGCTTGCCGAAGCGGAGAAGACCGTCCGTGAGATTAGCGATGACAAGCCGAAGAAGGAGCAGGAGATCGCCGATGTCCGCCGGCAGGTGGAGCAACTGCGGCAACAACTCGCGGGAAGTCAGAAGCAGAATCACGACTTCGAAGTGACGGTCGCGGATTTGCGATCCCAGCTCGAGAAGGCTGGCTCCGAACTGGATAAAGCGAAACTGACCGGCGCGAATCCAGAAGAGACGGCGCGCCTGACGAAAGAAAACGACATGCTGCGCAACATTGTGTTGCGGCAGCGGCAGGAAGAAGCTCGCCGCGATCAGTCGCGGAAGCTGATGCTGGCGGAGTTCGAGAAACTGCAGATCAAGTCTGAGACGTTGAACCAGCAGATCGATTTGCTGGCTCAGCCGGTCACGAAGTTATCGACTGAAGAGTTGGCGCTGCTCCGGGCGCCTGTCGTCGCGACATCAGACGTGGATCCGAATGCGGTGACTGCCAGTTTCGCGATGGCGAAACAAGCGCCGCCAACTGCTGCGGCACCGCCAGCGGCAGCGAGCAAAACAGCGGCAACGCCTGGGCCGAACGTGGAGACGACGTTCAAGCCAGGAGTGCCGGAACAACTGGTGCCGCTCGCAAAAGAGGCGAAGGAGAATTTCGACGCCGGCAAATTCCGCGCGTCGGAAAAGCTCTACGACCAGATCCTCGCGAAAAGTGCGAACAACCTCTACGCGCTATCGAATCTCGGCGCGGTGTACTACCGCACCGGCCGCCTGAAAGCCGCCGAGTTGACCCTGAAGAAGGCGGTGATGCTCGCGCCGAAAGATGAATTCTCGCGGCGCACGCTCGGGATTGTTTACTACCGGCAGAGTAAATTCGATGAGGCCGTAACGGAGTTAACGAAGGCACTCGCGATTAATCCGAAGAGCTTCATCGCGCACAATTATCTCGGCATTACCGCCAGTGAGAAGGGGTGGCAGGAAGCGGCGGAAAAGGAGATGCTGGAAGCGATCGCCGCGAATCCGGAGTACGTGGATGCGCACTACAATCTCGCGGTGATTTACGCGACGAATAAGCCGCCCGCGAAAGAGCTGGCGAAGCAGCATTACTCAAAAGCGGTCGAGCTCGGCGCCGAGGCAAATCCATCGCTCGAACAACTGCTGCGTTGATCGGTGGTCCAGTGAGCGAACGTCTCGCGAAGCCGTTTTTGACGGCTGAGTGGCGTTACCTCGCGATGCTGAATTTCGCTGCTAACCCCGCCCTGCTGCAGCCGCTCGTGCCCGCGGGAACGGAGCTGGATTTCCATAACGGCGAAACGTTCCTCAGCGTTGTGGCGTTTCTGTTTCTAAACACGCGCGTGTTGCGAATGCCGATCCCGTTCCATCGCAACTTCGAGGAGGTTAATCTTCGGTTTTACGTGCGCCGCAAAGTCGATGGTGAGTGGCGCCGCGGTGTTTGCTTCGTGCGCGAGCTGGTGCCGCGATTCGCGATCGCCTTCGTTGCGCGGGCATTCTACGGCGAACCGTATTCCGCCGTTCCGATGCGGCACGAGGTTTCGCATTCGGCTGGCCAGCTGGCGGTGAATTACGCGTGGCGCCGCGGCGAAGTTTGGGAGTCAGTCGCGATGAGTGCGAATGGTGCCGCGGAGGAATCCGCACCGGGATCGCACGAGGAGTTCATCACCGAACATTATTGGGGCTACACCGCGCGCGGTGATCGCTCGAGTGAGTATCAGGTAAAACATCCGCGCTGGCGTGTCTGGCCCGCAACGACATGGAAGTTCGATGCCGACGTGCGAAGCCTCTACGGCTCGGAATTCCTCGCACCGGTGGCAGCGCCGCCCGTGTCAGCTTTCATCGCCGACGGGTCCCCGGTTGAGGTGCGAAAGAAGAGCGCGGCCTGACAGACCGCTAACTCACTTCCGCGCCACCAATTCGCGCAAGACGAAAGGCAGAATTCCGCCGTGGCGGTAGTAGTCGATTTCGATCGCGGTATCGATTCGCAGCTTCACCGAAACCGACTGCTTACTCTTGTCTTGCCGCATGATCTCGAGAGTCGCCATTTGGCCCGGCTGAATCTGGTCCGAGAGACCAGTGATGCTAAATGTCTCTGATCCATCGAGCCCGAGCGTCTGCGCATTCGTGCCGTCATCGAACTGCAACGGCAACACACCCATGCCGACAAGGTTCGACCGATGGATGCGTTCGAAGCTCGCCGCGACGACCGCTTTTACGCCTAACAAGCGTGTCCCCTTCGCAGCCCAGTCGCGGCTCGACCCGGTGCCGTACTCGTGGCCTGCAAGGATGACCAACGGCACGCACTCTTCCCGATAACGCTCCGCGGCATCGAAGATCGACATCTGCTCGCCCTCGGGTTGATGAATGGTCACGCCGCCTTCGACGCCTGGCACCATCAGATTCTTGATCCGGACGTTCGCGAACGTGCCGCGGGTCATGACGAGATCGTTGCCACGACGCGAGCCGTAGCTGTTGAAATCCGCGGGCTCGATCCCGCGCGAGTTCAGGTATTTGCCGGCAGGCGAGCTCGGCTTAATCGCGCCGGCCGGTGAGATGTGATCGGTGGTGACGGAGTCGCCAAAAATCCCGAGCGCACGCGCATCGCGGATGTCTTCGATGCGGCCTGCATCCATCCCGAAGTCTTTGAAGAACGGCGGCTCGTGGATGTAATCGCTGTTCTCATCCCACTCGTAGATCTCGCCGGTGCTCGATGGGATCTCGTTCCACTTCGGGTTCTGCGCGCTGAAGTCCCGGTAGAGCCGCTGGAACACTTCCGGCGTGAGCGCAGTCCGAAGCGTGTCCCGAATCTCCTGCAGTGAGGGCCAGAGCTCGCGGAGGTAAACGTCGTTGCCGTCCCGATCTTTGCCAAGCGGCTCTTTCGAGAGGTCGATGTCGACGCGCCCGGCAAGCGCAAATGCAACCACCAGCGGTGGCGACATCAGGAAGTTCGCCTTGATGTTTTGATGCACGCGCGCCTCGAAGTTGCGGTTCCCGGATAATACCGAGGCGGCGATGAGATCGTTGTCGTTGATCGTCTTCTCGATTTTTGGATCGAGCGGGCCGGAGTTGCCGATACAGGTCGTGCAGCCGTAGCCGACGGTGTTGAAACCGAGCTGATCGAGATACTGCTGCAGTCCGGTCTTGTTCAGGTAATCGGTGACCACGCGCGAACCGGGTGCCAGCGATGTCTTCACCGCGGGATTCACGCGCAGCCCGCGCTCGACCGCCTTCTTCGCGAGTAACCCGGACGCGAGCATGACACTAGGGTTGCTGGTGTTCGTGCAGCTCGTGATCGCCGCAATGAGCACGCTCCCGTGTCCAATTTCCGCATGCCCTTCCTTAAATTCTTTCTCGTGTGTTCCCGCGATCAGGTCGGCAGGTGTCGCGGTCGGCCGGTTGGTGATCATTTCGCGGTCGCCAGCCGTTTTGCCGATCTTGGTTCCGCCTGCGATCACCATGCCTTGACCGGTGTCCGTCGGGCTCTGCACGCTCGCCGGTTTTAGATCCTCATCGGTCGGTTCTGCGTGGCCATTCAGATCGACTGGGAAGCGTCCGCCTAACGAGGCTTGGCTCTTGCCGTAACCTCCGTCTTTGACCGACTGGGCAAACAGCGCCCGGAAAGTATCCCCAAGCTCTGGAAGGTTGATTCGATCCTGCGGACGCTTCGGGCCCGCTACGCTCGGCTGCACCTCGGACAGGTCCAGCGTCAGTTCGATGGTGTAATCGATGTCGCCTTGTCGCGGCATTCCGAACATTTTCTGCGCGCGAAAGTAACCCTCGAACGCAGCGCACTGCTCGTCGGTGCGACCGGTCGCGCGCAAATACGCGACTGATTCGCCATCGACCGGAAAGAACCCCATCGTCGCGCCGTATTCGGGCGCCATGTTGCCGATCGTCGCGCGGTCTGCGACCGGCAATGACGCAGCCCCGTCACCATAGAACTCCACGAATTTTCCAACCACTTTTTGCGCACGCAGCATCTGCGTGATGTGCAGCGCAAGATCGGTCGCGGTGACGCCTTCGCGCAATTCGCCGCTCATGTGCACGCCGACCACTTGCGGCGTGAGGAAGTAAACCGGCTGGCCGAGCATACCGGCTTCCGCTTCGATGCCGCCGACGCCCCAACCGACAACGCCAAGGCCGTTGATCATCGTCGTGTGCGAATCGGTTCCGACAAGTGTGTCAGGGTAGAAAGTCTCACCGCCACCGCTCTTGCTGCTAAGCACGCCTTTGGCGAGATATTCGAGGTTCACCTGGTGCACGATCCCGATGCCGGGCGGGACAAGACCGAAGGTTTTGAACGCCTGCTGGCCCCATTTCAGGAACTCGTAGCGTTCGCGGTTGCGCGTGAATTCCATGTCCATGTTCAGCTGCAAAGCGCGTGCGGAACCCGCGAAATCGACCTGCACGGAGTGATCGACGACGAGGTCGACCGGCACGAGCGGCTCGATGATTTTCGGATCCCCGCCGAGCTGTTTCACCGCGCTGCGCATCGCCGCGAGATCCACGACGAGCGGCACGCCGGTGAAATCCTGCAGGACGATGCGCGCGACGACGAACGGGATCTCCTCGTTAGCCGGCTTCTTCGCGTTCCAATTCGCGAGCGTTTGAACGTCTTTCTCGCGCACCTTTTTCCCGTCGCAATTCCGCAGGACAGACTCGAGCACGATGCGGATACTAACGGGCAGCCGCGAGATTTTCCCGATGCCTTGCTCCTCCAGCGCAGGCAGCGAGAAGAAGCGGCCGCGGCGGCCGTTGCCGGCGTCAAATTCTTGCGAGGTGCGAAAAGGATCGTTGAGCATGGCACCCGAAAGTTGGGCACGGCTCAGGTCAAAGCAAGCGGCTTCCCGCCGCGGCGCGGCGTCACTTCAGCTCCGCGAGCCGCGACTTGATCTTGTCGAAGTTCGGCAGCTCGCGCGCGTCGTCGTTGCTCTCCGCGTATTCGATGATGCCGTCGCGGTCGATGATGAAGGCGGCCCGTTTCGGCACGCCGCCCATCGGAAGGCCGAGCTGCGGGAGGAACGAGTCGTAAGCGACATCGTAGGCGCGCGCGACGTGATGCTCGTAGTCGCTCAGCAGCGGGAGCGTGATCTTCTCCTTTTGCGCCCACGCTTCTTGCGCGAAGGGATTGTCGCCGCTGATGCCGTAAACCGTCGCGTTCAGGTTTTGATACGCGGAGATATCCATGCTGATGCCGCACATCTCTGTGGTGCACGTGCCGGTGAACGCCATCGGGAAGAACAGCAGCAAGGTGTGACCTTTCCCGAAGTTCTCGCTCAACGTGATCTGCTTCGGCCCGTCAGCTGTTTTGGTCGGGAGGGTGAAGTCTGGTGCTTGGGTTCCAACGGAAAGTGCCATAGAGATTCGGAATGAATGCGACGCCAGTGCAGAAGTAAAGGAATGCCCTGAAGGTTGTCGCTAGATTCGCCGCTCTCCGCGTTCGATCGACGTAATGATGGACACGCTCTGGTGGTTCACCGCGATCGTGATCATGGCCGTCGGGCTGATCGGCACAGTCGTGCCGGTCGTCCCTGGGACGACGATTATCCTGGGCGGCGCGATCCTGCATCGCGTGATGGTTGGGCCCGAAAAAGGGATGGACTGGTTCGGTGTCAGCGGCCTCGTGTTGCTCGCGCTTCTCTCGTACGCGCTCGATTTCGCGAGCGGCTATTTCGGCGCGAAATATTTTGGCGCGAGCCGCTGGGGAGTTGCGGGCGCGGTGATTGGCGGAATTGTCGGCATCTTCACCGGTTTTGTCACGTTGCTCGTGCTGCCGATTGTCGGCGCGATCGCGGGAGAGCTAATCGGCGGCAAGCGCCTGATTAGCGCCGGCAAGGCAGGCTGGGGGACATTGCTCGGCAATCTCGCCGGAATGATTGGAAAGCTGGCAATTGGCCTGGCGATGGTTGTGTGGTTTCTGCTCTCCGCAACGCCGGTCTGACGCCAGCAGTTTTCGCCAGCCGAACGCAGGCCTCCAGCGCACCGCCTACCAGCATGAAGATGGAGACAACTAGCAGTTCCCACATCGGCAGGGTGTAGCGCGGGAGCAGTTCGCCGAGGAGGCAGGTGGAGAACATCATCACGATGCCCGCGCCTGTGAGTGCGATGGCGTACGGGACCACCCTCATCGCGGCGGAATCTTTCCGCGCGAGGATTAGCATCAGCGCGAGAAGCGAGACCCACAGCACGAAGCAGCGGTTGTAACTTAGACTGCGCCCGAGCCCGAAGTAATGGTGGTCTTTCGGGATCTGATTGATCGTTTGCGCGCTGCTCTCCCGAAACGTCACCAGCTTGGCGGATTGCGGCATGAGATCAGGATGTTCGAAGTAAAACGCGGTCGCGCGGAAGAGCGAGTCATCGATATCGCGTGGCGTCATGCGGCGCGCACGGGCGAAATCGTATCGAGCCGCCCGCAGATGCGCTGCCGTCGGGGGTTTTAAGAATGCTGCAGCCATTTCGTTCAGCGCTCGCGCCGTTCGTCCGCCGCCGCGGCGCTGTGTTAGGGGGCCGCTCAGGAACGCTCGAGCTTCTTGGCGGAATACCGCCGGATCAAGGTTGTCACCGCGGTCGAAAGTCTGGCGCAGCAAGCCCAGAAGCTGCCGAGCGTCTGGCGATCGCACACGACTCGCCACCCGGTCCAGCAGTTGATTGCGTTCAGCCGCAGGTAGGTCTTTCAGAAACGCGAGGCGCCACAGAAAAGTCGGGCCGGCGTGGGAGTGGAAGCGCAAATGTGCAAGGTGACAGACGACGCGCACCGAAATGTTGCTAGCGGCGATACAACACATGCCGCATGCGAGCGCGAGCAAAGCGCGGCGCAACTTCCAGCCCAAACCGACGGCTAGCCGCTGTCGAATTTGCCGCGGAGCCGACAACATCTGGAGACGCGTTTGTAGCCAGGCCAACAGGAAGGTCGCCGGCAGAAGCAGGATGAGCCAAAGATTGACGTAACGCGTCAGCAAACAGGCGAGCAGCGCGAGGTGATACAGCACCCACGTGCGACGTGAAGTCCGCTCTCGCTGGACGATGCGCCAGCCGAGCGCCGCGAGCACGACCACGCCGATCATGCTGAGCGTTTCGGAGCCGACGCATTGCGAAAACGTGTAGAGCGGAGCCAGCGCCATCCAGACGATCCCGAGGGCCAGGCGCACCCACGCGAGGGACGAGATCGTGATGATGAAGAAGAATGCCGCGCCAACAAGAGCGAGATGTTGCGACCCGACGAGGAGCAATACTCCGGAGTCGGTCAATCGCGGCTGGAGTAACGGTGGGGTCGGGCCAGGAGCGGCGGGTCCGATCGCGGCGCCGATCTTGAGCGGCACGCGTGAGGCGAAGCAATAGAGCGCGCCGTTGCCCCAGTAAGTCGCCATCGCGGGCGAATGTGTCACCTGGTTGTAGGCGTCGACGTCGCGCCACAGCGGCGGGATGGTCGCTAACATCCAGATCGAAGGCGCGAGCAGACAGGCGGCGAGGAAGACGTGCACGAACCAGCGGAGTTGTGGCCGTCGCGCGTCGGTTGGGAGGCTCGGGATCATCTTTTTCGCGTCGGGTCGGTCGCGAGCCGCTTACAGTTCTCTTTCGAGCGTAAAAAGCAAGGGAAGCAGGACAATCGCCCTTGTTGACGCGTTTGATCGTCGCGCTCTTTGACGTAAACTGCGCGCCGATGGCAGATGATCGCTGGCGGGAAGAAATTGCCGCTAGAGGAAAGTCCGAACACCACACGGCAGCATGCCGCGTAAAACACGCGGAGGTCGCGCACGTAAGCGCGCGGTCATGGAAAGTGTCGCAGAAAATATACCGCCCGCGGGCAGCAATGCCGGCGGGTAAGGTTGAAAAGGCGAGGTAAGAGCTCACCGCGCGCGGAGTGATCCGCGCGGCAGGAAAAACCCCATGCGGTGCAAGACAAAACAGAGGGAGGGCAGCCGGTCCGTGTTCCCTCGGGTATCGTCGCATTACGGCGCACGCGAGTGCGTTGGGCGGCTCACGCGAGTGAGCTGAGATAAATGATCATCCGGGCTGAGCAATCGGCCGCGACAAAATTCGGCTTATCGCCATCGAAATGGAGGGTGTCTTCGGAAACGAAGGCGCCCTTCCACTTTCGCGCGAGCCGGCCTGCGTCTGCACGCGAGCTCGGTCTCGAAAACCGCGTCGTCGCAGTCAGCCGCGACGATGTCAGTGAGCGAGATGCTGGTGGTGCCGCGTTTACCCCAGGGACGCGGGCGACAAATCTGTAGTTGCAGCGACGCTAGCTGCTCGCCTCCGCAAGGCAGTCATCGAGGGCGGCAAGCAGCTGTCCTACTGTTTCGTCTGTCTCGTCGCCCATGTTCGAAAGGCGGAACGTTTCGCCTTTCAGCTTCCCGTAGCCGCCGTCGATCGCGAGGTGATGCTTCTCGCGTAAATCTCGCACTAATTTTGCCACGTCGGTGCGCCCGTTATTCTTGACGCACGTCAAGGAAACGGAGCGATAGCCTTCTCGGGCGAGGAACGCAAAACCGCTTCGTCGGACCCACTCATGGACGAGGCCGTTCGTCCTCCGGTGGCGTGTGTATCGATCTTCCAGGCCTTCCGCGAAGATGTCCTCGAGCTTTGAAGCGAGGGCGTAGATGTGGGCGACACTCGGGGTCGCGGGCGTCATGTCGTTCGCCTGCTGCCTTCGGAATTCGAGAAAGTCGAAGTAGTAGCCGCGATCATTCTGCTGCTCAGCGCGCGCGAAGGCTTTGTCGGAGACGCTGAAGAGCGAAAACCCTGGCGGAAGAGCGAGCGCTTTCTGACTGCCGGTCAGCAACACATCAATGCCGAGCGTATCCATAGCGATCGGGACCGCAGAGAACGACGAGACGGCATCGACGACCAGGACGACTTCCGGATATTTTCGCGCCACCGCGCAGATCTCGGTGAGCGGATTCATCACACCGGTGGAAGTCTCGTTATGGATGAGCGTGACGACGTCGAAGTCGCCAGTGGCGAGCTTCGCATCGAGTTGCGCGGGATCGATGTGCTCGCCCCAGCCAACCTGCAACGGCTCGGCCTGCTTGCCGCACCGGCGGCTGACGTCGAGCCACTTGTCGGAGAAGGCGCCGCACATGCAGTTCAGGACGCGTTTGCCGACGCAATTCCGGATCGCGGCTTCCATCACGCCCCATGCTGACGAGGTCGAGAGAAAGACCGGCTGCGTTGTCCCGAAGAATTCCTGGAGCCGCGGATGGATCGAGCGGTAGAGCTGGCGGAATGCCTCGCTGCGGTGCCCGATCGTCGGACGAGAGAAGGCCGCCCACGTTTTTGCCGACACTTCGACTGGGCCGGGAATGAAGAGTTTGTCGTGCGGCATCACAGCCGCAGCGTCTGGCATTTCCGTCCGCCGCGCCATGCCTAACGAGCGACCACGCATCGCGCGCGTGACGATCCGTTTTGCATGCTAGCCAAAAACAACGATTTGCACGGGAGCGTGCCAGATAAATGCGACACCGCGCTGCTGTTGATCGATGTCATCAACGACCTCGAATTTCCGGAGGCGCAGCCGATTGTCGACGTCACCGTGGAGATGGCGCGCAACATTCGGGCCTTAAAGCAACGCGCGCGGCGAGCGGGCGTGCCGGTTGTTTATGTGAACGACAACTTCGGAAAGTGGAAATCAGATTGGCGTCGGACGGTGGAGCATTGCCTGGAGGAGAATGTCCGCGGCCGGCCGTTGGTCGAGATTCTCAAGCCGGAAGACGACGACTATTTTGTCCTGAAGCCGAAGCACTCGGGCTTCTTCTCCACCACGCTCGATACACTGCTGCGCTACCTCGGTGCAAAGCGGCTCATCATGACAGGAATCGCCGGCAATTTCTGCGTGCTCTTCACCGCGAACGACGCCTACATGCGCGACTACGAGCTGGTGATTCCAAGCGACTGCATCGTCTCAAATACGCCGAAGGAGAATGACGAGGCGCTCGCGCTGATGCGGAAGTTTCTGAAAGCCGAAACGCCGCGAGGGAGCGAGGTAAAATTGCGCGCCGGGAGCGGCGCCGACGCTGGCTAGGACTGCTTGCCGCGTCCGGTCTTTTCCTGCAGCTCCTCGATTTTTTTGGAGGCGTCCGCCTTGGTCCAGTTCTCGTTGACCTCTTCTTTACCTTCGCGGCAAAGCGTCTGGAGGTAGGAACGTTGCGGGCCGGTCATCGGCTCGTCACCAGTGACCCATTCGTCCGGATCTTTCTCCGGGTTTTGCATTGCCGGTGTCGGCTCATCTTGTTGTGCCATCGAAGGGAAATCGTCACCGCCAGCTCGGCTGGCCTTACGCCCCGCCGCAGCTTAGGTGCTTGCGTGCAAAACTCGCGCGTGGCATAGACGAAACTCCGTTTTCCACCGTCTCCAGCCATGCCTACAGCCATCCCGAGCTCTTCCGATTCTCCCCTCACGCCTGATCCGGTGCTGGATACGCAGTTGTTCTGGGAGCGGAATAAATGGGCAATCATCGGCGCGATCGCCTTGGTGGTCCTCGCCCTCTGCGGCTACGCAGCTTATCACTACAAAATCGCACAGCGCGATGCCGCAGCCGCTGAGTTACTCGCCGAAGCAAAGGCGCCAGCGGATTACGAAAAGGTGATCGCGCAATATCCTTCCGCCCCGGCGGGCGGGAGCGCGTATCTATTGCTGGCGGCGGAGCAACGAAAGGCGCAAAAATTTGACGACGCGAACGCCACACTCGGGAAGTTCGTCGCACAATTTCCGAAGCATGAGCTAATCACGACCGCGAAGATGGCGATAGCGGCGAACCTTGAGTCACTCGGAAAACCCGATGAGGCGCTCGAGGCT
>JBHENE010000030.1:0-25281 GCA_046262215.1 Chthoniobacterales bacterium | reverse complement strand
GCAAAATGCGCGTCGATCAAAGGCTCGAGCGGCACGTCCGTCAGGATGTCGCCGCTGTAGACAATGAACACGCCGTCACGCAGCCACGGCTCCGCGTTTTTGATTCCGCCGCCCGTCTCGAGTAGGTCCGGCTCGTGTAGCAAGTGGACGGGCACGCCCGCATAGCTACCCTCCGCAAAACGGGTCTCGAATTGCTCCGCCAGTCGGTGCGTGTTGATGACGAATGACTCAATCCCGATGCTGCAGAGATGATCGAGTGAAAACGTGATCAGCGGTTTCTGGAAGATCGGAACGAGCGGCTTCGGTGTCTCTTCGGTGAGAGGACGAAGGCGCAACCCCATCCCAGCGCCGAGCACGAACGCCTGTCTGATTCTAGCCATCAGCGGAGACTCGCCTACCGCTTCAGGTAAAGCGTCTTCGTGCGAAAATCGATGATCGCGCTATGTCGGCGCAGAATGTCGGATCCCAACAAGCCGGCGACCGGCGGGTTTGCATCGAGCAGACCATCGCGAATCAGGCCTTCGAGATCGATCACGCCGACCTCCTTCTTGCTCATCTCGAGCGAGCCGATCGAAAACTGGTTGATCGTCGCGATCTGCACGCCGCGCCCTTTCAGATTTACCCCAGCGGAAGTGAATGCCGTCTTCCGGAGCGGGATCTTCATGCGGCGGACGAAGCGCTGGTTCAAGAGCGTGCTAAATGCCCCACTATCGACGAGCAATTTCGTGCGTTGTCCATTCAGTCGGCTGTCGACGTAGAGATTGTATCCCGCACTCAACGACATAGGCACCTTGGTGAAGCCGCGATAGTCGGTCCCCGGTGCAGGACCGCGCACGCTCGGGTCGATCTTCAGCGTCAGGATCTGCGCACGACAATCGAGCGCAGCTTCTGTAGGGAAAAGAATGTCCGCGCCGATGATCCCGTCGATCGCCTGTTCCTTCATTAACTTCGCCGCGCGATACGATCCGCCGAGATCGATGGCGACCATCGGCTCATCGACCAGCACGAGCGCGCCGAGCTGCACATTTTTGGCGACCGCGACGCGATTGAAACTGCCGTTGATTCTTAGCCGGCGCGGGAGCTGTGAGCCTGCGCTGAGTTCCGTGAGCCCGAAGTGCTCGACGCGGTTCAACGCGATCGCGCTGACGGGCGCACCGGTGTCGACTCCGAGTAGCGCCGGTTTGCCGTTAATGAACGCGCGCACGAGCAGGTGATTCTGCCGCGAGCGCTCGAGCGGTAACACTTGGAATTGCGGGTTGCGCGGCGATGCGGCGACTGCAGGAATGCAGAGCGCACCGAACAGCAGCGCGTGGAGAATTGGCAAGAGGCGACGGAACACGCGCCGATGATAGCACCATGGCGTCGCAGGCGAAAACGCTTGCTTGCGCAGAGACGAGTCGTTATTCGAACGCAATCGAACCGCTCATCAACAGTCCGCGCAACGCAGAGCCAACGCCAAAGCAGGATGGCGAATTTATCCGCGGACTCGGGCTGCTCGACTCCACGATGCTCGTGGCCGGATCGATGATCGGGTCCGGCGTTTTCATTATTTCTTCGATCATTGCGCGGCAGGTCGGATCACCGGGTTGGCTGATCGTCGTGTGGATTGTCACTGGCCTGCTCACGCTGATGGCGGCGCTCTCCTACGGCGAGCTCGCCGCGATGATGCCGAAGGCCGGTGGGCAATACGTTTACCTGCGGGAAGCGTTCTCGCCGCTTTGGGGTTTCCTTTACGGCTGGACGCTTTTTCTCGTCATCCAGACAGGCACCATCGCAGCGGTCGCGGTCGGCTTCGCGCGGTATATGGGCGTCCTGGTGCCGTGGGTGTCGGAGACCAACTACATCGTGGCGCCGATCCGTTTCGGCGGTTACGCGCTCTCACTTTCGACCGCGCAGCTCGTGGGCCTCGCGCTGATCGCGTTGCTGACGTTCATGAACACGCGCGGCCTGAAACTCGGGAAGCTCGTGCAGAACGTCTTCACGACCGCGAAGACCGGCGCGTTGATCGCGCTGATCCTCCTCGGCATCATTGTGGGCGTGCGTTCAGGCGCAGGTGCGGTGAACTTCAGCGACTTTTGGAGTCTACGTGGAAGCCTGCAGGATGTCGGGCAGGGGCTCACCGCGGTGACGACGTTCGGCCTTTTCGTCGGCATCTGTGTGGCGCAGACGAATTCACTCTTCTCCGCGGACGCCTGGAACAACATCACCTTCACCGCCGGCGAAGTGAAAAATCCGCGCCGCAACGTGCCGCTCTCGCTCGCGCTCGGCACGCTGCTCGTGATTGCTCTCTACTTGCTCGCGAACATCGCTTACCTCGCCGTGCTGCCGTTCGATGCGATCCAGAATGCGCCGAGCGACCGCGTCGCGTCGGAAACCGCGAAGGTCATCTTCCCGGGCATCGGCGCCACGATCATGGCGGTAGCGATCATGGTGTCGACTTTCGGCTGCAATAACGGGCTGATTCTCGCCGGCGCGCGCGCTTACTACGCGATGGCGCGCGACGGATTGTTCTTCCGGCGCGTCGGCGAGTTGAACAAGAACCACGTGCCGTCATGGGGCTTGATCATCCAGGGGATTTGGGCCGGTGTTCTCGTGTTGCCGCGCACGGTCAAGACAGACGCGGCCGGAGCGATCACCTACGGCAATCTGTACGGCAACCTGCTCGACTACGTCATCTCGGCCGCGCTGATCTTCTACATCCTCACGATCCTCGGCATCTTCGTTCTGCGCCGGAAACGGCCTGACGCGGAACGTCCCTACAAGGCATTTGGTTATCCTATCGTGCCTGCCCTCTACATCGTCGGTGCCAGCGTGATCCTCGCGGTGCTCTTCATCTATCAGACGGCGACGACGTGGCCAGGTCTGGTGATCGTCCTCGCTGGCGTGCCGGTCTATTTCATGTGGAAGAAAACACCGGCCGCGTGACTTGTTAGACAGCCAACCGGCTGAACGAAACCGAAACGACTGCGGCGGAGCAGCGCAGCAACCCCAAAGGAGAGCTACCCATGGCAAATCTATTCGCACGTAAATCCATCGACAAACTGATGGAAGAATCACGGGAGGTCGGCGAACACACGCTGAAACGATCGCTCGGCCCGATGAACCTGATCGCGCTCGGCATCGGCGCGATTATCGGTGCCGGTTTGTTTGTGCGGACCGCCGCCGCGATCGCGGATCGTGCGGGTCCATCGGTGGTGCTCGCGTTTATCGTCGCGGGTATCGGCTGCGCGTTCGCGGGCCTGTGCTACGCGGAGTTCGCCTCGATGATCCCTGTCGCGGGAAGCGCTTACACGTATTCCTACGCGACCATGGGCGAACTCGTCGCCTGGATCATCGGCTGGGATCTGATCCTCGAATACGCGGTCGCAGCAGCGACCGTCGCGATCGCCTGGAGCGAGTACGCCAACCTCGTCCTCGACTGGTTCGGAATGAAAATACCTTACCAATGGACGCATTCTCCGTTCGAACATGACGCCGCGGGCATTCATGGAATCCTGAACGCGCCGGCGGTATTGATCCTGTTCCTACTCACGATGCTGCTGATCCGCGGCACGAGAGAGTCGGCTCTCGTTAACGGCATCATCGTCGTTCTGAAAACGACGATCGTCCTGCTTGTTATCGGTATCGGCTGGGGCTTCATCAACCCCGCGAATCACACTCCCATGATTCCGGCGGCGACCACCTACACGACGCAGCAAGGCATCACCCACGCATATGGCGGCATCATGGGAATCCTCGGCGCGGCAGGCGTGGTCTTCTTCGCTTACATCGGATTCGATGCCGTCTCGACTGCGGCACAGGAAGCCAAGAATCCGAAGCGTGATATGCCGATCGGCATCCTCGGGTCGCTGGTGCTCTGCACCGTTCTTTACGTGCTCTTCTCGTATGTCCTTAGTGGTGTGGCGACGGTGAACGATTTCCGCACGGCTGGAAAAGAAGCCTCTGTGGCATTCGCGATCAGCACTTATATGCATGGTTACGAGTGGCTTTCGAAATCAGTGACTCTCGCCATTCTCGCGGGTTTCTCGTCCGTCATCCTTGTGATGTTGCTCGGACAATCCCGCGTGTTCTTCTCGATGAGCCGCGATGGATTGGTGCCAAAGGTTTTCTCGGATGTGCATCCGCGTTTCCGCACACCGCATAAATCGAACATGCTGTTCTTCGTCTTCACCGGCCTCTTCGCCGCTGTCGTCCCGGCCGACGTTTCCGGCGAGATGACCAGCATCGGAACGCTCTTCGCGTTCATCCTGGTCTGTGCCGGCGTCTGGATTCTGCGCGTGCGCCGTCCAGATCTCGAGCGCGGTTTCACGGTGCCGCTTGTGCCGGTGGTCTCGACCCTCGGCATCATCGTCTGCGGCGCCATGATCTATGGCCTCGGCTGGACGAATTGGATGCGGCTGATTGTCTGGCTCGCGATCGGGATGGTGTTCTACTTCGCCTATGGCAAAAGCCACAGCCGACTCAACGCGCCACCTCCGGAAATGCCGGAGGGGATTAAGCTAAGCCGCTAAAGCTGCGGGCTTCGAAGTAGCTGCGCTGCGTCACTGTCACGCCGCGTGGCTGCTTCCGCCGAAGCCGCTTTGCGAACTGGCAGAGCCTTTGGAACCGCCGAGCACCTGGTTCATCAACTCGGGCGTCCAGAGATCCGCGACAGCGGACGCGCCTTGTGGCGGCGGATTCTGGACAACTGCTTTACGCAGCGCGTCGACGAGTTCGTTTTGCTCGAGGGATGGCTCGCTATCGGAGGGAACCACGTCTTGCGAACGCAGCTCCTTCAACATCGTTGTAAGTGGCCGGCTTTCTCCTTTCGACACGCGGAGGAGCTCCAGCATTCTTTGGAAGCTGAGATGAAACGGAACCGTCGCAAAGTCGTCATCGTTCGCCGGATCGGAAATGCTCGCCGGCGTCGTCACTCCGGTTGAAGTGGCCAGAAGCACCCAGTAGCCAGCTAAGTCGTAGTAGCCAAGGCTCGCGCGGTAGGTACTCCCTGCCTCGAGACCTTCGACAACACAGCTTCCAGCCGTCGGCTGGACTGGGATGCGTTTCCCTTCCGCTTGCGCCGCCTTCGAGACCTTCAGCAGCACTTCGCGCTCGGTCGGTGCTGTCTCACCAAACGCCGTCGTCCAATCGACGTTCCAGAACGCATACGCGCTCGTCGGATCGCGCGGCAGTAGATAGAGCGGCTCATTGCCTTTCGGCTTCGGCAACTCGGAAGCCGCGTCGCCGACGCCGGTCGTTCGACCTGCGACTACCGGCGTTGGGGAGATCACGAACCCGCTTCTGACCTCGGCCTGACTCGGCTCGGCGTCGTCCGCCGCCGTCTCCGAAGATCCTGGTGTGAGTGCGAAATCCATCTGGAGCGATGCCCGCCTGAGATTACTCAGGCCGGCATTTTCACCAACTAAAAGGTTCCGCTCTGGTTAGTCTGCGCGGTATGCTTCCACCAGCGCGAAACCGGTCGACGCACCCGCCCCTTGCACAATGGCAGTATAGTTCCCCGTCGCTGGAGCTCGCAAAATCACGACCGACTCACGGTCGTCTTTGGGCGCTAAACCACTCGCCATAATCTCCGCCTGATCAGCTGAATCTCTCCAGTTGTCGTTTTTGAGCGACATGCCATTAGCATCCCTGACATCGATACTGGGGTCCTGCAGCGACCCGGGCACGAGAGGTTCGAGCGAAGGACCGATCGCCCGCAAGAATACCCTCTCTAATCCGCCGCCGCGAATGATTAACCCACCGATCAGGACGTTGTCTCCACCTCCCACAAAACCGCGGGACGAAAGGTTCACTAGCTCTGGCGTGCTCGTAGAGGTGACATCGTACACTTCTACTACGCCAACCCCGGGCGTGCCGTCCGCACTTCCGAGGACCGCCGTATAATCTCCCTCCTGAAGGGTTGCAACGAGAGCGGACTCACGATCGTCCGTCGGCGCAAGGCCGAACTGCTGCAGCTCGGCTTGCTGCGGCCCGCGCCAGTTATCATTGCTCCCAATCGACTGTCGCTGTTTAAAAAGTTCCAAAGTAGGATCCTGCAGCAGCGGCGTCGATACTCCTTTTAACGACGGCCCAATGCCTCGAGCGACAATCGTTTTAGGCGAACCTCGGACGATGAAACCTCCGATTCCGCGCTTATCGCCGGCATCGACGCGCAGGCGCGTGGACACATTCAAAAGGCGCTCCCCGCCGCCAACGACAAACTGAGTGCCACCCCGAGTGCCGTCCGTTAGCCCGCTGGCGGAAGCTGTTCCTCGAAGACCTGTAAGCACACTTCCCACTTGCAGGAGCGGTCGCTTAGCTGTTGTGAGGATGGCGTTGAACTTCGCGAGATCTACGTTCACCGTTAACGTGCCCGCGGCAGAGTTAAATGAGCCGCTGTCCGCGGCACCTCGGGTTGTGAAAGTGAGTGCTCCATTACTGCCCCGGACGGCGGTGCCGTAGTTATACGTCGGCGTATTCGGTGCCGTGGCCGTGACGGAAAAGAAGAACTGGTCGCCTCGATCTGACAGGCCATAGGTGTAGTCGCCGGTAGCACTCAGCACCGAATCGGGCGCATTCGCCGTAAAGCTCATGCGATACGTCGAGTTCTCCGGCAACACGCTGAGATCCGAGACTTTCATCGTCGCAGTTAGCATTATTTTGCCGCCTTCCAGCCTGGTGCCGTATTTGATGGAGAGGATATCTGCCGGAGTGTTGGTGGCGATTCGGGCCGGTGCCGCGTCGCGGGCATCCTGCGCAAAGTCAGTCACCTGCTCACCATTAGGTCCTGGTTGAGCGGGCGGCGCTTCCTCGCCAACTCGCTTCGCAGGAGCTGGGATTTGTGCGGGTAACGAGACATTCCCGCCCTTTACACTCGGACCAGCGATCTGACGTGTCACATAGGTAGCGCCATCAGTATCGTTATGGTCATCGGTGTAACCAATTACCGCCGCACCGGTCGGATCTACACTAATCTGAAAGTAATCGATCAGGTTCCGGTTAGCTGCCCCAGTCAAACCACCTTCCGAGATGTTACTACCGTGGATGAAGTGATCGCTCGCTGTGACTTGAGTAAACGTAGGCGCGGCGGCGTCTGCGTTAAGACTCTGCGCAAAGTAGACCTTCCAGTCTGCGTTATCGTTATTGAAGGACTGGTTCGCCGCTCCGTACCAGGCTATCACGACCGAGCCTCGGAGCGAGCCAGTCTCCATCCACGGAAAAATGTTTACTCCGCCTGGCAGGTCGCTCACGCGCGCCGGCAGACTCCAGGTATTCCCCTTGTCCTTTGAATGCACAATAAAAACGTTTTGGTCATTCGAGTAGGCCGCGTAGACCGTCCCATCGTCTGCGACCTTGCCGACAAAGAAGAGGTGCCCGACTCCGAAGGGATCAGTTGCGGCCTGATGGAAAACGTAGCTAGCCGGCGCCGCGCCGGGTGTAGCTGGTTTGCCTACGGCCACCTGACCATCATTAAAGAAGCAGTAGACCGTGCCGTCCTTTTGATCGACATCGATGTCGCCGGTCTGCGCCGAGGGGCCCACCGGGATCGCGTTTTCGTAGGTAAAGCCGCCGTCGGTGGACCGCTGCACGAATGCGATCACCGGATCGAGCGTCCGGTATAGCAGAAAGACAGTCTTATCGCCAAAGAACTCCTGCCATTCCCGATCGTCCGCCGGGGCGCCACCGGTAGCATTTCCGGCTGGATTCAGATTGAATGTGACGCCTTTGTTCCGGGAATTTCCGACAGAAATATTCGCCGCGACTAAGCTACTAAACGCTACCGTCGGATCAGTTTGTCCAGTGGGTGTTCCGAACCCTACCGCAAGATCAATGTCGCCGCCGCCGTCGCCCCCAACAGCGTTACGGTCCTTGCCGAGGAAAGAATCCGGCTGACCCCGATAAATCGGGTTGGTCATGAGTGGATCGTAAGTAGGACTCGATGGATTCAGGTCGAAATACCACACATCGACTCCTGCTGGGACACCGCGAATCCCGCCGACGTAATAGTTACCCTTGAAATCAGTCCGGCTGCTTGGCTCGCCGTCCCGAACGGTGTTTGGTGCTTTCACGGTGTAGTTAGCGCTAAACCGAATGCCGCCATCCTGTAAGTGCGTGACCGCGCGTTCAGGCGGTGTGGCTGCGGTAATCGCCTTACCCCGATATTGGTCAGCCCCGGGGATCGTCCCGAAGTAAACGACGTGGACGACATAGATGCCGGTGCCGGTAGCCGACGGCCGGATGCCGGATTGTTCATGTGTGGAAGGAGGTCCGTTCCCAGAATTGGACACCGCCGGCCCGTCTACTTTGTCCTTGTGAATGACGAGGTCGTAGTCGTTCGCTGGCACGGTCCAGTCGAGCGTGACAGTGATCACTTTATCGACATAGTCGGCCGGTTGACCGCTGACCGTCAGCGTAAAGACGTCGCAATTAACCCCGTCCACGCACGTCGCTTCGCCGCCGCCTGAACCGCTCCCCGGCGCTGTGCCAACGAAGGTAACGGATGAATTGATCGTTGGATTTACCGTGCCGCTCGCGGGTGCGGCGGCGTTGGACGTTCCAATCACCGCAACGAAAAACATGAGAGCGAACCACGCGGCCTGCGCACGTGGCGTCGAGCTAGTGAAGAAGGCGGCGGCATTCCGAAGACGTTGAGTAATCATAGAGGCGGAGGCAATCGCACACGCGGCGAGCGATGAGCGCGGATCCATACTGTAATCGCCGGCGACTCCATCAATAAGTGTATCGGCTTCCTTCCGTTTAGAGCCTCGCCCGTCTGCGTCATCAGCTGTACCAATTCAGCCATCAACTCACACCCTTGATCAATTTCGCTACGAGCGGCGAAGACGTTTCCATCCACGACCGTACATTCGCGGTTCGCTAATTGATCTCGACCACTGGCAGGCGTTGCCTTTTTGCATTGGTTGAAGCGCACGCGCTAAACGTTTACCAATTCCCCTCAGCTCTCTGCGTGAAGACTTGTATCATCTGTAATCCCGGTGCCGGTAGCGTCGACGACGCGGACGCGGTGGTGCTCCGATTACACGGAGACCACGGGCGGTCCGTCCGCGTTACAAGAAATCACGGCGAGGCGACCAAGCTGGCGCGTGAGGCGGCGAACGACGGATGCGATGCCGTGGTCGCAGCTGGCGGCGATGGGACGCTCAACGAGGTGGTCAATGGCGTCGCCGGCCATCTTGATCGCGTGCGCGTTGGGTTGATCCCGCTTGGTACGGGCAACGATTTCGCGCGGATGCTCGAGCTGCCGGATTCGGTAGCAGCATGTCTGGACGTGATCGACGGAGGCCACGTGCGGAAAATCGATTTAGTGCGCGTGACGAGTGACGAGGTCCGTTATTTTCTGAACGTCTCAGCCGGGGGCTTTAGCGGCGCCGTCGACGAGAAGCTCACGCCTGAAATCAAGAAGAGCTGGGGGCCGCTCGCCTACCTGCGTTGCGCCGCTGAGGCACTCCCGGAATTGCGCGCCTACCGCACCCGAATCGTCCTGGATGACACCACGCCCTTCGAACTCGACCTTTACAACGCGATCATCGCAAACGGCCGCTTCGTTGCCGGCGGCACCGCGGTCGCGCCCGAAGCATCAATCGACGATGGATTGCTCGACATCGTGCTCGTCCCTGAGAACAGCGCTGGCGACATCGCGCTCGTTGCCGCGCAAATCGCTCTCGGAACTCATCTCGGCAGTGAAGGCGTTGTCTTTCGACGCGCCGCAAAGATTTCGGTCCAATCAACTCCTGGGATGTGGTTCAACGTCGACGGCGAACTGGTCGGCAACGCGCCCGCCGTCTTCGAGGTGCTGCCGCGCGCGTTGCAATTTCTAGCGCCGGAACCGTCGTGAGCTCCAAAATTCTAACGCTGCCGAAATTAGCTGCGCGCAGTGCGGCGTTGCGCCAGAAGGGTTCTCGGATCGTGGCGACAAACGGTTGTTTCGACCTGATTCACGTGGGGCATATTCGTTATCTAGCGCGCGCAAAGGAACTCGGCGACGTGCTCGTAGTCGGGGTGAACGGCGATAGCTCCGTTCGAGCGTTGAAGGGGGAGGGTCGTCCGCTGAATCGGGAGGCTGATCGTGCGGAAGTGCTCGCCGCGCTCGCATCTGTCGATCTGGTCGCGATTTTCCCCGACGTTCGTGCGACGGAATTTCTGAGGCAGACGCAGCCCGCGATCTACGTGAAGGGCGGCGATTACACCGCCGAGACGCTCGACGACGAAGAGCGTGACGCGCTGCGCAACCTCGGTGCTGAGATCCGCATCATTCCATTCGAAGCGGGACACTCGACTTCGAATTTGATCGGCCGAATGCAGGGCAACTAGCGGATGCCTGCGCTCCGTCTCGCCATCCTCGGCTCCGGCAAAGGCAGTAACTGTCGCGCGATTCTCGAACGCATTCGCGACGGTGAACTGTCCGCCGAAGCGCGAGTCATCATTTCGGACGTGGAAGATGCGGGCATCCTTGAAATCTCGCGGGAATTCAGCGTGGCTGGCGTCTATTTAGCGCCCGGGAATTTTCGCACCAGACTCTCGCCGGAGTCGGAGATGGCCCTCGTCCGATGGCTGCAAGAGTCGGAGATTGAACTCGTCGTGCTCGCTGGATTCATGCGGGTGTTGAAGACTCCGACGCTTGACGCTTTTCCGCATCGCATCATCAACATCCATCCGTCGCTTCTCCCGAAATTCCGCGGCCTGGAAGCGTGGACGCAGGCTCTCGCGGCTGGCGAAAAAGTGACCGGCTGCACCGTGCACTACGTCGATGCAGGCGTCGACGAAGGCGAGATCATCGCGCAGAAATCAGTTCCGATTTTGCCTGACGACACCCCAGAAACACTGCACGCGCGTATTCAAGTCGCCGAGCGTGAGCTCTATCCTGCGGTGATCGCTCAGTTCTGCCAAGAGCCCTAGACTCGCTCGGCCTTTTGGTCGCGACCGAGCAGTTCCTGTAGCGCCTGCGCCGGCGGTTTGCCTTCGTAGAGCACCGCGTAGACCTGATCGATGATGGGAGTCTCGACATCTAGCCGCCGCGCGCACTCGTAAGCACTCTTCGTGGTCGGCACGCCCTCCGCGACCATCCGCATCGAGGAAGTGATCTGCTCGAGAGAGCGGCCGCGGCCGAGTTGCTCGCCGAGTTGGCGATTACGGCTGTGTTGGCTGAAGCAGGTGGCGATCAGGTCGCCTGCGCCGCTCAGACCGTAAAACGTCTGCGGGTCCCCACCCATTGCAGTGCCGAGGCGCAGCAATTCCGCAAGAGAACGCGTTACAAGCGCGGCCTTCGAGTTGTCACCCAATCCAAAGCCGTCACTCACACCGGCAGGGATGGCGAAAACATTCTTCAGTGCGCCGCCGAGCTCAATCCCCGTCGTCTCATCGCTCGAGTAGATCCGGAAACGCGAACTGCCAAGATGTTGCTGCAATTCCCCGGCGCATTCAGCCTGCTCGCAGCCCAATACCGTCGCTGTCGGTAAGTCGCGCGACACCTCGATCGCGAGATTCGGTCCCGACAGAACCGCAACAGTGTTCTCCGGGAAGATTTCGGAGAGAATCTGCGTCATGCGCATGCCAGTCCCGTGCTCGATCCCTTTCGTGCAGCTAAGTAGGACTTCGTTCTTCGTGATCAGTGGGCGCAGATTTTCTGCTACGGATCGCACCGCGATCGACGGCGTGACGAAGACGACCAGTTCGGCGCCAGCGCATTCAGCCAGTTGCGTTGTGACGCGGATCGACCGCGGCAACTTCACTCCAGGGAGGTAATCAGGGTCTTCCCTCGTGCTGTTAAGTCGTTCGATGCGCTCGGGCGTGTGACCCCACAGTGTGATCGCATTTCCGCGCTTCGCCCAGAGGACCGCCAGCGCAAGGCCCCAACTCCCGGCACCGAGAATAGCTGTCTGCTTGAATATCACTTTCGAACAAAGCGTTGTTCGGTGCCGCTCCGAAGACGAGCAAAATTCCCGCGGTGACGCCACACGACCATCGCCGTCATCGCGACGGAGAAATAAAGGAGGACCATCCCGTGAGTACCGTGAGCAACCAGCACCGCCACCACAAAAGGAAGCGCAAGCGCTGCGGTTATCGACGCAACCGACACATAGCGAGTTGTTTGAAACATAAAAAGCCACACTAGGAAGATGGCGATGGCTGCGATTGGCATAACGCCAAAGATCGCACCGGCTGATGTGGCGACACCCTTGCCGCCTCTGAATTTCAGCCAAATCGGAAACGAGTGTCCGAAGACGCAGATGGCCGCAGCGAGGATCGCGTAAAACTCTCGATATTGCTCCGCCTCAGGCGTCCGGTCAGCGAGTAGCAGTGCTACTCGCACCGCAGCAAAACCTTTGAATGCATCCAGGAAGAACACGCCGAATCCCCACTTTTTCCCGAGCACTCGGAGCACATTCGTGGCGCCGATGTTGCCGCTGCCGTGCTTGCGGACGTCGATCCCCCGCAGTCGCCCGGCCAGATAACCGTTCGGGATGGACCCGCACAGATAGGCGATCACGATCACGCTCAGAGTAAGCGAAATCATTTATGTGCCTTCGGCTTCCATGGCCAGCCTACGATAATTTTTCGCGAGCCAGACCGCAATCACACTAAGATCCGTCTGCGTGATCCCTGGAACGTTAGCTGCCTGACTCACACTGGCAGGTCGGACGCGGCCAAGTCGTTCCCGCGTTTCAGCACGAATGCCGGGTACCGCAGCAAAGTCGAAGCTTGGCGGGATTAGCTGCGCGTTCCGGGAACTGGCTCGCGCATTCTGCTGTTCTTGCCGGCGGACATACCCTTCAAGCTTCAGTTCTGTCTCTACTAATTCCCAAATGTCGGCTGTCGCCTTCGAGCGGATATCTGTCGGCATCGATGAGGTGGAGTATACGGGCTGACGCAGCAGATCCGCGATTGCCTTCCCCTCGGAACGCGTGTTTCGGACAAGCGCGCGAGCAGACTGCAACGTCGACATCTTCTTCTCAAAAGCCCGCCAGCGCGCGTCGTCGACCAAGCCGAAGCTCCGCGCCTTCGGCGTCAACCGCTGGTCGGCATTCTCCTGCCGCAGCGTCAACCGATTCTCAGCTCGGCTGGTGAACATGCGATATGGCTCCTCTGTTCCTTTCGTCACAAGATCATCGATCATCACACCTATGTAAGCTTCGCGTCGATCGAGCACGAACGCTTCCCGCTGCTGCACCTTCAAGGCTGCGTTGGCACCGGCGACAAGCCCTTGAGCCGCCGCTTCTTCATACCCTGATGTTCCGTTTACCTGTCCGGCAAAATACAGCCCGTTAATGCGTTGCGTTTCTAGCGTCGGACGCAACTGCGTCGGCGGAAAATAGTCGTATTCAACGGCGTAGCCCGGTCGCATCATCTCCGCGCGTTCAAGCCCTGGGATAGTGCGCAAGAACTCGCGTTGCACGCCATATGGCAGGCTAGTCGAGATGCCGTTGACGTAGATCTCGTCCGTATGGAGACCTTCGGGCTCAAGGAACAACTGGTGCGACGCTTTCTCCGAAAACTTAACCACCTTGTCTTCGATGGATGGACAATAACGAGGTCCAGTACCCTCGATGCGGCCCGAATAAAGCGCGGAACGATGCAAATTTCGACGAATGATGTCGTGCGTCTCTGCTGTTGACCGTGTGATCCAGCATGGAAGTTGTTCCACGTGGAACCCAGGTTCGTTCAATGTAAAAATGTTGGTCGGTCCAGAAGCCGTGCTTTCTCGGAAGAACGAGAACATCGGTGGGGGATCTTCGCCGGGTTGGATCTCACAGGCCGCAAAATCGATCGAATTCTTATTAATCCGGCACGGGGTGCCCGTCTTAAACCGGCCTACCTCGAAGCCGAGCTGCCTGAGGTTTTCACTCAGCCCGGAGACCGAGTCGCCCATTCGCCCGCCGGCCTGAGTCTGCTCGCCTACATGCAGCAGCGCCTTCAGGAACGTGCCAGACGTGATCACTACCGCACGCGCTTCGACGTTCATGCCAATGTCGGTTTCGACGCCAGCTACGCCGCCTCGGACGGTAACGAGCTTTGTGACACTGGCTTGCTTCACCTGTAAGTTGGCCGTGCCTTCTAGGAAAGCTTTGGCACGAAACTGATAGGCTTTCTTGTCACATTGAGTGCGCGGAGCTCGCACGCTCGCGCCTTTCGCTCGATTCAGCATGCGGAATTGGATGCCTGTCGCGTCGGCATTCTGAGCCATGAAGCCGCCGAGAGCATCAATCTCGCGAACAATGTGACCTTTGCCCAAGCCGCCAATGGCGGGGTTACACGACATTTGTCCGATTGTATCGAGATTCTGCGTCAGAATTAGCGTGCTGCAGCCGAGGCGCGCAGAAGCGAGAGCCGCTTCGATACCTGCATGCCCGGCGCCGACCACGACCACGTCGTATCTCTCAAGAAAGTCCGCCATGTTCCACGTAGAACTATCGCAGAATCCCCTGCGTCGGCGCAGGAAGTAAGACGGAAAGGTTAAACTCACTCGTTCTGCCGGATGTCGTTGAGCTGATGATCCGGAGGCTCGGCGCGAACTCCGCCAGCACTTGGCGACAAGCGCCGCACGGCACCACCGGCTCAGCCGAGTCGCTCACGATTGCAACCGCGATGAACTCTGTTGCTCCTTCAGCAATCGCGCGGCCGAGTGCGACACGTTCCGCGCACATCGTAAGGCCAAATGAAATATTCTCTACGTTGCAGCCTTTGAAAACCCTCCCGTCACCAGAAAAGAGAGCAGCACCTACAGCAAACTGGGAATATGGGACATAAGCCTTGCTGCGCGCGCGTTGCGACTCCGCGATCAGTTCCGTGTCTGTCATACGCTCGAAACTAGTTCCGTCTCACGCTCCCGCTCCTGCTCGCGGGGCGGTAATGCTGCTGCTTTCGCGGCGTCTTCCGCCTCCTGTAGCAGCCGAAGCGCGATGCGACCCAAGATCATCAATACGACAACCGACGTCAACAATCCGCCGCCCCAAAGGAAATACTCGACGATCCGGGGATGACTACGCCCGCGGACGAGATTCAGTCCGAGTTGCCCCAAGGTCCCCAAATATGCGTATAAGAAAAGTCCAGGCGCCTGCCCGATTGCCACCCACAGCATACAGGTGCGAAAGCGAATCGTCGTCAAACCATAAAGATAATTGAGCAAACTCGTTGGAAATAGCGGATGTAACTGGCTCAGCAGGATGATTTTCCATCCCTCGCGTTCGACCGCCGGTTCTAAAGCTTCGAGTGTCGAGTTGCGCATCAGGCGCCGATGCAGCCAGCGTCGGCCGATCCACCTGCTGATGAAGAACGAGATCGCCGCGCCGCCGACATTGCCGACGAGCGTGATCAGAAATCCCCACCACAGGCCAAAGAAAAATCCGCCGCCGATGCTCAGAAAACCGCCTGGGAGCAAGAGGACATTGCAACAAGCGTAGAGCAGCGGATAGCAGATCGCACTCCATGCACCCCAGTGCATGACATGCTCCTGCACCTCAGCCAACAGATCGGCGACAGGGAAAAATCGCGACGCGATGAACAATGCGACACCGACGATGATCAGCCCCGTGACTTGAACAAAGACGGCGCGGCGAACGTGGACCATCGCCCGACTGTCGTCACTTCAGAGCCCGCGTGCAAACAGCGCGAGCTCCACCGTCGTCTCGTACTGCAGGAACGGCGTAATCAAATAAGCGCCGCTGAATCTTGCGAGCGCTTCCGCCGTGATCTCCTTCGCGAGGTTTACGCCTCGCGCGCGACCCTCGGCGCCTTCTGACCCCGCCATCACTGCGCGGACGTCATCGGGGACCACAATTCCTGGCACCTCGTTGTGCAGGAACTCCGCCTGGCGCCCGCTGAGCAAGGGCCAGATACCGGTGAAAATCGGAATGCCGATGTGCTCTGTCCGACGCTTCATCTCATCGAGCAGATGCAGATCGAACACCGGTTGCGTCATCGCGTACTGCGCACCGGCGGCCACCTTGCGCTCGAGCCGATTGACCTGCGAATCAAGATTGCGCGCGTTCGGATTGAACGTGCAGCCGATCACGAATTCAGTCGCGGATTTGATCGACTTTCCCGCGTGCGTGAAGCCGTCATTCAGCCGTTTGATGATTGAGATCAGCTCGACGGAGTTCACGTCATAGACCGAAGCCGCGCCCGGGTGGTCGCCAACGCGCGCCGGATCGCCGGTAAGCGGGAGCACATGCCGCATTCCCAGTGCCGCCATCCCTAACAGCTCGCTTTGCAGGCCTAGGACGTTCCGATCACGGCAGCTAATGTGGAGCAGAGGAGTGATTCCGAACCGCTCTTTCAACATCGCGCCCATCGCGAGATTGCTGACGCGGAGGATCGCCAATGAATTATCCGCGAGCGTGATCGCATCACAGCCGGCTTTCACGAGCGCCTGCGCACCAGCGAAGAATTTCTCTAACGCGAGCGTCTTCGGCGGATCAAGCTCGCAGATGATCACGCGCTTACCGCTTGCCATTCGATCGAGCAGGCTTTCCTCCGGCGGGGCGCCAACGGTCGCCACGTGCACGCGTGGCAGCGGCTCTGCAATACCACGAACGACTTTCGTTCTGACCGGTTGCAAATGCGCGATTGCTTCTGCGATGGCCTTGATGTGGCTCGGGTTTGTCCCGCAACATCCGCCGATCAATCGCGCGCCTTGCGCGACCATCTCGCGCGCGGCCTGCCCAAAATATTCCGGCGCAGTGTGATAGATGAATCGCCCTTCGTGGTACTTCGGGTAACCAGCGTTCGCGTAGGCCGCGAGGGGGTAATCCGCAGGCACGCGCTCCAGTAGCTGCACCATCCCATGCGGCCCGTTCATGCAGTTCAGTCCAACGGCGCCGGCGCCGCGCTTCTGCAATTCACCAAACGTCTCGACAACCGGCCTCCCTGATGACAAGCGCCCCTCGGGCGCGCAGGCAAACGAACATATTGCGACGACATCGCTGATCTCGTTTTTGACGGCCAGGGCAATCTCCATCTCGCCCGAATCCATGAACGTCTCGAAGAAAATCACCTCCGCGCCGCCATCCAAAAGGCCGGTGATCTGCTCGCGAAAACATGCCGCGCGATCGATCCCGCGCGACTGAGATTCATCGGCACTGATCCCGAGCGGGCCGATGCTACCGGCGACTACGACGTCGTGATTGCGCGCCGCTCCTCGTGCCAGCTTCGCGGCTGCGGCGTTGATCTCCGCCACCCGCGTTTCGAATCCGAATCGCTCCAACCGCACGGCGTTCCCACCGAAAGTGTTGGTCTCGATAACGCGCGCACCGGCTGCGATGTATTGCTCGTGAATGCTCCGGACGCGGTCCGGTTCGCTCAGGCAAAGCTCTTCAAAGCACCGCTCCAACGGCACGCCGCCTTCCAGCAAGAGCGTGCCAATCGCGCCGTCGCCGCAGACGAGCCGCGTCTGGAGTTCATCGAGAAGATCCACTGGCGTTGGGATTAACGTCGCGCCGCCGCGTGGTCAACGACCATAGCTCCGCAACGCGATGCATTTCGCAGGGTTCATGTAGAATCACGCATGCGTTCGCCCCTACCGATCCGCTCCCTGAGAGCTCCCATTGCCGTCGCCTTCCTCAACATCGGCGGCATCCTCGCCGCTTCGCCTAACGAGTCGCAACAACCTGGCGGGGGCACGTGGCAGCCGACCTATGACCGTTCCAACTGGCCCGCTGCCTTTCAAAACGCGCCGTTGGAACGTCTCTCGACTGGCGCTCTCCTCCGCCTCGACCGCAATGGCGACCTTGTGGAACCGCCGCGTTCTGTCGAGACCCGTCGCGCTGCTGCCCTAACGAGCGATAGCCAGACGGCCGGCGCTGCGGTGGCGCTGGACCGCCGCGTCGGCGCCAACATCCGCCTCGGCGACGACCCCGCTGCGCTACCGTCGACACAACGCGCGCAAGCTGAGCCGCACATTGCGCGCGCGCCTAACGACCCCGATTTTCTCCTCGCGACATTCCAGGAAGGTCGATACACCGATGGCGGCGCGATCGATTGCGGTTACTCCGTCAGTCATGATGGCGGTTTAACCTGGAGCCGCGCTTTTATTCCGAAGCTCAGCACCGCCAGCGGCGGCGCTTATCCGCGCGCGACTGACCCCGTCGCGCGCATTGATCAAAGCGGCGTCGCGTATCTGAACACGCTCGGCCTCAATGGCGATCTAGGCGCGGTGTTAGTCAGCCGCTCGACGGACGGCGGAAACTCCTTCGACGCGCCGGTTGTTGCGTATCAGTCGCCGAACAGCTCCGTCTCGCCAGATAAAAACTGGATGGCGATCAACCCGTTCACCCCGAATGCGGGGCGGATCGTTGTCACCTTCACTCTCTTCACCAAGAACAGTAATGCGACGCCGATCGTGCGCGTCCTGAGCGACGACGATGGGCTGACCTGGAGCAGTCCTGCCTATGTCCATCCGGCGAACTATGAGACGCAAGGCTCGCAACCGGTCTTCCTCCCGAACAACCGGCTCGCGATCGTCTACTATAACTTTAATTACAATTTAGACGGCCGCTCTAATCCGCTTTTGGAATGCGTCACCTCGACCGATGGCGGCGCGACTTTTGGGACGCCACGGCCAGTAGCGCCCGTGAACCCGTACCGTCCGCCCGGAATCCGGTCCGGCTCGATTATCCCCTCGGCAACGGGCGACGGCGCGACTGGAAATCTCTATGTCGTTTACCAGGGTCTCGTCGACGCGCTCACCCCGCCTCGCGTTCTCTTCACGAAATCAACGGACGGCGGCCTCACCTGGTCCCCGCCGATGGGGATTAGCGACAACCCTGCCGCAACGAGCGTTTTCAATCCTGCCATTTCAGCATCACCGGACGGTCAGAGGTTAACCGTCTCGTACTACACGGGACGCGATAACCCGAATTCTTCGACGCTGGTCGACCTGTATCTTGCGCAATCGCTCGATGGCGGCTCGACCTGGCAGCCGAACATTCGCGTTTCGTCGAGCTCGACCGATGTGACTCTCGCTCCGAAAACGTCAGGCGGTTACATGCTTGGCGATTACCTCGGAATCGCTGAAACGACCAACCCAAACGTGCCTGCTGTGCCTGTTTGGATCGATACGCGCACCGGCGATCCGGATCCATTTGTAGCCCGCGTTGGCATCGCGCCCGCGCTCGCTTTCACCAGCTGGCAGGCGGCGCGCTTGTCGTTAGGCCAGATCAACGATCCCTCGTTAGGCGGAGAAGCGGGAGACGCCGACCACGATGGCGAAGACAACCTTTCGGAATTTCGGAGCGGCACTGAGCCCAACGATCCGCTTTCGGTATGGCGCTCTAGTCGTCAGCTCGACATCGCGACGCGCGCACGCGTGCTGACTGGCAACGACGTCTTGATTGCCGGCTTTATCATCACGGGAAACGATGCGAAGAAAGTGATCGTGCGCGCGATCGGCCCGTCGCTCGTCACGAGGGGAATCAGTGGGACTCTGCAGGACCCGACGCTCGATCTGCGCGGGCCGAGCGGGGCCAGCGTCGCGAATAATGACGATTGGCGACGGGACGATCAAGCCGGGGTTCAGGCCACCGGGTTGGCGCCGTCCGACGATCGTGAAAGCGCGATTGTGCAGACGCTCGCACCGGGTGCTTACACCGCGGTCGTGCGTGGAAAGAGTGACTCAACCGGCGTTGCGGTGGTCGAAGCATATGACTTGTCGCCGACGGGAAATTCGCGCCTTGCGAATCTCAGCAGCCGCGCGGTTGTCGGCACTGACGAGAACGTGATCATCGGCGGCGTCATCGTCGGTGCAGGGCAGGGTGTCGACGGCGCTGGATCCGCGCGTGTGCTCGTGCGCGGCATCGGTCCGTCGCTCGCGCAATCGGGCGTCGCAAACCCTTTGCAGAATCCGGAGCTCGAGTTGGTCGACGCGAATGGGACATCGATCGCGACCAATGACGATTGGGGGCAGACGCAGGCGTCGGACATTCAAGCGACCGGCATCGCGCCGAGGGATCAACGCGAGTCAGCTCTGCTCGTGACGCTAACGAAAGGCGCTTACACCGCGATCCTGCGAGGCCGTGATCGAACCACCGGCACAGGCGTTGTCGAGACGTACAACCTGCCCTAACGGCTACGCGGCCTAGGGGTCGACGAGATTATGCCGCACCGCGTAGCGGACCAGCTGCGCGAAGCTCTCGATCTCGAGCTTTCGCATGATCGTCGCGCGATGCACTTCGACCGTGCGCGAACTAATCTCCAGCAAAGTCGCGACCTGCTGATTGCTCTTACCTTCGCAGAGCAGCCGCACCACTTCCCGTTCACGATCGCTCAGCGATTCGGTCTTCGCTGTGCTGGCGCTGAAAAACGAGCCGAGCAACACCTTCGATACATCGGGAGTCAGATATGGCTTATGGGTCGCGAGCGACTCGATCCCCGCGACGAGGTGCTTATGGTCGTCGCCTTTGCGGATGTAGCTGGTCGCGCCGGCCTGAAACGCCGCATGAATCGATGCGGGTGTATCATCACCGCTGAAAATCAGAATCTCCGCACCCGGACACGTCGCTTTGATTTGCTTCGCCGCATCCAGACCCTTCACGCCGGGCAGGGACAAGTCGAGAATCACGACGTCGGCCCCAGGTCGCGCACTGACTTCGCGACTTCTGTGCCATCAGCAGCTTCGCCGCACACCTCCCAGCCTTCGTGCGTTTCGATTAGCCGGCGGACTCCAGCGCGCAGCATCTCGTGATCATCTGCAATAAAGATGCGTAGCGCCTTCGCAGGACTTCCCGCTGGTTCGAATGATTGCTCGGCAGCGCCGGGCTCGGTTGGATCAGGAGTGAGCATGAATCAGCGGCGCAAGCGACGGCACTGTGGAGTTAGTAGCACGTTTCGCAGCATCGTCTCCAGCATTCCCGCAGCAACGACGCTTGCAACTCGCGCCCGACTGACGTCGCCACGTGCGAGATGGAGCCGGCAGACGGGTTCGAACCGACGACCTGCTGATTACAAATCAGCTGCTCTACCAACTGAGCTATACCGGCAAAGATCGCGCGGAGCTTAGCGCACCAGCGTCAGCCAAACAAGCGCGCTACTGCGGCGGGCCATACGCTGAAAGTGGCTCGGCGGTCTCGAGATTCTTAATGACTGTGCTGAGGTAGACCGACTGCGGGTAAATCGCGCGGTACTTCGTGATCTCAGCGCGGTTCAAAACTTTGAATCCATACCGTCCGAACATCTTCTCCCCGCGGCGGCTTTCGAAAGTCACGATCTGTCCGTAGACTCGCTTCTCGCCAGATCGGTAGAGGTAGCTGAAGTACGCGCTCAACAACGCACGGGTCGTCGAGACCTTTCGGGCGTCGGGTAGAAGGTTGATGTGAAAGTGCGGCGTGCGGCGTGGTGCAGCCGGCACTTCGCGCCACCCATTCATCAGAAGCCAGAGGATGAAGCGCCGCGATGCCTCGTTGTAACGTCCATAGCGCAGGAGCGCGCGCAGAAAGAGGCAGATGTTCTGGTAGAACGAGTACATCTGGTTCAACAGCGGTTTGCGCGAGCCGAGGAGATATCCGCGCAGCTCGCCGTCGCGCTCGATTACGAACGAAGACTCCGGCTCGTGGTCCGTGTAATAGGTGGTCAGGAAATCTGCGAAGAGCTCGCGATCTTCATACACGGGATCGATCGGCTCGCCGAGAAAGCCCGTCTGGCAACAAAGCCGCCGCACGGCGTCGCGATCTGACGGGCGATAACTGCGGATCGTATAAGGCTTCTCGTCGTTCATTCCTCAGCGTGTTGCGGCGTACTCTGCGCAGACCTCTCGATAAATGCAAAAAAGCCGATCAAATACCCGTCGCCAGGAGTATCGCTGCGCGACGAGTTTCGACGCCGTTGCCCCGAGTGCGTGCAAGTCGAGGGAGGCGGTTCGCTCGATTGCATCTGCGAACGTGTCTGGTGAGTTTTCCAGCGCCCACGCTGATTGATCGTGCAGGATTATTCGGTCCATTGCGCTGCCGCGAATGCCAACTACAGGAGTGCCACAGGCCTGCGCCTCCAGTGCGACGAGCCCAAACGTTTCCTGCGTTCCAGGATGAACAAATAGGTCTGCCGCGCGGTAGAGCTGCGCCAGGCGCGTCGCTTCACTGCAATACGCGAGCCACGTGACTGCGTTGGTCTTGGCCCGCAGCTCGTCGATCATCGTCCGCTGCTGGCCGTCACCGACAACGAGCAAATGAAACGAACCGGGCCGGCGGCGCGCGAGAATTTCGAACGCTGCAAACAACGTGCTGGTGTTCTTTTCCGCTGCCAGTCGCCCAACGTAAATCAACAGCTTCGCCGTCTCCAAGACGCCAAGCTCTGCGCGTATGCCGCTCGTGTCAGCGCGTCCGGGGTTGAAGACATCGGTGTCGACTCCGAGTTCGACCACGCGCACATCGCGAACGCCCCAACCGCGCAACCGGACAGCAAGCTCCTCTGATGGAACGAACGTCACTTCGAAGCGGTTGTACAACTTCTGCACGTACCGCTCGCAGATGCGCATTGTGGCATTTGCGGCGCGTCCGCCAAACGGTGCAACGCGCGGCCGCAAATAAGCTTCACCGAAGCCTGAGTGATAGAAGGCGACGGCAGGGAGGAGGCGCCGCTTCGCAGTCGCAGCTAATTTCCAGCCGAGCTGATAGGGATCGGCTGATTCGATGATGTCGGGCTGTTCACGCTCGATGACCTCGTTGACGGCGCGGAGGTTCAGCAACGCGCGATAACCGGTGCTGCGCGACACCAGCGGCGAAGCGATTGTGTGTATGGAGCAACTGCCGTTGGCCGTCTTCTCCGTTCGTGCGCCAGGCACAATCAGCACATGCTCGTCGCCTAACGAGTGCTGTTGCAGGTAGTCGATCTTCGCGTGGAGGTACCGCTTCACGCCTCCGCTACGTGGCGCGTAGAACTGCGTGACATCGCAAATCTTCAAGACTGCTTTCGTAGCCGCGCGGCGGCTCTCGAGCCTCAATGCTCGATTCCGCTCAGATACTTCTCGGCTTCGATCGCAGCAGCGCAGCCCGAGCCGGCGGCAGTGATCGCCTGCTTGTAGACCCGGTCCGCAACGTCGCCGGCAATGAAAACGCCCGGATGTTTGCTTTCGGCAAGGTGCCTAACGAGTAGGTAACCATCAGGATCAGTCTCGAGTTTGCCCTGAAACGCTTTGGTATTCGGATCATGCCCGATCGCCACGAAGACACAGGCCACTTCCAGCATGTTCTCCTCGTGCGTCTCGACGTTGCGCAGTTTCACGGCCGTCATCTCGCCCTTCTCGTCGGGGATGTACTGCGTAATCACCGTGTTCCAAATAGGTTCGATCGATTCACACGCGAGCACGCGATCGGCCATGATCTTCGACGCGCGCAGTCTGTCGCGGCGATGGATGAGATAAACCTTCGAAGCGAAGCGAGTAAGGAAGAGCGCTTCCTCCGCCGCCGAGTCGCCACCGCCGACGACACAGACCGGCACATTTCGGTAAAACGCGCCATCGCATGTCGCACAACTCGTTAGGCCATGGCCGATTAGCTTCTCTTCGTTCTCCAGCCCGATCCAACGCGCCGAGGCACCGCTCGCGATGATTAACGACTGCGTTTCGAGCCATTCGTCATCTGCTTTTAGCCGCAGCGTCTTGCCGCTTGAGTCGAACTCCGTCACCTCAGAGTAAGAGAATCGCGCGCCAAATTTCTCCGCCTGGGCGTGCATGTTCATGACCAACTGCGGCCCTTCGATTCCTTCCGGGAAGCCGGGAAAATTTTCGACCAGCGTCGTCGTTGAAAGCTGGCCCCCGGGATGGCTGCCCTCGAGCACGAGCGGGCTCAAATTTGCGCGCGCAGCATAGATTGCGGCCGTCAGCCCCGCGCAGCCGCTGCCCACGATGATCACCTTCTCCATCCCGAAAGGTAGCACGCGGCGCAAGGCTTTCGAAATTGCCGCGCTCTGCTGCGCTGACTAGCTTCCGCGGTGCCCGAACTCGCCGAGGTCGAATATTACCGTCGCCAATGGGATCCCGGTTTGGGCGCCAGCGTTCTCAGTGTCGAACTCCACGCGGAGAAGCGCATCTTCCGCGGCAGCGACGTTCGTGCTCTGAAGCGGCAGCTGACCGGCGCGAAGCTTCTTCGTTCCACCGCGCGCGGCAAACAGATGCTGTTCGAGTTCTCGGGTCCGAACTGGCTCGGGCTGCACCTCGGGATGAGCGGCGCGATGCGGATCGAGGCGCGGGATTTTCGCGCTGAGAAGCATGATCATCTGGTGCTTCGACAAGCGAAACGCGCGCTCGTCTTTCGCGATCCGCGCTTGTTCGGTCGCGTTCGTTTTCATCACGGCGAACTGCATCCCGAATGGTGGCCGCCGAACCTGCGGCAAATCGGAGACCGCTCGTTCAACCGTGCGTTCTTCGAGTCATTTCTCGACCGGCATCGCCGCGCGCCGATCAAGGCGGTGCTTCTCCTGCAGAGCGGCTTCCCGGGGATCGGGAACTGGATGGCGGACGAGATTCTGTGGCGAGGGAAGATCGCGCCCGCTCGCACGGCCGGCGCTCTCGCCGATGCTGAACGCGCTGCGTTACTGCGCGAGACGCGGTTCGTGGCGCGCGAGTCGATCCGCATCATCGGTGCGGACTTCAGCGATCCGCCAAAGACGTGGCTCATCCATCAACGTTGGAAACCAGGCGGCTTGTGTCCGCGGCATAAGGTCGCGCTCCAGCGGGCGGCGATTGGCGGTCGCACCACCGCGTGGTGCGCTCGCTGTCAGGCGTAAGACACGTCAGCGAACCGTCAGCCGGTGACGTGAACGGCGATCTTATGGAATCCCGTCGATCCAGATTTAAACGGGCGCGCCTCGTCTAGCTCTTGCACCTTTCCGTCTCCGTCCGTCGCGCGGGCCGTGATGACGTAGTCGCCTGGCGCTTGTGGTTGCCATTGGTAACTCCAGAGCACCCACGTGAGTTTCGTCCCCGGGTAATCGATCTTCGCATCCGTCCACGTAGCGCCGTCATCGGTGCTCACTTCCACCCGCGATACTCCGCGGTCGCCAGCGAACGCGACGCCTTTCACGAGGCCCCCGGCCGTCGAGACTTGGTCGCCATTCGCGGGTTGATCGACCCGCGAGCGAATCGGGATGATGAAATTCGGGCCCCACCCTTGTTTCTCGTAGAAGCCAAGTGCGCTGTCGTCTGCGAGCTCGACGCGCGTGACCCATTTCACACTTTTCTCGCCGAAGTACCCGGGAACGATTAGCCGCGCTGGAAAGCCATGGCGTTGCGCGAGCGGCTCCCCGTTCATCTCGTAGGCCACCAGCGTGGTGGGCTCGAGCGCCTTCGCGAGCGGGATC
>JBHENE010000029.1:0-7617 GCA_046262215.1 Chthoniobacterales bacterium | reverse complement strand
CCAGCCCCATCTCTGCACAATTTCAGCAAGCGTCAGCGCCTGCTTTGTATCGGCGGAGACCTGTTTCACCGCTTCGCTCCATTGCGCCGCTGCCTCTGATTGATTGCCGGTTTCGCGAAACGCGCGAGCCGCGAGCGCATTACGGAGAAAGTCGAGCGGACCCCATTTGCCGTTTTTGACGAGACGCTGGATTCCCTCCCAATCGCGTGCCGCAATGTAAGAATCCGACAACGCGATCGCGACCGCTTTTTGACCGACGACTGTCTCGGGCAATTGCGCCGCCCAGGAAATCGCGGCGGCCGGCATCTTGTGCCCGTTCAGCCAGGTGATGAGTTCAGACGCCCGGCCTGCATCGCTCACTGCTTCGCCCTCAAGTTGTTGCAAGAAGGGCGCGAAGTTCACGTCCAGCCCGCCGTGCAGGGCACTGAGCAGGAGAAGCTCGTCGGTAAAATCGTGGCCGCTCATTTCCTGCACTTCGCGCGCACTCTTGATCGCCGCGTCGAAGTCGCTGCGGCGCAGCGAGTCGTCTGTCAGCGCGCGAGTCGCTTCGCGTTGCGTCGCCGGATCAGCTTGCAATTGAACCAGACTCCGCTGGCCTTCTTCCCGGCGAGCGCGATCTGATGACGACAGCTGCAGCGTTGCCAGTCGAAGCGCGTATTCCTTCGTCGCAGGATCGAGGCGAACGGCTTCCCGCAGCTGTTCCTCCATCGCTGCACCGTCACGTCGGCTCTTCGCGATGTCTGCCTGGACGCTGTGATATTCCGCGGTGTTCTTCGCCGATTCCGGCAGCCGTTTCAGCGCGTAGTCGCGACTGCCAGCATCCTCGAAACGTGAAGCAACTTTTGCCAGCGTCAGCAGATCACTGGTATTTCTATGGCTGAAGTCAGCCGCCCGACGCCATAGCTCTACTGCCGCCGGCAGGTTCGCCCGCTCCGCGATGCGTGCCATGATCCGAGCGCCATCTGCGCTCTCCGGATTAATCTGCAGAATGCGTCGCGCATCGAGGCTCGCACGCTTCAAGTCGCCTTCGCGGACGAGGGCGTTCCCTTGCGCGACGAGGCGTCGCTCCTGCCATTGGCGGAACGACCGATGCCCCACCACGCCTCCGACGATCAGGAAGATGATGATGCCGAGCGTCCAAGCCGCGATCTTGAGAACCGATCGCTCGATTTTATTGTGTGGATTCTCCAAGATGCGGGAGCTTTCTGTTGTGATGCCGACAAGTCAACGGGCCGGTTTTGCGCTTCCGCGCGCCGGCCGACACCCTGTCAGAAGAGCACGCCGCGCGCCAGCAGATGAGCGCGGGGTTGCCTGAGGCTCGCAATTTGCTCAGTCTCACTCGCCGCGCCTGCATGAATACTGCCCTCGCCCCTACACCCTCAGTCCCCGCTGCCGCTCCCGTTTCGAACCGCGGAAACTGGCTCACGCTTGCAGCTTTTGGCCTGCTCTGGCTCGAGCTGATCTCGCGCCTGCGCTTCGAATGGTCAATCAATCCGCAATATGGCTACGGCTGGACGGTGCCTTTCCTGGCCGCCTACATCTTCTGGCGTCGCCTCCAGAGCGCGCCCGCTGCCAACGTGCCCGCAACGAAGTTGCTCCCGTGGCTCGTCATTCTCGTCGCCGTCATCATCGTAATGCCGGTCCGCCTCGTCCAAGAGGCGCACCCCGATTGGCGCATGCTCAGCTGGGTGATGGCGTTGAGCGCGGTCAGCGCATCGCTCGCCGGTGTGTATCTGAGCGGTGGGAGGCGTTGGCTTCGGCACTTCGCGTTTCCGATCCTGTTCTTCGTGGTCGCGGTCCCGTGGCCGACGCAACTCGAGCAGCTCGTGATTCAAACGCTGATGCGGGCGGTTGCGTCCATCAACGTTGAGGTCCTCAACGCGATCGGCATTTCAGCCGTGCAAATGGGTAACGTCATTGAGGTCGGCACCGGCTTCGTCGGCATTGATGAAGCCTGCACCGGGGTGCGCTCGCTTCAGGCGACATTCATGGTCTCGCTTTTTCTTGGAGAGTTTTACAATTTCCCGGTGGCGCGGCGCGTCATCCTCGTCGCGGCTGGAGCGGTCCTCGCGTTTGTGTGCAACCTGATCCGCACATTCCTGCTCGTCTACGTCGGGGCTGAGCAAGGCTCCGAGGCCATCCACAAATGGCACGATCCCGCCGGGCACACGATTCTGATGGCCTGCCTGCTCGGATTATGGGGCGTCAGCATGTGGCTCGGCGGCGGCACGAAACGCGCCGCGTCGTCTGCTTCATCTGAAGTGCGCTCTCCTTTTCGAATTCCGGCGCTTTTGCTCGCGTTGATCATCATTTGCACGGTCGCCGCAGAAGCCGGAACGCAGGCTTGGTACGGCGTGCACGAAGCACGCGCCGCCCGGCTCGACCCCTGGTCCGTCACTTGGCCGAAACAAGCGAAGAACTGGAAAGACGTGCCGGTCGCCGACCAGGCGCAGGAGCTACTCCGCTACAATGAAGGCGGCGGCGGCGCCTGGTCTGGCGCCGATGGTAAGCAGTGGGTGATGTATTTCTTCAAATGGCTGCCCGGCCGAACGGCTGGCTTGTTCATCAAGAATCATCGGCCTGATATTTGTCTCCCAGCGAGCGGGATGAAACTGCGTGGCGGAGTTCATCAGAAAGTGATCTCCGTGAACGGCGTCGGGCTGCCGATCCGCTCCTACGTCTTCGAGAAAGGGTCAACGCTGCTGCACGTTTACTACTGTTATTGGGACGGCAGCGCGCCTGAGGTAAAGGCGCAAGACCAGGAAAACTGGACTGCTTCGGGACGGCTCGACGCCGTCTGGCGCGGCAAACGTGACGTCGGAACGCAGATGCTGGAGCTGGTCGTCGTCGGCTACGACTCCGAGGAACAGGCTGAAATTGCGGTGCGAGAGCAGCTCGCCCAGATCGTGCATCACGCGTAATCGTCCGTGTGCGGTGTCTCTCGTTAGTCCTGCTGTTCACGTCGGCATTTTTCGCTGACGCCGCTGAGCCGACGATCACAGCTTCGGCAGCCTTCTGGAACATCCGCTGGTTTCCCGGTGGCCGTCCGAACGCCTCTCGTGTCGAGCAGTCTCGGCAGATTCGCTCCGTCCAATCAGACATTCTCAAGCTAAACGCGGACGTCATCGGCTTTGAGGAAGTGCGCGATTGGGAAAGCGCCGCGCTCGCGGTCCAGCCGTTGCGCGGCTTCAAGGTCGACGTCTGCTCAACTTTTCCCCCACGCGAAGGCCAAGTCGAAACCCAGCAAGTCGCGATCGTCAGCCGTCTGCAGCCGATCAGCGCGTGGGCGGAATCATGGCACCCCGGCAGCGCGATCACTCCGCCGCGCGGTTTCGCGTTTGCCGCCTACGAGGTCGCGCCACGAGAACTCCTCTGTGTCTATGCCGTGCATCTGAAAAGCAATCGCGGAGAGCTCGTGGAGGACATCGCGATCCGGGAAGAATCGATCCGGCAATTGCGCGCGCACATGCTCGCGATGGAAGAAGCGTACGGAAAACTCGGCCATATCACATGGCTCGTGGGAGGCGACTTCAACACCGCACCCGACGATGCGCGCTTCAAAGACGAGAAAACCACCCGCGAGCTGCTCGCACACGGCTTCGCATGGATCTGGCAAAACGTCTCGATGTCACAGCGCGTCACGCTGCCGCCGGACGCACGCTTTCCGGCTGCATGCTTCGACCACATCTTTTACCGCGGCGCTGAGCTCGAGAAAGCGCAACTCATCGAGACATCGCAGAACTCCAGCGATCACCGGGCAGTCCGCGCCGAATTCACGCTGCCGTAGCGAAACACACCGCTCCGTCATCCTGAGTCGCCACAGGACGGTCGAAGGATCTCACATCGACAGCCGATCGATGCTTGAACGGGGAGTGCCGCCCGCTGCGAACGACCTCTTCTCCGACGAGGAATCGCGCAGACATTGCGAGCTCCTTCGACCGTCCTCCGGCGGCTCAGGATGACGCGAGTCGGGAGCGTCCGCAGAATTCGTTAGTCTAAAAACTTCCCCGGGTTCAAAATCCCATGGGGATCGAGCGCTTCCTTCAAGCGTCGATGCACATCCCGCGAAACGTCACTCGTCGCGAGTGGCCACCATCGTTTCTTCGCCAGTCCGACGCCGTGTTCTCCCGTGATCACACCGCCCCACGCCAGCACCTGCGCGAACAGATCATCAAGCGCAACATCCACCCTCTCGCGCACGCCGGCATCGGTGTCATACTGGTCAGCCATGATGTTGACGTGGATGTTCCCGTCGCCGGCGTGACCAAAGGCTGCCACCGGAAAGCCATGCTTTTCCTGCAGCGACTCAGCGAACTCCGCGAGCTCGACTAAGCGACTGCGCGGCACCACGACGTCCTGATTCAGCTTCGTCATACCAGTCGCGCGAAGTGAGTTGCTGAACTCGCGCCGCAACGACCAAAGCCTTTCGCAGTCAGCTTCCACTGTCGCGATATCCAGCGAATTCGGGCTCTTCGCCGCGACAATCTTGCGAAGCTTCTGCATTTCGATCGCAACCGTCTCCGGCTGCCCGTCGACATCGACTAACAAGTGAGCGTTGCCCGCGGCGACGATGGCCGAGCCAAGATCCCGTCGCGCCGCGTCCAGCGTCAGGTGGTCCGCAATTTCAAGCGACGAAGGCAGATAACCTTGCGCAAAGATCTCCTGCACCGCAGCGGCGGCGAGAGACATCTTCGGGAACGAAGCCGAGAGAGTCGCCCGCGCGGGCGGCAACGGGAGGAGCTTCAGCGTGATCTCGGTCACAACGCCGAGCATTCCCTCAGATCCAACGAACAGCCCGATCAGGTCGAATCCTGTCTTGTTCTTATGCACGCGAGCGCCTGTTCGCAGCACGTCGCCATTTGCCAGCACAACCTCGAGACCCGCGACGTAATTGCGTGTCACGCCATACTTCAAACAGCGCGGACCACCTGCATTCGTCGCGACGTTTCCTCCGATGCTGCAATCCTTCAGGCTCGCCGGATCCGGAGGATAAAATAGGTTCTGCTCCTTCGCGGCCGCCTGCAGGTCGCCGGTGATCACGCCCGGCTCAACCACCGCGATCGCGTCCGCAAAGTTGATCTCCTTGATGCGATTCATCCGCGCGAGCGAGAGCGCGATACCCGCTCTCAAGGGCACACAACCGCCTACATATCCGTAGCCCGCTCCGCGCGCTGTCACCGGCACGCGCCGCTCATTCGCGAAGCGCAAGAGCGCGCTGACCTGCGCCGTCGTCGTAGCAAACACCACCACCTCCGGGAGGTGGTTCGCGAACCACTTGTCGCCGCCGTGCGCGGCGAGCGTGTCCTGATCGTCAGCGACTACCCCATCGCCCAACAATTGCCGCAGTTGGCCGGCGACACTCACATCCCCATGATCTGATAGCCACCGTCGACATACAGCACCTGCCCGGTGATGGACGCCGCTCCTTCGCTTGCCAGAAATGTTCCCATCGCGCCCAGTTCCGACGGCTCACAGCTGCGCTTCAGCGGTGCGTGTTCCTGATAATGTTTTAACATCGCGCCGAAGCCGCTGATACCGCGCGCCGCGAGCGTGTTCACCGGGCCCGCGGAGATGCAATTCACGCGAATCTTCTTCGCGCCGAGATCGTATGCGAGATACCGCGTCGATGCTTCCAACGAAGCTTTCGCGACACCCATCACATTGTAATGCGGCACAACTTTTTCGGCCCCGTAATAGGTCATCGCCACAATGCTGCCGCCATTCGTCATCATGGCCGAAGCTTCGCGCGCGAGCGCCACTAATGAGTAAGCGCTGATGTCATGGGCGGTGCGGAACGCCTCGCGCGTCGTGCTCACGAAATCGCCTTCGAGCGCTTCTTTCGGCGCAAACGCCACGGAGTGCAGCATCAAATCGACGCGGTCCGTGTCGCCACGCAGCTTCTGGAAAAATGCGGCGATATCTTCATCCTTCGACACATCGCAGGGCCAGAGCGGTGTTCCTTCTCCAAATTCGCCGACCAGCTCCTCGACGTTCTCCTTCAAGCGCTCGCCCTGATAATTAAAGATCAGCTTCGCGCCTGCCGCCGCCCATGCCTTCGCGATCGCCCACGCGATGCTGCGCTTGTTCGCCACTCCGAAAACGACGCCGACTTTTCCTGCCAATGGTTGATCCGCCATAGGGCGAGACGATACGCAGGTTGTCCGTCACGCCAATCAGCGCGCGCGGGGCGATGCCGCGAAATATCCATCCCGATGAATCCACGTCTCGTCTTCGCGCGAAAATAACTCCAGACATGGTCATGGATCTCGCCCCCGGAGGCTCGAAGGAGCGCAGCGCCGTCATTGTAGGCGCGGGCCCTGGCGGACTTGCGGCTTCCATTTTACTCGCGGCAGCCGGCGTGAGGGTCCGTGTCCTTGAGCGCCTTCCGATCGTCGGTGGACGGACATCCACGATCGAAGCTGATGGGTTTCGGTTCGATCTCGGGCCGACGTTCTTCCTTTATCCGCGCGTGCTCGAGGAGATCATGCGCACTGCCGGCACCACGCTGGAACGCGAGGTCGAATTGGTGCGGCTCGATCCGCAATACCGGCTGATTTTCGGTGCTGGGGGCGAGCTCGATTGCACGCCTGACGCTGCCGAGATGGAACGCCAGATCGCTGCGCTCGCGCCACGCGACGCGGGCGGCTTCGCGCGCTTCCTAAACGAGAATCGCCGCAAGCTCGAGCTGATGCAGCCATGTCTCGAAAATCCTTTTCACGGCTGGCGTGACGTCATGACGACGCAGCTGTTGAAACTACTTCCAACGCTGCGCCCACACCGTTCGATCGACTCGTATCTGCGCCGGTTCTTCTCGGATCCCCGCACCCGGCTCGCGTTTTCGTTTCAATCGAAATACCTCGGAATGTCGCCGTTCCGCTGCCCGAGCTTGTTCTCGATTCTCTCGTTTTTGGAATACGAGTATGGCGTTTTTCACCCCGTCGGCGGATGCGGCGCGATCACGGCAGCGCTAGCACGCGTCGCGACGCGAATGGGCGTAGAGATTCGAGTTGATGAGCCGGTCGAGCAGTTGCTGATCGAGAACAAACGCGCTGTCGGCGTGCGCACGCGTGAAGGTGTTTACCGAGCGGACGCTGTTGTCGTGAACGCCGATTTTGCCCGCGCCATGTCGCGCCTCGTTCCGAATGCGAGCCGTCACCGCTGGAACGAGAAGAACATCGCGCGCAAGAAATTCTCCTGCTCGACCTTCATGCTCTACCTCGGCATCGAAGGCAGTTACGACCTGCCGCACCACAACATCTACGTGGCGCGCGATTACGAGCAGAACCTGCACGAGATTGAACGAAAGCACATGCTTTCGCGCGATCCCTCGTTTTACGTGCAGAACGCCTCTGTCACGGATTCGACGCTGGCGCCGAAAGGCATGAGCACGCTCTACGTTCTGGCGCCCGTCACGCATCAGCACGCCAATGTCGATTGGGCGGTGGAGAAGGATCGTTTCCGCGCGCTGATGCTAAAGCAGATCGAGAAAGCCGGCTTCACCGATGTGGAGCGCCGCATTCGTTTCGAGCGCATGATCACGCCGCAGGAATGGGATCAGGATTACGAAATCCACCTCGGCGCAACCTTTAACCTGTCGCACTCGTTAGACCAACTGCT
>JBHENE010000028.1:0-6734 GCA_046262215.1 Chthoniobacterales bacterium | reverse complement strand
GGCCTGTCGAGATCGACCGCTCCGTCCTCGAACTTTACGACGGCGACTGTTTCGCGGTGGGAAAGGATGAGGCGCTTGGCGCCCCGCTCCGGTGGCAGCGACTTCAGATGATCGAAGTGCTCGCGCGCAAAGAGCGCGGGCACACCGAGCGTGCCGCTGTAGCCGGAAGCGACGATCGATTTGCCTGTAACACTATGCGTGGCGATGAGCCGGTTAATCGTCGCCGCCGAAACGTGCGGTTGATCGCAGACCATTATAACCACGCCCTCAACCGGCTCCGACTGATCCGCCAACCAGTTGATCCCGGCAGAGATGCTCGTGCCGACCCCCTCAGTCCAGCGAGCGTTCTCGAGGATTTTGAGCGGCAGGCCTTCCAATTCCTTCCTCATCGCCTGCGCTTCGGCGCCGATGACGATCACCGTCGCTGTGACATCGGATGCAGTGGCTGCTTCTGCGCTGCGGCGGAGGAGCGAGCGCGATCCGACGCGCAGCAGTTGCTTGGGTTTGCGCATTCGGCTGGATGAACCGGCCGCGAGCACGAGCGCGGCAATCTTTGGCTTCACTGCGCCGCGACAAGCTGAGCCGCCGGGCGTGGCGCGTTGCGATTGCGCAACGAGTGATGCGGACGCGCTGAGAGCACCGCCTGGATCTCGGCGATGATTGACAGCGCGATCTCCTCGGGCGTAGCTGATCCGATATCGAGTCCGGCAGGCCCATGAATTGTTTTCGTCTGCTCGGGATCAGCCCCAAGATCGATCAAGGCGGCCACGAGCTGCTGCTTCCGTTTACGCGACCCGACCAAGCCGATATACGGCAGCTGAAACGGCAGGAGCGCGCGCAAAAAGGTGAAATCACGCCCGTAGTTGTGAGTCTTCACCACCGCCACCGTGCGGCCGTCCGCCGCGACCTCTTCCGGCTCGTGTAAGGGGAGGACTTTCCAGCCGAGCGCCCGGGCCATCTCGACGAGTGGAATGCTGTCGCGCCCACTGCCCGCGATGAGCAATTGCAGCGGTGGCTCGATGATTTCTGAGTCGGTAATGAAGCTCACGCGGTCGTGAGCGCAGCGATGGATGCCGAGCAGGAACGCATCGTCCTCTTCCAGCTTTTCCATGAGGATTTCCAATGCGCCGCTGCAACCAAAGCGCGGCCGTGTGTCGAACGTCATCCTCAGCGGTTGACCACTGGTCATCACTGTGCCCGCTCTCGCCGCGACCTCCTCTTCGATGCAGCCGCCGCTGAGCAGGCCGAAAGTTACCCCGCTTTCGCTGATCAACATGCGCGCGCCGGGCCGCAAATAGCTGGAGCCGGTTGTGCGCACGAGCGTGGCGAGCGCCAGCCGTTCATGCCCCCGCCGGCGCATGAATTCGCGCGCGATCTCCTGCAACTGCGGGCTCACGGCAGCTTGTAACAGGACCGCTCAGGATTGGTACAGCCGCGGTAGCTCACCAGGCGATCATCCTCGCCCACTTCCGTCATGGTGCGATTGCACCAGCAATGGGAGAAGGAGTTCGGATCGAATTTGTCCGAAAAAGCCGCCTCTTCCTGCGCCGGCACATACATCTTTTTGCTGCGCAAATGGCGGCAGGGCGTCGGCTGTTCCATGGCGTGTCAGCTAGCCAGTTTGAGGAGCGTCCGCCGAATCAACGCCTCCGCGAGCGGCACTTTGTAGGCGTTGTGCTGGAACGGCGTCGCGTCCTTCAGCAACAACTCCGCTGCCTTCGCCGCGACCGTGTCGTCGAGCGATTTGCCCTCGAGGAATTTGTCCGCCTCGTCGGAGCGATAAGGAACCGGCGCCACCTGGCCGAGAACAATACGCGCGCCGGTCAGCTTCTTTCCTTCGAGACGCGCAGCCGCCGAGCAACTGACCAGCGCCCAATCAAAATCGTGCTTCTCCGCCATTTGCAGGTAGGCGCTCCGGCTTTGCCGGACCGGCACCTCGACGTGCAGGATGAGATCGCCGGGCTCAAGCGAATGATGCGCGAGCGGGTTCGACCACGCTTTCTCGTAAAGCTGGACCATCGACATCTCCACGAGCTTCCCGCTGCGTTGCACATGCGCGGTCGCTTCCAGCGCCGTGAGCGCGATCGCCAGATTGGATGGTGTTGGGCTGATGCAGGGATTGCCGGTAAAGAGCGCGTGAAATTTGTTCTCCCCTTCGCGCGCGTAGCAGGTCGAGCCCCCTTCCTTCAGGCAGCGCACATCGGGTTGCCGGTAGTACCAGCAACGTGAATGCTGCGCCAGATTGCCGCCGACCGTCGCGACATTGCGAATCTGCGGGGAGCCAACTTCCGCCGCCGCCTCCGCCAATCCGGGAAATGTCTTTCGCAATTCTGCGTGCGCGACGAGCTCCGCGATCGTGACGTTCGCGCCGATTGTCCAGCTTTGCGGGCCCGGCTTGATCTCGCGCGAATTCGGGAGCGACTTGATGTTCACCAGCCGCTTCGGCTCGATGATACGGTCCTTGATCTCTCCAAGCACGTCGATCCCGCCCGCGATGTAGCGGCCGTCGTTCGCTGCAAGTGTGGCAGCGCTTTGCGGAGTCTGCGCGCTAACGTACTCGAAAGCTTTCATGCGACGAACTCCTCGACCTCAATGGCCGGCAACGAGCGCACCAGCGCAAACGCATTCTCCAGCGCTTCCATGGCCGCGACAGTTTTCGCCGGGGGCACTTTGCCGAGCGCGGCAAGGACCTTGTCGGGCGTGATCGGCAGGCTCGTGATGCGCACGCCGAGCGCGTTAGCGACCGCATTGGCAATCGCCGCGGCGGTCGGGATGTGACACGGCTCGCCGACCCCGATCACGCCGCGTTCCGGCATGTCGAGCAGCACGATATCGATCGGCGGAACGTCCGCGCCATTCGGCAGCTTGTACGTTTCGAGATTTGGATTGAGCAGCACGCCGGTCGCGCGATCCATCACCCGCGCCTCGTAAAGTGCGTAGCCGATCCCCTGAATCACGCCGCCGTTGATCTGGCTCTCGCACGTCAGCTTGTTCACCAACAGGCCGCAATCCTGCACCGCGAGAATCCGGCGGATGTTGATGAAGCCGGTTTCGGTGTCGACTTCGACTTCGGCGAATTGCACGCCGCCGGCGCCGCTCGCGGAAAGGCCTTCGCGCCATTTACCCTGCACGACCAGCGGGTTCATCCCGAGCTTTTTGCAGGCCGCGGTCCAGTTCGCGCCCCGCACGTCTGGCATCCCGCTCTTTCTTTGAAGCTCGTTCAACGCATTGGTGCAGGCGTCGAAGATTGCCGGCGAGACTGACGCGGTGGTCGTGCTGCCGCCGCTGCCGCCGGAGGGCGGAAAACGCGTGTCGCCGATGCGAACAGCGATTTTATCGGGTGTGAGGCCGAGCACTTCCGCCGCCACGATCGCCACCACAGTGCGCGCGCCAGTGCCGATGTCCTGTGTGCCGCAGCGCACCTCGACATTACCGTCGCGGTTGATCTGCACCTCAGCCTGCGTGCCGCGCCCGCCGCCGCCCCAGGTCGCACCCGCGCAGCCGACGCCGACTCTCACCACGCCCGTGCTCGAGCCGGGCTTCCCATATTTTTCTTTCCAGCCAAATTTGTCGCGGCCGATCTGATATTCCTTCTGCCGGATTTCAAAAGGATCGTTCTTGATTCGCAGCTCGACGGGATCGATGCCGAGTTTTACCGCGAGCTCGTCCATCATCGCCTCCATCGTGAACGATGCCGTCGGATGTCCCGGCGCACGGAAAGCGCGCGCCGAGCCGGCGTTAATCGCGACGCTCGCCTGTTTTACCCGCGTGTTCGGAATCTTGTAGATATAGGGCGCGGGAAAGGTCGCGCCGCTCCCGCCCGCGGCAGTCGCGCCACCGGCCGCGAACCCGGGACAGCCAAACGAGTCGTTCTCGTAGGCGAGCAATGTCCCATCGGCCGCTGCGCCGAGCTTGATCTTCTGGAAAGTGGAAGGCCGGTTCCCGACGGCGAGCGATTCATCAAGCCGCGTCAGCATTAACTTAACTGGAGCGCCCGCCGCCTGGGACAAGCGCGCCGCAAGCGTTCCTTCGACGCCGGGCCCGAGCTTCGAGCCGAAGCCGCCGCCCATGTAATCACAGATCACGCGCACCTTGTTTTGCGGCACGCTCAGGTTATCCGCGATGCCATCGCGCACGCTGAAGACGCCCTGGGTTGAAGCCCAGACCGTGACCTCGTCTTTCGTGAAGGCGACGGTGTTGCCGTGCGTCTCGAGCGGGTGGTGCAACTGCACCTGGGTCTCGAAGGTGTTCTCCACGATCGCGGCAGATTGCGCGAAGCCTTCCGCGACGTTGCCGTTCTCGCGCACCTGCGCTTCGCCCACGTTTTGTCCATCGGCGAAAACTTTTGGCGCGTCTGGCTTCGTCGCGTCCATCTCTTTGACGACGAACGGAAGTGGCGTCGCCTGCACTTCGATTAAAGCCAACGCATCCTGGACCGCTTCCTTGCTCGTGCCGGCGATCGCTGCCAGCTCCTCACCGTAAAAGCGCACCTGGCGTTCGCCTTCGCGTGCGAGAACTGCGGCTTTGATGCCCGGCGCGGCTTTGGCTTTGTCGAGGTTAATCGAGCTGATCTTCGCCGCTGCCCATTTCGAGCGCAGGATCGCGCCCCAAAGCCAGCCGTTCGGCTGCACGTCGTAGGCGTACTTGGCCGCGCCCGTGACCTTCGCCGGACCGTCGAGACGCGTCGCGGCTTTGCCGAGGTACTTGGTTTCTTTAGGCCAGGACATTGGAGGATAGGCTTCCAGCCTGTTTCGGCAGGCAGGCTTCTAGCCTGCCGGTTCTGCCACCGCCACAAGCCGACAGGCTGGAAGCCCGTCGGCCGAGACAGGCAAGATGCCTGTCTTCCGTCGCTCGCGTGCTCTTCAACATATCGTTAGGCGATTCGAATGACTTCAGCGCAGCTCGTGGTCTCCACGCCGGCGGCTTCCAGCGCGGCGGCGAAGACGCGCGGATACGTGCCGCAACGGCAAAGATTACCGGAGCAGGCTTTGCGCACGTCCTCTTCCGTCGGTTTCGGGTTCTGCTTCAGCAACGCCGTTACGCTCATCACAAATCCCGGCGTGCAGAACCCGCACTGCAAGCCGTCGCAGTTAACAAAAGCTTTTTGGACCGGCGTCAGCTCGCCGCCTTTGGCGAGACCTTCGACCGTCGTAATCTCGCGACGCTGCGCTTCGATCGCGAGCGTCATGCAGGAGTAGACGGGTGTGCCGTCGATCAGCACAGTGCACGCGCCGCACGTCGCGCGGTCGCACACTTCCTTCGTGCCAGTCAGATCGGTGCGATTGCGCAGGAGGTCGAGCAACGTGACGCGCGGCTCGACATCAAATTTGCGGCTTTCGCCGTTGATTTTGAGCGTAATCGGAACCGCGCCCGGACCGAGCACTTTCTCGGCATTATGCTTTTGCAGCTCCTGGGCAACGCTCGTTGTCTGCGCCGCAGCGGATGCGACTGCGGTCGTGCCAAGCGCTTTGAGAAACGTGCGGCGGGAGAGGCCGCTTTTCTCCGGTGCGTCGCTCGAGTCCGCCATGGCCGTGAACTCTAGCCTAAAGAGCTATTCGACGGCGGCCAGATGAAATTCAGGCTTGGCGTCGACCCCGAAGCGGCCGACGAACACGCTCTTTGCGCTGTTGTCTTTCCAGACGAGCAAGAGCGCCGGCTCGTTTACAGAGGAGCTCTCGTTCACCACCACGGTGTAATCGGCGACTTTGCTGCGCGGCTGGTACCAAAGCGCCTCGCCACACGCGCCGGCGTCGCACTTCTGGATTTCGCGCGTCTTGAGCGCGATCTGCTTGCCAACCTCGAGTGTGATCCGCGCGTCCTTCTGGGCGTATTTGATATCGGCGAGTCTGGTCTTGAATGGCGTGTTCGCCAGCTCCGAAGACTTCAACCAATTGACCAGGGCACGACGCTGCGTTTCGCTTGCGCGTTCCGGTAGATAAACCACAGCCGATTTGGCCTCGGTGTCGGCAACGGCGAGATTCTTCTCCGCGACGTGCAACGCGGCGACCTGCAGACCGCGCAAGGCGATGCCGTCCTGCGTGCCATTCTCAAAACTCCAGACGCGCAACATGGAACGGCCGCCCATGGTGGCCTGCGCTGAGGCGGTGCAGCCGCCGGTGTAAACCTCGACCGCGTGGACTTCAATGACGCGGCCTTGTGGCATGTCAGCAGCAACGGCGCAGCTGAGGGCGAGGACAAAAGTGAAGAGAAGCACGACGAGAGCTTTCATGATGAAGAGCATCGCACCGCCTGGCGGAGGGGCAAGCCCGAGGCTTGCGCGGGCCCCCGTCTGCGGATCGAGGATCGCAAACTCCTCTTCGATGCCGAGAGTGAAGACGTGGTCGTTCATGCTCTGCCTGGTCGACGTCAAACGGAGGCGCACCTGTTGCGCTGTCGAGTCCCGCCGCGCTGCCAATTCGGCGGCCGGGACAAGCGATCAGTCGTAGTCGAGGATCGTAATGGTCGCGGTCTTTTGCGGCCCTACTTTGGCACTTGAAGTCGCCGTCAACTTCACCTGAAACGTTTTGTCCGGTTCTCGTTTGTGATCATTCGCGATTGGGATGCTGATCGTCTGGGTCTCCGGACCGCCGGCCGCGAAAACGACGTCGCCTGAACTCGCAGTGTAATCGGCCCCCGCTTTTGCAGTGCCATCGCTGGTCGCGAAGTGCACCGTCGCCTTGGTCGACTGCTTGCCGATCCGTTTCAGCGTCAGCACGGCGGGGCCGTTCTTCTCC
>JBHENE010000027.1:0-6375 GCA_046262215.1 Chthoniobacterales bacterium | reverse complement strand
GTGATAAGTAGAAAGAGGAGAAGTGAGTGCTTCTGCACAAACGCGAGCGAGGGCCAGCGTTCCTGCGCTTTCTTGAATGGGCGGCTTTCAGCTGAGCCGACTTCGTAAAGAAACTTTGTCCCGAGGATGATCACGACGGAGCCGCTCCAGTCGGCAATGGCGTTGCCAAAGAAGGATCCCAGATGGGTTTTCGGATCAAGATAAACGTAACCGATGAGCCAGCCGGCCAGGAGCAAGATTGCAACGAGGCTGAGTGAATGGTGCGCGAGGAAGCCGAGCTTCGTGCGTTTCTTGGTCTTGGGCATGGGTTTTCTGGCGCGGCGAACGTGCTTAGGGTCAACGCGTGATTAGCCGCTCGCCTGCGCGTCGATCTGTTCGTGGCGCGTCACCGTGTCGGGCTCGAGACGCGGCCGCAACCACACGCGTTCGATAACCGGATAAGAGGCCACAATCGGGAGGACGACGATGATGCCGATGATCCCGGCGATTGAACCTGCCACGAGGCAGGCGATCAGAACTGTAAGGGTCGAAAGCTTCAGGGCATTGCCGTAGACGAGCGGCACGATCAAGTAATCCTCCGCAAACTTATAAGCAACGTAGAGCACAGCTACGATCAGCGCGGCGCTCGGTGAAACGGTGCAGGCCACGGCGACGGCTGGAATTGTGAAGAGGAAAAATCCGATCAGTGGCAGCACATCGAGGACTGCGGCCAGAGCAGCGAAGGCAAGGGCGTTCGGGATATGCAGGAAGGCGAGCACGGCGAATGCAAAAATGCCGCAGAGGACGGACGTGATCATTTGCCCCACGATGTAGTGAGAAACGACAGAGGTAATCTCCGTAAAGGCGACGGCCGTCTTCTCCCGTTGCAGCGGGGGAAGAAACGCGATCAACCAGGAAGAGACACGCTTCCCATCCGCGAGGAAGTAGATCGCGATGATGAGCATCAGAAAGAAGCGCGCGACTGCTTCGAGAACGATCCCGGCCCAGGCCCCGACCTGTTTTACGAGCGGCTCCGGGTTACTGAATACGGACGACCCGAAGAGGTTGTTCGCTGCGTCGCGAACGGGCCCGGAGGAAGGCAGCCGCGACAGTAGCTGATCACGCAGCGTCGGGAGGCTACCGACGAGCACGCCGGCTTGTTTGCCGATCATCGGGACCAGCATGCCGAAGAACAATAAGGCTGAGCCGATGAGAAGGAGCGCTGCGAGGAGTAAACCGATCCAACGGGGCCAGCCGCGGCGTCGAGTCCATGCGAGCAGTGGCGCCAAACTGATCGCGAGCAGCAACGCGAGAAAAAGAAGCTCGAGCAGCGGCGCTAGTCTGATCGCTAGATAGACGAGCGCCGCCGCGACCAGCACCTTCAGAATCGTCAGCCACGAAATCGTCAGCTCGGTGCGGGTCGTCTCCATGAATACTCATCGGGCGTGCTGCGCTCGACGCGCGCTGCCGCAATAAAATAGTCAGGCGGGAGTATTGGGAGGCTCCTTGAGCGGGATCTAGTAGAGTTCTTCGCGCCGGTGTTCGAAGACGCGCATCCGCTCGCGGACGACGCGTAGCGCCTCCTGGCTGATGTCTGCAATGAGTAGCTCTTCCCGGTCCGTCGACGCTGCCGCGAGAACGACTCCCGCGGGATCGATGATGGCCGAAGTTCCGCAAAACGTGACGCCGTTATCGGTGCCGACGCGGTTGGCGAGAACGACGTAGCTTTGATTCTCGATCGCGCGGGCGGTGGTGAGGATTCGGAGATGCTCGACGCGCGGAAAAGGCCAGGCGGAGGAGATGACGAGCAGGTTCGCGCCGTGGTGACACGCGAGTTTGCGATGGAACTCCGGGAAGCGCAGATCGTAGCAAATGCCGAGGCCGAAAAGGAACTCGCCGCCCGGTACGCAGACCGTCTCGGCTCCAGACGCAAAGCATTTGTCTTCCTCGATCGGAGCAGGGGAGAACAAGTGAGTTTTTCGATACCTCCCTGCGATTGCGCCGTTTGGTTCGATCACGATTTGGGTGTTGAAGAGGCGATGATCGTCCGTCCGCTCGGAGATTCCGCAGACGATGCCTAACGAGAGCCGACGCGCGGTTTCTTGCAGTCGTGGGACAGGACCTTCGCTCCAGCGGGAGGCGTGTTCACGGATAACCGACATGACATAGCCGGTGTCGGACATCTCGGGAAAGACGATCCATTCGGCGCTCTGCGCGTGTGCGCGATCAGCGCATTGTTCGATCTTGCGAAGGTTGGCGGCGACATCGCCAACGGTGCAGGCAATTTGGGCGACGGCTATCTTCACGCAGCTACAGTTTATTCAGGAGAGGCGTGATTCAAGTGAGCTGGAGCAGGCCGGAGTGTGCGCTTGTCTTACGAGAGCGAGTTTGTATCTGATGGTGCCAGCCGCATGAAAGACTTCACGCAAGGTTCTGTCGTTCGCCATCTGCTGCACATGGCTTCGTTTATGGCGGTGAGCATGCTGATGCAGACGCTTTATCTGCTGGCGGATCTCTATTGGGTTGGACGCCTCGGCCGCGAAGCGATCGCAGCGGTTGGTGTGGCGGGAAACCTGACGATGGTTGTGGTAGCGCTGAGTCAGGCGCTCGGCGTCGGCGCAACTGCGCTGCTCGCACAGGCTGCCGGGCGCAAGGACCAACCGGAAGGCGAACGGTTGTTCAATCAGTCGTTCGTGATATCGCTGCTCGTTGGAGTTCTATTTTGCGTCGTCGGATTTCTCGTCCGCGACGCGTACTGTCACGCGCTAAGCGCAGATGCAACGACGGAGGCATTAGCAAAGGAGTATCTGAGCTGGTTCATACCCGCACTCGCGCTGCAGTTCGCGCTCGTCTCACTCGGCTCAGCGTTGCGCGCGACGGGGATCATCAAACCAGCCGTTGGCTTTCAGGTGCTCAGCGTGGTGTTGAACATTGTCCTCGCGCCGCTCTTCATTTTCGGGCTTGGCCCGCTTCCGCGAATGGGCGTGAGCGGTGCCGCGGTTGCAACGTTTATCTCCATCTTGATAGCGGACGTCCTGATGGTGTTCTACTTCGAACGCTACTATCACTTCCTGCGTTTTCGCGCGGCGCTCTGGCGTCCGCAATTCCGCATTTGGTGGGCGATGCTGAAGATCGGATTGCCGGCTGGCGCGGAGTTCGCGCTCTTCACGCTCTACGCCATGATCGTCTACGGTATCATCGCGCAATTCGGAGCCGCCGCGCAGGCCGGGTTCGGCGTTGGAATGCGGGTGATGCAGGCGATGTTTCTGCCGGTCGTGGCGTTGAGCTTCGCGGTCGGACCTGTCGTAGGACAGAACTTCGGCGGGCGTCACGCGGACCGCGTGCGACACACTGTGTATGCAGCGCTCGGGCTCGCGTCGACGCTCATGATCGTGCTCACGATCACGACGTGGCTGATGGCTGCGCGATTGATGCGGCCGTTCTCGAGCGATCCTGATGTGATCGCGTTCGGCGCTGAGTATTTAACGATCGTGTCGCTCAACTTCCTCGCGTCAGGAATCGCGTTCAGCAGTTCGAGTGTTTTCCAAGGGCTCGGGAATACGCTGCCACCGCTGCTGAGCACAGGCTCGCGTCTGGTGCTGTTTGCAGCGCCAGCGCTTTGGTTGTCGCACCGCCCAGGATTTCAGATCCGCCAGGTCTGGTACCTCTCAGTGGCATCCCAAGTAGTGCAGGCGTGCCTGATTCTCTTTCTGCTCAGACGCGAGCTGCGGCGGAGACTCGCGTGGTGATGACCACGCCTCCTGTTGCGGCTCGCGAAGAGACGAAACAAAGGACCGTCGTCGGTAACATTCTGCGGGGCTCACTCGGCAACATGGTCGAGTGGTTCGATTTCTATAGCTTTACCGTCTTCGGCACCTATTTCGCGCACTCGTTCTTCGCGAGTGGTAAGGAAGACCAGGACCTGCTCGGCGTCCTCGGAGTCTTCGCCGCCGGTTTTATGATGCGGCCGGTCGGGAGTTGGTTTTTCGGTCGTTACGCCGACCAACGCGGAAGACGAGCGGCGTTAACGCTGAGCGTCCTTCTGATGGCAGCGGGATCATTGCTGATCGCGGTCACACCCGGCATTCAGACGATCGGAATCGGAGCGGCCATCACGCTCTTCGTCGCGAGGCTCATCCAGGGTTTCTCAGTCGGCGGAGAGTATGGGACGAGTGCGACTTACATGTCTGAAATGGCGACGCGTCACCGGCGTGGCTTCTACTCCAGCTTCCAATATCTCACGCTCGTTAGCGGCCAGGTGCTGGCGCTCGTTCTACAGATGATTTTGCAGGCCACGCTCAGTGATCAAGCGCTACATGACTGGGGCTGGCGAATCCCATTCCTCGTCGGCGCAATCGCAGCGCTCTCAGTGATGTGGCTGCGCCGAGGAATGCTCGAATCTGTACCTAACGAGCAGATGGTTGCAGCGCGATCGGCCAAACGCGGGGAAGCGGCGCCGGGAACGATGCGATTACTGGCGCAACACTGGAAACCCTTCCTCATGGTGATCGGCCTGACCATGGGCGGGACGGTGGCGTTCTATACCTTCACATCCTACATGCAGATATTGATGCTCGGGACGATTCGCGACAAGACGACTGTCACGACAGTAAACTTCTTCGCGCTGCTCATCTTTATGCTGCTTCAACCGGTCTATGGGGCGCTCTCCGATCGCATTGGGCGCAAGCCACTCCTGCTCTGGTTCGGTATTGGCGGACTGCTGTTGACCTGGCCAATCATGACAGCGCTGACGAACACCAGGAGTTCAGCGTTATCATTCCTGCTGATGATGGCGGCCTTGCTGATCGTGCTTGGCTACACGTCGATCAACGCGCTTGTGAAGTCTGAGATTTTTCCGCGCTCGGTGCGCGCACTTGGGGTTGGACTCGGCTACGGAATCGCGAACGCCATTTTCGGTGGAACCGCCCCTTACATCGGCAAGGCACTGCACAACGCCGGCCGCGATGACGCCTTCTTCACTTACGTCACGATCTGCATCGGCATTTCACTCGCGGTTTACATCTGCGCGTTCCGCAACAAAGAGACGACGCTGCTCGACTTCGAAGAGGGGCATGCCTATGTGCCGAATAGCGGTTCCGAACGCACCGGCTAGTTGGCGCTGATCACGCACCTCGCAAGTCAGTGTGAACTGCCGGCTAGGTCCCTGGCGTGATCTTGCCGCTCCGACCGTCGACCTGAAGCTTAGTCACGTCCTGCGCGCCGGGTTTGATCAGCTCAACCACAATGACTGAGTGCCCTTTAGGACCGGTCAACTCACACCGTTTGATCTTCGACCCGGGAAACTTCTGGAGAACTAAATGTTGAGCTTCGTTCTTCGTAATCTTTCCGGCGTAAAGGCGTTCGTTTTCGCGGGTGTCGGCTGAAGCGACACCTAAGCCAACGGTGAAAACAGCAGCGACAACAAGCAACCAAGGGGATTTGCGATTCATACAATAGAGAACGGCGGTCACTTATCCCGCGGCGGTGTGGAGAACTGTTTTGTGATATGTGACGAGCCGGAAACCCCAATCAATCAGTGTCGCGACATCGAGATCAGTCGTCTTCTTGAAATTCAGGAAGGTGACGATCTTTTGCTTCAACTCATTCTGCTCACCGGCGTCGTCGAGCATTTCGAAAATCTCCATTGAGAGGAGCCAGTCCTGCGCGTGCTCTACCTGCTGCGTTTCCCAGATTTCGCCGAGACGTTCGTAGCCGATCTTGCGGTCACGGATATCGCGCACCTGTGCGTAAAGGTTCTCAAGCTTTCGCCGCTTCGCATCCGACGGTGATTTGATGGTGCGTTCCCGCGGGACTAGCGCCACCTGGTTATAGGCATCCTTGTCCGCGGCACCGTTGAAGACGGACGTGATGCATTCGCCGACCGCCATGTCGAACGTGCCCCAAGCTCGCTCGAACAAAACGCGATCTCTATGCTTCACGGTGCAGTCGGTGAAGCTAACGAGGAGCAAGCGTCCGTCGCGCGTAAGCGTCTGGCTCAGCTTTCCCGCCACGACGACACCGCTGGCGAACTCGATGCGTGCGTCGTCGCCGATGCGGAGACCAAGCGCGCCGAGGTCGACGTCGGTGAGCAGCTCGGGCGCTTTGTCAGTCCCAACCCAGCGACCGATCGGCGAGCCAAAGCCTTCGGCGTGATAATCGCGTCCGTGTTCGGACAATTCCATGTCGGCGAAGGCGAGCGCTGTGGGTCCTGTCGTCCGGATATAAATAGGTGTCTCACCGTCGGCGAGAACTTCCGTGAAGGTGCCGGAGACCTGCAGACCGGACGAGTATTCGCAGGTCGTGGTGTTGCGGCAATCGATCGCCTTGTTGATACCTTCCAAACCGCCGCCGTGAAACGCCATGCGACTCGCGAACTCTTCCAGCACGCGGCCGAGT
>JBHENE010000026.1:0-6936 GCA_046262215.1 Chthoniobacterales bacterium | reverse complement strand
AGCGTCCAGGCGCCTCCGCTGGATTGATCCCAAAGCGACCAGAAGATCGCGACGAAGATGTAAACGATCGAAAGCCTCCCGAGTGCTCCGAGCCCTTCTTTGCTGAAGAACTGCTTTACGAAGCCGAGCCCGGCGGGCGGGATGTGGACGAACTTTTTGCGGCCTGCCCAGAAGAAAATCGTGGCGATGACCATTGCGAAGCCCGGCAAACCGAACGCGTAACGCGGTCCCCACCCGGGGGAGTTGAGCAGCAGCGGGCAAAGAATGGTCGAGAGGAACGAGCCGGCGTTGATGGAGAAATAGAACCAACCAAAAATCTTCGGCAGGAGGTGCTTGTTCGACTCGCCGAACTGATCTCCAACGTTCGCAGAGACGCACGGCTTAATGCCGCCGGAGCCGAGCGAGATCAGCCCCAGGCCGATCATCAGCCCCGTGCGCGTATCGTTCAGCGCGAGCACGAAATGTCCGGCGCAGTAGACGATCGACAGCCAAAAGATCGTGTTGAATTTGCCGAGAAAACATTCAGCCAGAATCGCTCCGAGAATCGGCAGAAAGTAAACGGCGGAGACGAATTGCGAGAACCAGTAGCGGGCCTCCGCGTCGCCCATGCGATCGGGCATCCCCATCTTGTTGACCATGTAAGTGGTCATGAAAACGATCAGGATGGAACGCATCCCATAGAATGAGAACCGCTCGGCCGCTTCGTTGCCGATGATGTACGGCACGCCGGGCGGCATGGTCGTCATGTTCGGCGGCTTGGTGGCGTATTGGTGTTTAGCCATGGGGAGACTTTCAGCTACCGCGGCGATGGAGAGGATGGCGGGAAGAACTGCGCGGCTGTTCCGGCGGGCGACGCCAGTGGGTTTGCGGAAGACGGACCGTGGTCGTGCTGATGGGCAGGTGTTACAACCGGATTGGTCCCGGCGCGGGCGCCATCGCCGTGCGCATCCGGAGCGCCAGTCTTGTTGTGCTCCTGTTCGACCGGCAATTCGTTGGCGCGGTGGCGTTCGCACGAACAGAAACAGATCAGTGCGACGGAAGAGAAGATGACCGCCGCTTGGCGGAGAAGAGACGACATGCGCGGGAGAGTACTCATCGGCTTAGAATCGGCGCAAGGGTAAACAGCGGACGCAGGTCGACAGAGACGCCTCGCAATTGCGTTGAAACGGGGCGCGCTGGAACTACTATGGTGCCCCCGTGGCGCGAACGACTAAGAACAACGCTTGGAACGAGGTCTTCGCGCTGGTTCTTCTGGGTGTCGGCACGCTCCTTTTTCTCGCACTAATTTCCTACGCGCCGAAGGACTTGCCGTCGTGGGTGCCGTTCAGTCACCTCTCGCCGCCTAACTCGCCAGCGCAAAATTTCATCGGGCCGATCGGCGCGATCGTCGCCGGGTTCTGCTACTTCATGATTGGCGCCGCGTCGTATCTCCTCGCGGTGGTTCTGCTCGGCTTCGGCGCGGCGAAGTTATTCTACTCCCGGCTCCAGATCGCGAAACGCGCCGGCTGGATTGCACTCTTCATCGTCTCGGGCGCCTGCCTGTTGCACCTCCAATCGTATTTCCTGCGCGACTGGCATTCGGCCTTCAACATCGATGGCCCTGGCGGTTGGGTCGGGCTGCGGCTCGGCAAACACCTCCTCGAGCGAATGCTCGGCCGCGTCGGATCGCTCATCGTCCTCGCCGGACTCTACGTCACGAGCATTATCCTAATGACAGGCCTGCGCCCGATCCACATCGTGCGCCAAACGGTTGCGGCGATGCGAACTGGCGTGCAGCGGCTGGGCGAGTGGCGATTGAAGCAGCGGATGCGAAAGGCGGACATCAAAGGTCAGCTCGAGATCAGCCAGCGCGAGCTCGTAAAGCAGCAGCGCACGATCGAGCGGCAGTTGAAGAAGAAAGGAGCACCGGTGCCGGAACCAGCCGCTCCGTTTATGCCGCCGGATGAGCTCGCGAATCGTCCAAAGCCGAACATCGTCGACACCACGGCGTTCCCGACTGAACCCGCGCGAAAAAAGCCGTCACTGGCTGACCTGCGGCGCGGCGACAAGAAGACGGAAGCGTTACCTGGCCTAACGAATGCAGTTTGGGATCCGGAAAATTACATTCGCCCTGGACTCGATCTGCTCGACGAGCACGATCTCGAAGGGCGCGTCGCGGCTGATCCGGCAGAGCTCGAGCGCATTCAGCAAATGTTGATCGACACTCTCGGGCAATTTGGAATCGCGGTCGCGGCCGGCGACATCACGCGTGGTCCGACGATCACGCGTTACGAAGTTTATCCGGCGAAAGGCGTGCGCGTGGACAAGATCGTCAGTCTTGAGCGCGATCTCGCCCGCGCCACGCGCGCCGAGCGGATTAACATCCTCGCACCAATTCCGGGCAAGGACACGGTCGGCATCGAGCTGGCGAACACCAACAAGGTGAAGGTGACATTGCGCGAGCTGATGCAGTCGCCGGATTGGACCGAGAGCAAAGCGAAACTTCCGATCGCCCTCGGCAAGGATGTTTACGGCAAAACGATCATCGCGGATCTCGCGCAGATGCCGCACTTGCTCGTCGCCGGGACAACTGGCAGCGGCAAGAGCGTCTGCATCAACGCGCTCGTCGCGAGCATGCTCTTCCGGTTCACGCCGGAGGAACTGCGCTTCATCATGATCGATCCGAAGGTAGTCGAGATGCAGGTTTATAATGAGCTGCCGCATCTCATTATCCCCGTCGTGACGGATCCGAAGAAGGTGCTGCTCGCGTTGCGCCACGTCATCATCGAGATGGAAAACCGCTACAAGATTTTCGCGAAGACCGGCATGCGGAACATCACCAGCTTTAACGGCCGGCCGGCAAAAAAGACGCAGAAGGAACTCGACGCCGATGGGGCCGCGAAACGCGCAGCCGACGGCATCGAGGATGAAGAGGAAGCGCCGCCGATCGGCTCCGTCGAGGAATACACCCAGAACCTAAACATCAAGGTGCCACGCGACGACGAGCCGATCATTCCCGAGAAGCTTCCCTACATCGTCGTGATCATCGATGAGCTCGCGGACCTCATGCAGACGGCGCCGGCTGATGTGGAAAGCGCGATCGCGCGCATCACGCAGATGGCACGCGCGGCCGGCATTCACCTGATCGTGGCCACACAAACACCGCGCGCGGATGTCATCACCGGTGTCATCAAAGCGAACATCCCGAGCCGCATCGCCTTCCAGGTGGCGTCGAAGATCGATAGTCGCGTTATTCTCGACGAGAACGGCGCCGATCGCTTGTTAGGCCAGGGCGACATGCTCTACTTACCGCCCAGCACCTCGCGGTTGATTCGAGCGCAAGGCGTGCTCGTCACCGACGACGAGATCAAGCGGCTAGTCGAGTTCGTTTCGGCGCAGAGTCCGCCTTCCTATGATCTTGCGATCGCCGAGAAGATCTCGTCCGGCAGCAGCGGCGAAGAAGCGGAGGACGTGACCGACGAAGACGAAGAGCTGGTCGATAAATGCCTCGAGATTATCCGTCAGGAAAAACGCGCCTCTACCTCGTTGCTGCAACGGCGACTTCGTCTCGGCTACACGCGGGCCGCCCGGATCGTTGATATTCTGGAGCAGCGCGGCATATTGGGCCCCGGCGAAGGCGCGAAACCGCGCGAGATCCTTGTCGATCTCGACGCCGCGGTCTAACGACACAACCCGACACTGATGGAAGGCCTCGGCGAAAAATTTCAGAAGGCGCGCACCGCCCGAAATCTCACGCTCGACGAAGCAGCGCGGATGACGAAGATCCGCCCGAACAAGCTCGCCGAGATCGAAGCCGAGGATTTCTCGCACTTCCCCAGCCTCGCCTACGCCAAAGGTTTCGTGCTGATCTACGGCAAGTTCCTGAATGTTGATGTCTCCCCGTATCTCGAGGCTTTCGAAACGGCAGAGCACATGACCGTCGACGGTTACTCCTACCTGCAGGATAACCCCGCGCCGAAGCCGCGCCGGACTGAAGTGGTGCGTCGCGAACCGCGTGGGGGCGGCAAAAGTTCGCTGCTCCCACTCGTCATCGGTATCGTCGTTCTGATCGCGGGATTTACGCTGCTGAAGCTGATGATGGACATTCGTCGCATCGAGCCGAGCGCCCGCGATGCACAGGCTCTCGCGCAAGGTTCTGCGACTGCCACCCCCGCTGTGAACGCCGCGTCAAACAACGTCGTCGCGCCCCGCGCTCTGCCGGCGGATGCAACCCCCGCGCCGACAGCCGTGGCCGTTGCGACGCCTGAACCGATCGCAACGCCACTCGCCACGCCGCCCGTCATCGCAACCGCCCCGACACCAGAGCCGGCGGCTGCCTCGACGATGGCAGCGCCGCCAGCGCCAGACTCCGAAACCGAAGTGCGCCGTGCTGAGCCGGTGCATCCCGAGGATCTCGCCGCCGCTCCGAAACCAACGCCGCGCGCCCCGAGCCCTTCCCCACCGCCCAGCGCAAGCCGACCGCGCACGCAGACGCCTCCGGTAATCCGTCCTAATGTGCCGATAACGCCCCGGCCAACTCCGTCGCGTCCGCCCGGGTTCCGCTAAACGCGGCGCACTGCCGTCTGCGCATCGCCACGTGAGCACGCCATCACTTGCACCGGCGGCGCCGAAGGTTGGCATGATCAGCCTCGGGTGCGCCAAAAACCTCGTCGACGCCGAGATCATGCTCGGCAGCGTCGTTCAGCATGGGATGCAAGTGACCGCGCACGCTGAGGAAGCTGACGTGCTGGTCGTAAACACCTGTGCGTTCATCGATTCGGCGAAACAGGAATCGATCGACGCAATTCTGGACGCGCATCAACACCGCGGCTTCCACAAGAAGCCTGGCCAAAAGCTGATCGTGAGCGGCTGCATGTCGCAGCGATTCTCGAACGAGCTGCGCCAGCAGCTACCCGAAGTCGACGCATTTATCGGGCTCGACCAGGTGAATCAGCTTGGCGCAATCGTCGAACGCGTTCTCGCAGCGCCGCCGTCGGGATTTGAACCTGATCCGCTGCATCTCGTCACGCCGCGGCCGGTGTATATTCCGAACTACGACACACCGCGCTTCCGCCTTACGCCGGCGCACAGCGCGTATCTAAAAATAGCGGAAGGGTGCAATCATCCGTGCAGCTTTTGCGTCATCCCGCAGATGCGCGGCCGCCATCGCAGCCGACAACCGGCTTCGGTGTTGTCGGAAGTGCGCTCGCTTGTCGCAGAAGGCGTGAAGGAGATCAACCTGATCAGCCAGGACACGACCTACTACGGGATGGATTTGTGGAGCGAGAAAGCGGGCCCGCGTCAGCCAGTTGACTCGTCGCGCGGGCTGACGCTCTCAGCGTTACTCCGCCAAATCGACGAAGTGCCGGGCGAGTTCTGGGTCCGGCTGCTCTATACGCATCCGGCGCATTGGAGCGGCGAACTGATCGAGACGATCGCGCAATGCAGCAAAGTCGCGCGCTACATCGACATGCCGCTGCAGCACATCCACGAAGCAATGCTCGGTCGGATGCGCCGCGAGACGAGCCGGCAACACATCGAAGATCTGATCGTCGCGATTCGCGCTGGCATTCCAGGCGTGGCGATCCGCACGACTTTCATCGTCGGATTTCCGGGCGAGACGGATGAAGAATTCGAGTCGCTACTCGAATTCATCGCACGCGTGCGGTTCGAGCGGCTCGGCATTTTCAAATACTCGCAGGAGGAAGGCTCACGCGCCGCTAAGATGCCGGACCAGGTGCCCACGCGAACCAAGAATGCGCGTTTCCGCCGCGCGATGATTCTGCAGCAAAAGATTGCGCGCGAAATCGCAGAGGCCCGCGTCGGTCGAGAGCTGAAGTTGCTCGTCGATCAACCGCTCGTCGCGCGCTCGGAAGCGGATGCGCCGGATGTCGACGCGACCGTGATTCTCTCGCAGCCAGCACCCGTCGGTGAGTTTATCTGGCGTCGAATCGTCGGTAGCCGCGGTTACGATCTGCTCGCGTAACGTCAAGGCGCACGGGCTGCGCGGACGTTTTACGAGTGACAATCCGCGCCATTCCAGCGATTTTGCAAGCCTCGCTTCGCTGAACTCTATGGCCGACGTCCATCAACTGAAGAAAGAAACGGTTCGCATCGCGCTGCCGTCTTTGCCCGAAGAGTCGCGGCCCGGGCGGGCATCGGGCGAAACGGTTCGGATCAATGTCGCTCCCGCGTCGCCGATCGTGCGATCGCCCGCGGCGATTCCGTTGACGCCGGTTCGGCCTCCGACCTTCACGCGCCCGCCTGCTTCGACCGCGAGTGCACCTGCCACGACGGCGATGCCACCGCGGCCGCGGGTTCTCCCACCGCCACCGCGCGTACTGCCGCCGACAGCTGCACCATCCAGCTCCGGGTCGGTAGCGCCTTCGGATTACCCCGGCTCCGCTCCGCAAAGCCGACCGAAACAGGAGACCGCCCGCATCAGTATGCTGCCGGAGCCGCCAAGCGCGCCGACGGCGACGCGCGCGAAGATGACGAAAACGCAGCCGTTATTTACGACGTCTGCTCCGAAGCCTCCGACAGCGCCGATCGTTCGCGCACCGATTCCAGCAGCCGCGCCGCCGGCGACAGAAGATGCTATCCCAATGCCGTTGCTCTGGGCCGCGTGCGCCATTTCGGCCGTCACTTTGATTATTCAAATTTGGAACTACTTTGGCTCCTGACTATGGATAATTCAGCCACTGTAACGATCGACGAATCGAATTTTGAAGCGGAAGTAACCCAAAGCGCGACGCCCGTGGTGGTCGACTTCTGGGCCGAATGGTGCGGACCTTGCAAGATGATCGCACCCCTGCTCGAAGAGGTCGCGAAAGAGCAATCCGGCAAGGTGAAGATCGGCAAGATCGACATCGATAAGAACCAGGCGCTCTCTTTCAAGTACAACGTTCGCGCGATCCCGACGCTGCTCTTCTTCAAGAACGGCCAAGTCGTCGATCA
>JBHENE010000025.1:0-12516 GCA_046262215.1 Chthoniobacterales bacterium | reverse complement strand
ACGCGGCGGAGCGAATTTCCGACCGTGTGACCGTAGCCGGCTTCAAACGGCTCAGCGGTGAACTTGGCGTAGGTTTCAGTGGCTGAGCTCTCTTCTTTCGAGAGTGTCTTCGGCATTTCAAAACGACCGTAACGAACTGGCATAAGCTAAATAGGATCGGTGAAATGCAGCTTCGGAATTTGTCAGCCCGATTGCGCTCCCCGTCCGGTATCTCCTCTAAGCGCCGGGTTACCCCTGGCGAGTACGGCTTCCGCCATAGCGACGGAACCCCAGGGACCAACGGCGCAACATATAAAGACTCGCTGCGGACGTGGAATGAACACCAGCAGCCGCCTTTTGCAAGCGGCTCGCCTTAGCCTTCCTCGACCTCGTTCGACAGCTCATCCTGATCGTCAGACTGCCTCGGGAAGTAGCGCGCGAGCAACTGCCCCGCACTCTCGACGCCGTGCACCAGCGCTTCGGTGAAGGCGTCGCGTTTGAAGTGGTCACGCATCGCGTCGACGAGACCCTGCCAGAACTCAACGCCGCACTTCGCGTGCACCCCTTCGTCGCCGACAACCGCAAACTTCTGCGCGCGCGGCGCGACGAAGATCAGGATCGCATTGCGCTCCGCCGTTTTCTGCATTCCGAGCGCCTGAAACTTCCGCTCGGCGAGCGGAAGAGCTTCGCCTTTGATCTCACCGCGTTGCACGAACACCCGGATCTCGCCGGACGTCGTTTTTTCAGCGGCCGAAATCGCCGCGACGATCCGCTCGTGATCCAGCCGGCCTAGAAATTCCTTTGTGCGCATCGTGAGATTACCAACTCGATCCGGCACCGCCACCGCCGAAGCCGCCGCCACCACCACCGAAGCCACTGAATCCACCGCCGGATGAACCGCCACCCCAGCCACCACCACCGCCGCCGCCCCAGCCGCCGATGAATGGCCCGCCGCCGCCCGAGTAGCCCCAGCCGCGCCGGCGTTTACGCGTGAGCATATACAAGATAAAGATGATCAGCAGCATCAGACAGGAGATGCCGCCGCCTTTTTCATTGCCCGGTTTGCCCTCGGCAACCGTACGGCCCGTCCCTTTATACTCCCCGCGAATCGCCTTCATCATCAGGTCGATGCCGGTGGCGAGACCGCCTTCGTAGTCGTTCGCTTTGAACCGCGGCTTTATGTTCCGCTCCGTGATGTCGAATGCAGTGATGTCCGGCAGTGCGCCTTCCAGTCCGTAGCCGACCTGGATAAACATCTTGCGATCCTGAATGAAGACGAACAGCGCTGCGCCATTCCGTCGATCCTGCTGGCCGACACCCCAGGCCTGCGCGACGCGCCGGGTGTAATCTTCGATCGACGAGTCCGTCTGCATCTTCGGAAACACCGCGACGACGACCTGGTTCGAGGTGTCGCGTTCGAATTGCGCAAGCTGCTCGTTGAAGCGCAGCGCCGCCTGTGGCGAAACGACGTTCGCGTAATCGTTGAAATATCCTGCGGGCTTCGGCGGAATCACTTCGACCGCCGAGGCCGTGGCAACGACGAGCGCGAGACAGCTCACGATGATCCACCGCAGCGTCATCCCGAGCGAAGTCGAGGGACCCCGTCGCGTCGGCGTTGAGTTAATTTCCACGGGGTCCTTCGACTTCGCTCAGGATGACCGCGTGACTACGCCTCTACGGCGTCGCTGCCGGCGTAGCCGCTGGTGCCGCGGGCGTCATCGCTGGAACCGCCGCCGGCGCATTACCGAAATTACCGAAATTCACCGTCGGCGCACGCTCCGAGCCTGCCTGTGCGGTGAAGAACGGTCGCTCCTTGAACCCGAACATCTTGTTCAACATGTTTGTCGGGAAGCGCTGCATCGCAGTGTTATACTCCTGCACTGCCCCGTTGAAATTATTCCGCTCCACCGAGATGCGATTCTCAGTCCCTTCGAGCTGCACCTGCAAATTCTGGAATGCTTCCGTCGCGCGCAGCTGCGGGTAATTCTCGCTCACGACTAACAACCGCGACAACGCCGTGCTCAACTGCCCCTGCGCCTGTTGGAACTTCTCCAACTCCGCCGCATCCGTCGGCGCCTTGCTCGGATCGAGCTTCACCTGGCCGACACTGGCACGCGCGTTCACCACTTCAGTCAGCGTCGACTTCTCGAAATTCGCCGCACCTTGCACCGTGTTGACAAGGTTTGGGATCAGGTCGGCACGTCGCTGATAAACGGACTGAACGTCCGCCCACTTCTTGTTCACATTCTGATCGAGCGTGACGAGCCGATTGTAGCTACCGCAGCCGGTGAACCCGAAAATGACCGCAAGTCCGAATCCCAAACCCGCCGCAGCACGCACAAATGTTTTCATGGTTGCGAAGCGTCCGGTAACGCAAACTGCAAGTCAATCGCAGCGAAGTTGTTGCCGTCGCGCACGAAACGTTCGCGACATTGCGGAGATCGAAGATAATCTGATCCCGCGCCGCCCTACGCCCTAATGCAGCGACCAACCGCCATTTCCTACGCCATCTTCGCGCTTCTGCTGGTTGTCGTTGGATTGCTGCACCTCACCACGCCATTTATCGGCGCGCTCTTCTGTTTTCTTGCGCTAACGAAGCTTCGTTTTTGGGGAAGAAAATGGCTTGCCGTCACGCTCTTCATCGTGCTGCTGGCAGCCGCATTTTCCGGTTTCGGATTCATCCTGAAACGGGCGCTGGTCGCGTTGCCTGAGATGGTTGAGACGACCGTGCCGGTCGTGCTGCAGTACGCGGCCAAGTATGGAATTGATCTTCCATTCAATGACACCGACAGCCTCCGCGCGGTCGCGCTTGACGCTGTCCGAAGCACGCTCGGAGACGTTGGCCAGTACGTGAAGTTTGCGACCAAGGAATTCGTCTTCCTCGTTATTGGAATCGTCATCGCGGTCGGCGTGTTTTTGAACCCGGATTTCGAGCCGCGTAAGCAACGCTCCAGCGGGCGGCCAAACCTCTACACCTTCTACACGGCCAAGATCCGCGAGCGTTTCGCCTCATTCTATCGGAATTTCGAGACGGTGATCGGCGCGCAGATTGTGATCTCCGCGATCAACACCGCGCTGAGCTCCGTCTTCGTGCTCGCTGCTGGGTTGCGCTACGCCGGCGTTCTCGTGGCACTGACATTTGTCTGCGGACTGATCCCGATCGTCGGGAATTTGATCAGCAACACCATCATCATCGGGGTCGCGTTTGCCATATCACCAAAGCTCGCGCTCTGGGGCTTCGCGTTTCTCGTCATCGTCCACAAGCTCGAATACTTCCTGAACAGCCGCATCATCGGCGGCCGCACTCATCACCCGATGTGGCTGATGCTGCTCGCGTTGCTGATTGGCGACAGCTTGCTCGGCATTCCCGGCATTATCCTCGCTCCGGTGGTCCTCAGCTTTGTGAAAGTCGAGATGAGCAAAGTCGAAGTCGGATCCGTCGCCGCTCCTGTCTCGAGCCGGCGTGAGCCCCAACCGCGTGCAGAGTTAACGGGCGTTTAGAGTCATTCCGACCGCAGCGGAGCGGAGTGGAGGAACCCCGTTGCGCTACGGTGAGGTTACCCCGCGGGGTTCCTCGGCTTCGCTCGGAATGACTGCTGGTTCGGCGGCGATCGACTCAGGCAATTCCGTCTGTTCCTCTGCCGGCGCGGTCGCTTTTGATACCGCTGCCGTCGGCAAATACCGCCGCCGCAACTCTTCGGAATTCGGCAGTTCATCGAGATTCTTCAATCCGAAGTGATCGAGGAAAAACTGCGTCGTTTCGTATAGAAGCGGCCTGCCGGGAATCTCCGCCCGCCCGCCGATTTTCACCAACCCCCGCTCCATCAGGCTCTGCAACACGCCATCTACGGCGACACCACGCACTGCTTCGACATCTGCGCGCGTGATCGGTTGCCGATAGGCGATGATCGCGAGTGTCTCGAGCGACGGAGGCGTGAGGCGTGTTGGCTTTGCGGCCGGAAACAACTGCCGCGCCCAGCGCGCATACGCCGGCTCGCTCGCAAACTGCCAGCCGTCTGCTTTCTCGAGTAGCTGAAACGCGCGCTGCTGCTCGATGTATTCGATTTTTAACTGCTCCAACGCCGCGGCGATTTCCCCTTCGCTGGTGCGCGAGAACTCGCTCGCCGATTGGACGAGTCCGTCCTGTGGCGGATTCGGCGTGAGCTCATCCTCGTCGCCGCCGGCTTTGATCGCAGCGAGCAGCTCGCGTGCGGTGAGCGGCTTCTGCGCGCTGAAGAGCAGCGCTTCAATAACCTTCGTCAGCTCCATGTTTTAATTCGTGCCGATCGCGCTCTGAATCGCGTGCGCAATTTTATCGGCGTGGTGATCGATCTGCTGCAGCTCGCGACCTTCAATCAGGAGGCGAATCTTCGGCTCAGTCCCTGAATAGCGCAGCAGCACGCGACCTTTCCCGTTGAGTTCCGCTTCGGTTTCGGTGACCAACTTCATCACCGCCGAAAGCTCATCGAGCGGCGGCTTCTGCTTCACGCGCAAATTCCGTTGCGCCTGCGGATACTTCGTCAGGCAACGCTTCAGTTCGCTAAGCGGTTTGCCCGTCGACTTCATGATTCGCAGGATCTGCAGTGCGCTGACAATGCCGTCGCCGGTTGTGCTGAAGTCGCGAAAAATCATGTGGCCACTCTGCTCACCGCCGAGGTTCAAATCGCGCCGAATCATTTCTTCGATCACGTAACGATCGCCCACGCTCGTGCGCAGAACCGTCCCGCCAGCTTCCGCCAGGGTCTCATCGAGGCCGAAGTTACTCATGACGGTGGCGACGAGGGTATTGTCCCGCAGCCGACCGGATTTCAGCAGATCGAGCGCGGCGATCGCGAGGACTTCGTCGCCGTCGACGACCTCCCCATTTTCATCGCACAACAGCACGCGGTCAGCATCCCCGTCGTTCGAGATCCCGATTTGTGCGCCGCTTTCCCGCACCACCCGCTGAATCTCGGACGGGTAGGTACTGCCGCATTTCTCGTTGATGTTTGTCCCGTTCGGCTCGTTGTGCGCGACGGTCAGATCGGCGCCGAGTTCGCGCAGGATGCAGGGTGTTGATTTGTAGGCGGCGCCATTCGCGACATCGACCGCGATCTTCATTTTCTCGAGCGACATCCCGCGCGGAAAACTGGCTTTCGCAAACTCCACGTAGCGCCCGAGCGCGTCGTCGATGCGCGTGGCGCGTCCGATTTTCCCCGCCGTCGGGCGCACTGAATCAATCTCACCGCTAAACACCAGCTGCTCGATCTGTTGCTCGACCGCGTCATCGAGTTTGTAGCCGTCGTGCCGGAAGAACTTAATGCCGTTGTCCTCGTACGAATTGTGCGACGCCGAGAGCACGATCCCCGCATCAGCTCGCAACGAGCGAGTGATGTAAGCCACGCCCGGCGTCGGCAGCGGTCCGATCACGAGCACGTCCACGCCCAGCGAAGTAATGCCAGCGACAAGCGCGTTCTCGAGCATGTAACCCGACAGCCGCGTGTCTTTCCCCAACACGATCTTCGGTCGCGCTCCGGCGGGCAGCGTGCGCGGATTTAGCTGCCTAAAAATATGCGCGGCCGCTCGCCCCAGCTTCAGCGCGGTCTCGGCCGTGACCGGCTCCACGTTCGCGACGCCACGCACGCCGTCGGTGCCGAAAAGTTTGTTGGGGCTGGCCACGCGGTGATTGAAACGCGCTGGCCGCAGTTCGTAAACCGGAAAACGCCTACGATGTCGTCGCTTCGGTAGCCGCGCCTTCGCCGGCGTTCATCTCGTTCAGCTTTCGGTGCAAGGTGCGCCGGCTGATCCCGAGCTTTTTCGCCGCGGCGGTGATGTTGCCGTTCGTCGTCGTAAGCGCTTGCGCGATCAATCGGCGCTCGGTCTCGTGCAGATCGAGTGGGCTCGCTTTTTCTGAAAGCCGTCCGGCTGGGTTGGTCGAGCCGATGGCCGCTCCGCTCATCGCCGACTGCCGTATCGGCATCGGCAATTCGCGCAGCGTGATCTTTGGCCCGCTCGCCATCACCACGCCATGCTCGATGGCGGTGCGTAGCTCGCGCACATTACCGGGCCAGTCGTACGCGAGCAGCGTGTCCATCGCTTCCGCCGACAGCTCCAGGAGTGGCTTTTCGTTGACCTTGCAGAAGTGGCGGAGGAACCCGCGCACGAGCAGCGGAATGTCTTCCTTCCGGTCACGCAACGGCGGCATCGTGATGTGCACGACGTTGAGCCGAAAGTAGAGGTCGTCGCGAAATTTTCCTTCTTTCACCAGCTTCGTGAGGTCCTTGTTCGTCGCCGCGACGAGGCGCACGTCGGCCTTAAGTAACTGATTTCCTCCGACGCGTTCGAACGCGCGCTCTTCACTGATCACGCGCAGCAATTTTACCTGCGTGCTTTGATCGATCTCGCCGATCTCATCCAGGAAGATGGTGCCGCCATTCGCCTGCTCGAAACGTCCGATGCGTCGCTCATGAGCGCCGGTAAATGCGCCGCGCTCATGCCCGAAGAGCTCGCTCTCCAGCAGCGTCGGTGAGAGCGCTGCGCAATGCACCGTGACGAATTTCGCTTTGCTGCGCCGGCTGAGATTATGAATCGCATGCGCGGCTAATTCTTTCCCTGTGCCGCTCTCACCATCGATCAGCACGTTCGCGGACGAAGGCGCGACCTGCCGAATCGTGTCGAGCACTTCGCGGAGCGATGATGATTCGCCGATGATGTTCTCGAGGCCGAACCGCTCGTTGACCTGCTGCTTCAGCGTGCGGTTTTCCTGCTCGACCCGACGACTGCCGAGCGCGCGCGAGATCAGCATCTCGAGCTTATCGAGATTCAACGGCTTCGTGACGAAATCATACGCGCCACGCTTCATCGCCTCGACCGCCGTGTCGACGGACCCGTAAGCCGTCATCATGATGCAGATCGGCCGATGCGGCAGTTTCAAAGCGCGTTCGATCAAGACCATGCCGTCGTCCCCCGCGAGCCGGAGATCGGTTATGAGGACGTCGATCTGTTCGCGTTCGAGCACTCCCATCGCGCCGGCGATATCTTCCGCGACGTACGTGTCGTAATCATCATCCAGCAGACGCCGCAGTCCGTCGCGCGTGTGCTTTTCGTCATCGACGATCAGGATGGTGGGCTGCATGCGAACGGGTCAGTCTTGGCCGACGAGCCATTCTGGCGCAAGTGTCGCGTGTCTCAAGCGGCGGGCGACCCTGCGTGCACTAGTTTTCGCGGCCCCACAAATATGCGTCTTCAAAACTGACCCATGCTGCGACGCGGCGGCGCAGTTCTGCGGTGCGGCCGGCTTCGTTGGGCGCAACGTTATGCTGTTCGTGTGGATCGTTCGTTAGGTTGAAGAGCGATTCGCGCGCGCTGGTCACGTCGTAGATGTATTTCCATTCCCCGTCGCGAACGCCGAAGAGATCGCCACCAGCGATCGCCATGAAATAGGCGCGGCCGGGGTGTTGCGGATCGAACAGGCTGCGGCCCTGCCACTCGTCAGCTGGCGACACGTCGAGCAAATCAGCGACGGTCGGGTTTATATCCACTTGTCCGCCGACCGTGCTAATGCGCTTCCCTTCTGGAAACAGCCGCGGGTTCCAGAGCAGCAGCGGCACCCGCACTTCCTCGTCATAGACCGACCAGGCGTGGCCGCGCTGCTGATGCGGATCGCCGAATGCTTCGCCATGATCGCCAGTCACGACGACGAGCGTGTCATCCGCCAGTCCGCGCTCGCGCAACGCCTCAAGCAACCGGCCTATCTGCGCGTCTACTTGCGCCAGATTCGTGAGGTAGCGTGAGACGTCATCGCCGAATTTTCCCGCCGGCGACGCACGGCGCGAAGTACCGGGACTGAGGAGAAACGGATCGTGCGTTTGATCCGTCCAGACGACGCTGAAGAACGACTCGTTAGGCTTCTCGTCGATCCACTTGACCAACCGCTCGAAGGCACAACGATCTTCGGTTCCCCACGAACTAAGCAGCGGACAGCCGAGATCTGCCGCACCTTGAAGCGTTTCGAAGTCGCCGCCCTTCTCGAGGAGCCAACGTTGATCCCCCCAGTCGAGGTCGCCGCTCGTGAAGTAGCCGGTGCGGACTCCGCGTGCGCGCATTAGTGACGCGAGCGTTTTCGGCAAGGGCCGCGCATCCTGCAGCAGCGCGTAATGCCACGGCAGCCCAGGGTAAACCGAAAAGTTGAGCGGCCGAAACGACGCGTAGGTGAAGCTGGCGTGCGCGTAGATGTTGTCGAAGACGAGCGCGTTCTGCGCGGCTGCGCTGAGGTTCGGGGTGATGTCGTTCGGATTGCCGTAGAGACCCAGGTATTTCGTCCCGACTGACTCGAGCACGACGACGATGACGTTCCGCGGACGCTCTGCTTCTTGGGTGAGAGCGAAGCCAGCGGGCGACGTGATCTTGCGAGCGCGGACGGTGCGGAATTCATCCAGATATTCGGTGGGAAAATCCTTCGGGAACGCTGCACGGCTCGTGCCGACAAGACGTCTCGCCACGGTCCGCAGCAGCTCGCCATGGGGGCTGAGCGCGAGGTATTCCAGGTGCTCGCTTTCCCAACCGGAGATACTCAGCGCCCAGCCAGTGCCGATCCACAGTGCAGCGATCGCGGCAGCCACACGCAGGGTTGTTCGCGGAATGGTAAAACGACTGGCGACGAGCAGGAACAGAGGCGCGGCGACGATCCCGACTCCGATCGCGGGCGTGATCCGCTGGAAGATAGAAGATCGGACAGCCGCCGCGTTCCCGACGAGGGTGAGCAGATCGTAGGTGACGGGCCGGTGGAAGTAGCGAAACAGCCCAACCGCCGCGATCGCATAGCCGGCGAAGAGCGCAAAGATGACGAGGGCAAGAGAGCGGACGATCGCGGCGCCTACGTTCCATCTCCGCGCCAGCGAGAGCACCGCTGCCGCGATAGCGCCCGCGCAGACTGCGAAAAACAGATCGCGATACGACGAAGCCACGATCGTTATCGCTCGCGAATCCGACGCCGCTTTCGCGAACACGAGAACGAGGGCGAGCGCGCAGGTTGCCGACACTAGGGACGACGCGCCACCAGCCCGACTTGGTCGCGAATCACTCGCTGCGGTTCCAGGTTTCGCCATCGTCAGGAGCTGTAACGTCGCGCGGTGTTTCGGGAAAGGGTCAACGGAACGCGTCGTGCTATACTTGCGTTTGTCGGACACACGACGCGGCGGCGCGCTGCCGCCAAAGGAGTTAAATCCGTTGCGCCGTCTGTCGACGAATTGTCCAAGTGTCGAAACATCTTCTGATTTTAGCCGCAGCGGCCATTCCTCTCTGGCCCGGGGTCGCGCGCGCAGATGAATCGACGCGCGCCGTGCAGGAGGAACTGCGTCGTCGCCACTTATACTATGGGAATATCGATGGTCGCGAGACTCCCGGATTAACCGAGGCGTTGCAGCGATACCAGGAGCGGAAAGGCTTTCGCCAGACTGGCGTGGCTGATCCGGAGACGCTCCGCTCAATGGGCATCAACGATGAGCTGGCGCGGAGCAGTGAATTGCCAGACATGCCGGTTCTGCGCAGCGATCGGGCGTTGGCTCCGGGCGAATTAGCGAGCGCCGAAAAGCTCAACGAAGGGACGACCGGTGGTTCGCTCGGCACGGTTCCATCAGAGCAGGAAGTTCGCAGTTATTTGCGTGATTATCTCGATGCCTGCCAGGGCCCAAACGTTCTCGCGGAAATCGCCTACTTTGCGCCGCAGGTCGCCTATTTCGATCGGGGCGGCGTCACAAAAACGTACATCCGCAACGAGTCGGTCGCTTACCGCCAGCGCTGGCCGGAACGAAAATACGTTCTCGGCGAGCCGATCAAAATCGTGCCGCGTGGTGATAAATTGCAGGTGACGTATCGGCTCAACTTTGCGGTTGGAAACTCTGTCCTTTCGCAATCGGCGAGCGGCAGCACAGAAAACACTATGCTGCTCACGCGTGGCTCAGACCAGCGCCTGGAGATCGCCGCAATCCAGGAGGAACGCGTCCGCGCTACCCCGGCGGAAACACGGGCGACCGCGACGCGACCACGCAGCCGAAACCGCGGCCGATCGACCGACGCGACGTCGCAGGCACTACGCAAGGTCGGGCGGACGATGCGGAAGATATTCCGCTAGCAGCGCACTACTCCTCGCGGCGCCGAAACGCCTCACGCGCGACCGCCAGTCGCCTCGCATCGACCCGGTCGCGCTGCTCGACGGCGCGCTGTTCAAGCGTCGGGTAATCAGGTCCACGGAGCTGAGGAATCGTCTCGGCCGCAGCCGCGAGCGCGCGCCAGAGGAATCGCTTGCCGGTGATGCCGAGGATGAGGCCGTCGAGCCCCTCAAGGAGTCCGGTGCCGGTCGCGTCATTTCCACTCAAGCCCAGCTTTACGCGTCCGAGCTTTTCCGCCACCCATGCACCGGCTTTGCGAACTGCGCTCTCCTTCTCGTCAAACGTATGCAGCAGGTCACGCAATACATCCAGATCGGCCGACACTTCAGCGTGCAGTTCCGCGCAAAACATCTCGAGGTCCGTATCGGGATGATTCTTCCCGAGATGCTCGATCAACTCCAGGGCGGCAATTGCGCCCGCGAGATGATCGTTCAGGTAAACACTGAGCTGCGAGATATCGAGTTCGTCGTGCGCCACGAAATGCAATCGCGCGCAGCACGGTCTCGGGACGCTTCGACTCGCTTCGCTCCGCTCGGGATGACGCGAGCTACTTCGCCGCGGTCCACTGGTCCACCCAGTCGTTGACGGTCTTGTACCAGAGCCGCGAGTTCTGCGGTTTCGTCACCCAATGCCCTTCGTCCGGGAAGTACAACATCTTCGACGGCACCTTTAGCCGTTGCAGCGTCGTGAAAAGCTGGAATCCTTCCGACACATCGAGCCGGTAATCGAGCTGGCCGTGGATCACCAGCGTCGGCGTTTTGAATTTCTCCGCGTTCAGGTGCGGCGAAAATTTGCGGTAAAGCTCGCGCTGCTTCCAAGGCGGCCCTTTGAATTCCCACTCGTCGAACCAAAGCTCCTCCGTCGTTCCGTAAGCCGCCTCGGTGTTGAACATGCCGTCGTGCGAAACAATGCACTTGAAGCGGTCGGTCTGGCCCATGATCCAGTTCACCATGTAGCCGCCGTAGCTCGCGCCCATCGCGGCTTCGCGCGTCTTGTCGATGAACGGATAGGTCTTCTCCACGTAGTCCAGCCCCTTCATCAAATCTTCATACGGCTTGCCACCCCAATCGCCGCTGATTGCGTCCGTGAACGCCTGTCCATATCCGGTCGAGCCGTGGAAGTTGATCATCACGACGACGTAGCCGTTCGCAGCGAAAAGCTCAGCGTTCCAACGATAGGTCCACGAGTTTCCCCATGCACCTTGTGGCCCGCCGTGGATCAAGAACTTCAGTGGATACTTCTTCGCCGCATCGAAGCCCGGAGGCTTCACCATGAAGCCCTGCACGTCATCGTTGTTCGCGCCTTTGAACGTGAACGACTCGAGGCGCGGCATCTCGATCTGCGAAAGCAACGCTTCGTTCACGTGCGTGACGACTCGAAGATCCGCTTTCGTCGCGCCATTCACATCCGCATACGCGATCTCCGCCGGCGAACGGATCGAAACGAGACTGAAGTAGAGGCCCTTCCCGTCCGGCGAGAAGACCAGATCGCCCGCATGCACGCGTGCGATCTCCGTCGGCTGCTTTGCATCGAGCGGGAGCGCCCAGATAGGCGCGTCGCCATGATCTTCGGCGGAGAAGTAGAGCGCTTTCGAATCTGGCGCCCACACCAGATCGCCGACTGACCGATCCCAGGCAGCGGTCGCGTTACGGCTCTGTCCTGACTGCCGCTCGAAGAGGATCAACGACTGCTTGTCAGCTTCGAATCCGCCACGCGCCATTGAGCGATACGCGATGTATTTCCCATCTGGCGAATAGACGGGTGTGTTGTCGTTTCCCGGGCTGTTCGAGATCTTTTTCGGGGTGCCACCAGCGATCGGGACGAGGAAAACCTCGTTGTTCGTGCTGATCGCTTCGACCTCGTCGATGTTGCTCGTGTAGGCGACCTCCTGGCCGTCGGGCGAGATCGCATACATGTCCTGCCCGCCGAGATTGAACGGCGGCACATCATGGTCTCCCGGTGTAATGTCGCGCGCAGTGGAGGCGGCGTTCTCGTCAGTGATCGCCGTGTCCGTTGAGACCACAAACAGATGACTGCGTTTGTTCTCTGTGAAGCCTGTCCAATGCCGATACAGCAGGCCGGTGAAGATCTTCGCCTTCACCTTGCTGTTGGTGATCTCTTCGTCGCGCCGCTTGTTCTCGGCGTCGTCTTTGGCGTCCGGATAAACCGACGATACGAAGATGATGTTCTTGCCGTCAGGCGACCAGATCCCGCCGTCGGCGCCGGTTGATATGTTGGTCACCTGATGTGGCTCACCATCGAGCCCGCCGCTATCCGGCGTGAAATTGCACATCCAGATCTGCGTCGGATCAGTCGCCTTCGAGGTCCAGATCAGCCGCGTCCCATCAGGCGAAAAACGCGGACGCTCCTCCTCGTTCTCGGTCATGTT
>JBHENE010000024.1:0-21313 GCA_046262215.1 Chthoniobacterales bacterium | reverse complement strand
GCATGAGGATTAACAGAGCCGCACACATTCCGTGGGTGATCTTCGTGCTCGCTGCGACGGCGGTCGCGACGTTCTTCTTCGTCGCGAACTTCCATCCGCAGCAGGTGCCGTCGCAGTTTCGGTATTTCGGCGAGAAACCACCAGAGCATGCGACGATCGGCGGCACGCCGCTCGGCTTGATCTTCGGCACTGTCTCGCTCGCGATTTTCGTCTTCGCGGCGATCCTCGGCGTTCGTAAACGGCTGCCGATCCTGCGCATCGGCAACGTAAAGCGATGGCTCCGCGCGCACATTTGGCTTACGCTGCTGACGGTTCCGCTCATCCTCCTGCACAGCGGGTTTCACATCGGCGGCCAGATGACGACGCTGCTGATGGTGCTCTACGCGATCGTGATGGTCAGCGGTGTCTACGGTCTCGCGCTTCAAAACAAGATGCCGACGCTGATGAAGGAGCGACTGCCGGCTGAGATCGTCTACGAGCAGATCCCGAACATCCGCGCGCAACTCTGCGCGTCGGCGGAGCGAGTGTTGAATGGCTACCGCAGGCAGCCAGGTGCAGCCGCGCGGACCACGCTTGCGACAGCTGCAATACCCGACGTGTCGGAACACGCCGTGTTGAAAACACCGAGCGCGATCGAAAAACCAATGGGCGGCGGAACGATCCGAGGTACGCCGGTTGCGCCTGCGGCGCTCAGAGACTTGGCGTCGACGGCCAGCGATTCCGATGTTGTCGCTGATCCGGAATCGGAGGCAGCGCTGGCGGCGTTTATCGAACGACAGTTGCTACCGTATTTGCGTGCACGACGCGGCGAGAAATTTTCCTTCAATAACGCTGCGCGCGCCGAGGAGACGTTCCGACATCTGCAGCTGCGCGTCGCCGGCTCCTATCATCCGCGCGTCGCCGAAATGCAGGGCTGGTGCGACGAACGCCGTCTGCTCGACATGCAGGTGAAGCTGCAGCATTGGCTGCATGGCTGGCTCTTCGTGCATGTGCCGCTTTCGTTCCTGCTCATCATCGTCACCGTCTGGCACGCGTTCGTCACGCTGTTCAAATACTGATGGACGAACAGCGCGGAACCCAGAAGCAGATCGCAAAGCGGTACGAGGATAAAATCAACTACCGCAACACGCGCACACCGTGGCGACGGCTGCGGTTTTGGATCAGCGTCTTCGTCACTGTCGGCGGCATCGCGGCGGTTTATCTCGCGCAAGAGAAGGCGCCGCTGGAGTTCTTCAACACTGGCCCGCTCTCAAGTCATCACAGTCATCTGCAAGGTGACTGCGCGGCGTGTCACGCAGGGGAACCGCGGAACGCCGGATGGTTTTTGCCCGCGGTGAACGAGCGTTTTCACAAAGGCGCGCCGTCATTCGAACGCATCGATCAGGCGTGCCAGACCTGCCATCAGCAACACACGTTTCACGAGCCGAACGTTGTCGAGAATCGCTTCTGTTCGCTGTGTCACAAAGAGCATCAAGGCGCGGGAGCGATGCTGGCTGTGACGAGCCGCGACTGCGCGACCTGCCACAGCGACCAAAGCGTGATGCAAGCATCAGCGCAGAAGGGGAATCAGCTCCCGCCAACGCAATTTCGTCTGAATCCAAAGGTCGTGAACCCGACTGGTGCGCGGCAAAATGTTCTGCAACTTCCCCGACCCGCCGCCGGTTACACGGCAACGTTTGCATCGTTCAGCGAAGGTCATCCGCCGTTCGAACTGCATCAGCAGAACGTCCGCGAATCAGATGTGCTGCGCTTTAATCACCAGCTGCACCTCGGCGGCCGCGGCATCCCGCTCGCGCCCGGGGGCGCGAAGCTCGATTGCAATTACTGTCACAAGCCGGAGCCGAATGGCCGCTACATGCAGCGGTTTACTTTTGAAGCGAACTGCCACGCGTGTCACTCGCTGCAATTCGATGTGAAGAACCCGGATTTCGAGCTGCCGCACGGCGACGCCCAGCTCGTGCGGACGTTCCTCCGCACGTTGCCAGCGCAATACGGCGAGCTCGCGCGGCGGAAGCGCGGCATCTCGAATGAGACGCGAGTTGGCGAGTTCACCGCACAGCAAATCGGCGCGTTGCTGACGCAGTTCGCAAGCGGCGAAGAGCTCGAGCGGACGGTGTTCTTCACGAAAGACCCCTACAAAGCGTCGCAACAATCAGACGCAGCTACCCGCGCGAAATACACCGGCTGCGCCTATTGCCACGAGGTGAAGCAGGCGGTCGGCGTGTCGTATCCGCTGCCGGAAGTCACTGCGCCCGTGATCATGGATCGCTGGATGCCGCACGCGCATTTCAATCACGCTAAACATCAGAGCGTCAGCTGTCCGGAATGCCATTCAGGCGCGACGGCGAGCCATCTCACGTCTGATGTGTTGATGCCGACCAGGGAGAGCTGCACGAGTTGCCATAATCCGAAGGGAACCGCGGCGGCGGCGAGTGAGTGCATGACGTGTCACACCTATCACGCACCGGATCCGCAGGCGGCGGCGATGACTGCGAGCGCTTCGTTCAAGCAGACGTTGCTGGGGTCGCGCCGCTGACTCGGTCATTCCGAGCGAAGTCAAGGAACCCCGTTGCCTTACGAATGGTAGCGCCACGGGGTCCCTCGGCTTCGCTCGGGATGACGGCCCTTTCGCCTTGCTTCGCGGCGCCACGCAGGTGCATAACTTCGGCTCGCCCGAGTCGGGATCTCAATGGGACCACTTATTCCCGCGTTGCAGCGGATCCAGCACCAATTCGGCTACCTGAAACGCGAGGCGCTCCAGCAGTTTTCCGACGAGTCAGGCGTGCCACTGTATCGCCTGCATTCGGTCGCGAGCTTCTTCCCGCACTTTCAGCTCACGCCGCCGAAGCCGGTGCGACTCCGCATCTGCCGCGACATGGCATGCCAGATGGCGGGGTCCGGGAAGATGCTGCGGGATCTCGGCGGGAGGGTGAGCAGCAACATCGCGGTCGAGGGTGTGTCGTGCCTTGGGCGATGTGATCGCGCGCCAGCTGCGTGCGTGGCGGTGACCGGTTCGGAGCACGAGTTCTATTATCACGCTCGATCCGCGACAGAGCTGAAGAAGATCGCAGAAGACTGGCTGCGCGGTGAACCTCAGCCCGCAGATCATGACGCGGATCACGCGTGCTCACCGGCGCCAGCCATGATCGACCCTTATCCGAATAAAACGCCGTCGTACGACGGAATCCTGCGTGCGCTCGCGATTCGAAACGAGGCCCTGGACCGTGCTTCCAAAACGCTGAGGGAAAAGTTCGGCTGGACGCAGGATAAGCTGGCGCAGTTCGGGCGCGGCGCGATCGAGACGAAGCTCGAAAGCACCATGGCGCCGGATGTGGCGTTAGCCGTCCGTTCATGGAATACCGAGGACGATTGGGCGAAAGGTCCTGAACTCGCCGGTTGGTCCGAGCTTCTGCTAAACGAGTTGAAAGCGGCGGATCTACGCGGCATGGGCGGTGCTGGGATTCCCGCCGCGCAGAAGTGGAAAGATGTGCGCGATGCGGTGCGCACGGCCTTTCACCACCAGGACGACACGCGCGCCTTCATCGTGGTGAATGGCGATGAAAGTGAGCCAGGGACATTCAAGGATCGTGAGCTGCTTCTCCGCACGCCGCATCTCATTGTCGAAGGCGTGATCCTCGCTGGCTTGCTGACTGAAGCGACTGAAGGATTCATTTTCATCCGGCACGAATATCCCGAACAAATCGAGGCATGCCGCGCCGAGATCGCGCGTGCCGAGCAGCTGGGGTTTTGCGGCAGGACCCCATCGCTGCTCGGCAGGCCGTTCCCTGTATCCGTTTACGTCAGCCCCGGCGGCTACATCTGCGGCGAACAAAGTGCCCTCATCGAAGCGATGTCAGATCGTCGCGGTGAACCGCGGAACATGCCGCCGAAGCTCGAGACCAACGGCCTCGAAGATTTGCCCACGCTCGTCAGCAACGTCGAGACGTTCGCGTGGGTGCCTTACATCGCGCTGAATGGGGGCGCTGCTTATGCGACGCTTGGCGTAAACGGCTGGAAAGGGCGGCGCCTCTTCTCCGTGTCCGGCGATGTGAAACGCCCCGGTGTTTACGAAGTGCCGATGGGAATGACGTTGCGCGAGCTGCTCCACGGCGAGCAATACTGTCAGGGCATCGCAGGCGATCGCGCGCTGAAAGGCTTCGCTCCGTCGGGACCGTCAGGCGGATTCTTGCCGGCTAAATTAACTGCGGGAGCGGGGCTGCCGCGCGACCACGTGAACAACAAAGCGTGGCAAGCTCTCGCCGCGCGCCGCAGCATCGACCCGAACGCCGCTGAAATCGATATTCTCGACCTCGAGCTCGAGCTGAATTTGTTTCGCGCGTTGAGTCCGACTCAGGCGCTCGGCGCGGGTGTTGTTGTTTATGCGGAAGAACGTGACATGGCCGAACAGGCTCTGAATTCGATGGAGTTCTACCGCAATGAATCGTGCGGTAAATGCGTGCCTTGTCGGCTGGGCGCGCAGAAAATGGTTTCGTTAGGCGCGAACCTCATCGAGGGGCAGATCTCGCCTGAGCGTTGGAAGAACGAGCTGGTGCCGATGATTGCCGAGCTCGGCAAAGCGATCGAGATGGCGTCGATCTGCGGGCTTGGGCGCTCTGTGCCGGTGCCGCTGCGAACCGCGATTAACTACTTCGGCGCGGACGTTGAGAAACATCTTTCCGCGACCCCAGCGATTGTGACGAACGGGAGCAAGCGATGGCGGTAATCCAAGAACGACCGGAAGGGCTCTTTGTCCGTGACGATGACGAAGGATTGTTCAGCCGCGACGTCAACGGACAGCTCGTGCGCCTCGATGCGCCGACGCAAGCCGACTACGAAAAGACTGTCACGCTGCAGATCGATGGGCAGGAAGTGACCGTGCCGCTGGCCGAGCCGTTGAAGGACGCGAATGGCAATGTCCTCCAGGACATGAACGGCCGGACGACGCCGCGTTATACCACGATCTACGACGCGGCCGCGAAGCTCTACGTGAAGGAAGCGGGCGACGAAGCGAAGATCCCGATCCCGACGCTCTGCCACTTGCCACACATGAAGCCGGTGGCGGTCTGCCGGTTGTGCGTCGTCCAAATTTACGGGCAGAAACGCGGGAAGCGCGCGGCCGAACGGAAGCTCTTACCCGCATGTCAGCACCCGGTGAAAAGCGGGATGGAAGTTTTCACGATGAACGACGCCGGTCCGGACGGCGAGCGCGTGCGGCAATCAGTGAAAGTGGTGACCGAGTTGCTCGCCGCCGATCATTTGAAACCGGCGCCGCAAGCTGAAATCGCGCGCGAACTCGCGCCTTTCAATGAACTGGGCCAGGTGGCGGAGCGTTGTGGCGCGAGCGCTTCACGTTTCCGGCTCGATGTTCTTTCAAAGCCGCCACCGGAACCGCCGCCGCGTGCGGGCCGCCGACCGCTGGACACTTCATCACCGACTTTCACGGTCGATCACAGCGCCTGCGTCCTTTGCGATCGGTGCGTGCGCGCGTGCGACGATGTGATGGAGAATCACGTCATCGGCCGAACAGGGAAGGGGAACACCGCCGGGATCGGGTTTGATCTCAACGAGCCGATGGGCGAATCGACCTGCGTGCAGTGCGGCGAATGCATGGTGTCGTGCCCGACCAGCGCGATCACGTTCAAACCGGTCGCGAAGGTGCAGCCGCGCCGGCGTGACGGCCGCGCGGAAACGATCTCGGCCGCGGAGTTGTTGCGCGATCCGGTGTTCGCCGGCGTGCCGCCGAAGTTCCTGCTTTGGCAACAAGGTCTCGTCGTGCGACGCCAACTACGTCGCGGCCAGATCGTTTGCCGGAAAGGCGAGCCGGGAAACACCGCGTTCATCATCAAATCAGGCAGGCTCGAAGTGGTAGTGCCGCTCACTGGTGTGCAGTCATCGGGCATGTTTGGTTGGGGAAAGACGTCGGTGTTTCGTGCGCAGCTCACGCCCGCCGACGTCATCGCTGGTGAGATGGCGTGCTTGAGTGGCTCGCCTCGCACGGCGGATGTGACGGTGCTCGAAGACGCCGAAATCTGGGAGGTGCGGCGCAATGTTCTCGACCGCTTGATGCGGTTGCCGAGCCGCCGGAAAAAATTCGACTCCGCCTATCGCGATCGATCACTCGATCTCGTCCTGCAGGGTTCGGAGCTGTTCAAAGGCTTCGCGCAGGACCAATACAAACAGATCGTCGACTATCTGCGCGCGCGGCTCTCATTCGTCCGTGTGAGTCCGGGGCAAGTGCTGTTCCGGCAAGGCGAGCCGGCGAACGATCTGTATCTCGTGCGCCTCGGCCACGTGCGTGTCGGCGTTCATCGCTACAACAACGAAGTGCGTGTGCTGACGCGTGGGCCAGGTGCGATCTTCGGCGAAATCGGTTTGCTCGCGCTGTCGTCGCAGGACTCGACGCGCACTGTCGATCAAGTCGACGGCGCACTGCGGGCCGCGCTTGAGAACGCCGGCGATCATCTTACCGCCGCGATTCCGACTGGAATGCGAACCGCCACCTGCTCGGCGTTGAATTACCTCGAACTTGCGCGTCTCGGGCGCGAGGATTTTCTCGAGATGGTGCGGCAATTCCCCGCGCTTCGGCGTCGACTCGTCGAGCAATCGCTCGGCTCGCTCCGGAGCAACACCACGATCAATCCGCTCGTAACCGAGTACGTCGATCAGGGCCTCTACGAAGGCCAAAGCATCCTGGTGCTCGACATGGATCTCTGCACGCGCTGCGACGAATGCACGAAAAGCTGCATCCGCGAGCACGGCGATGAATCGCATGGCCTCCCGATCACGCGTTTGCTGCGCGACGGGCGCCGATTTGGCGATTATCTCGTCGCGACTTCCTGCCGATCATGCACCGACCCGCATTGCATGTCGGGATGCCCGGTTGACTCGATTCATCGCGGCAAACATCTGCAGATCGTGATCGAGGACCACTGCATCGGCTGTGGCTTGTGCGCGTCGAATTGCCCTTACGGCAACATCTTCATGGTGCCTAACGAGCGTCGTCGCATCGAGGCGCCGGATCATCTGCACGTCGGCAAGACAACTCGCGTGGCGCAGCTGAAAGCAGCGACGTGCGACCTTTGCGACGCCGATGGCGATCGCTCATCGCCGAAGCCGCAGTGCGTCGCCTCCTGCCCGCATGAAGCCGCTTCACGGATGACGGGTCCCGAATTGCTGCGGCGTGTGACCGAACGCCGGGCGGATGATTTCGGCAGCGCTCTCCTGTAGGCGCGGACTGAAGGATGATGCGCGGCGATTCAATCCAGCAGCCACGACTCGCGCGTCAGCTCGGGCTTTTCGGCACCGTCATGGCAGTGATGGGCGGCATCGTCGGCGCCGGGATTTTCATGAACCCGTATCTGGTCGCGCAACGCGTGCAGACGTCGTCGCTAATCCTTGCAGCGTGGATCGCGGGTGGATTGATCGCGCTCGTTGGAGGGTTCATCTACGCGGAGCTCGCCGCGCGTTTGCCGGTTGTTGGAGGGCAGTATGCATACCTGCGTGACGCGCTCCATCCCGGCATCGCTTTCATGTATGGCTGGGTGCTGCTGCTCGTGATTCAGACTGGCGGAATGGCAGCGGTCGCGGTGACGTTCGCGCGTTACTTCATCGAGCTGACGCATTGGCCGATTAACGATGGCCTCATCGCCGCTGCTGCGTTGCTTCTTCTGACGGCGGTGAACTGCCTCGGAGTCCGCGCGGGAAGCCGCGTCCAATCGGCGATGACGCTGACCGCAGTCGCCGCGATCGGCGTACTGGTGTTGTGCAGCCTGTTCTTTGGCGGACCGTCGCAAATCGCCTGGCAGCCTGTGCTCGATCGACCAGCGTCGTTGAGTCTCCTCCTCGCATTCGGCGCGGCGATGACGCCGGTGCTTTTCGCTTACGGCGGCTGGCAAACGTCGAGCTTTCTTGGTGGTGAAGTTCGCGATCCGGAGAGGACATTGCCGCGGGGATTGATCTTCGGTGTGCTGGGCGTAATCGCCGTCTACACGTCGGTGAATTTCGCTTACGTGCGCGCGCTCGGGCCTGCCGGTTTGGCTGCGACGAGCACACCAGCGTCATCAGTGATGGGCGCGTTTCTCGGGCCGCGGGGCGCGCAGTTTATCGCCGCAGGCATCGCGTTCTCGGCGTTCGGGTTTCTCGCTCAATCGATGCTAACGGCGCCGCGCGTTTACTTCGCGATGGCGGAGGACCGGGTCTTTTTCCGAAGTGTCGCGTGGGTGCACCCGGCGACACACGTGCCGATCGTCGCGATCGCGCTGCAAGGTATCTGGGCCGTCGTGATTGCACTTACCGGCACGTATGCCCAAGTCGTGAACTACGTCGTCGCGATGGATTCGTTGTTCTTCGGCCTGACTGCGATCTGCTTGTTTGTGATGCGTTCGCGCGCCCACGCAGCCGGTGATACTGCGGTTGCGTTCAGCGTTCCGGGACATCCGTGGACCACGCTGCTGTTCATCGCCGCGGAATGGTTGGTCGTGGTGAGCACCTTCGCGCACGACGCAAAACGCTCGCTGATCGGCTTCGGCATCGCGCTCGCCGGTCTGCCGGCTTATTGGCTCTGGCGCGCGAAAGCTCGGCGCGACAACACGTGATGCAGAACGAATCTCGCAAAGTCAGCTCCACCTACATGGAGTGGGCAAAACTCCAATCGGCCGCTCAGTTCAACCTTGCGACGAGCGGAATCATGAACGTTCAGACGCCGGAGTTCCCGCGCGTTGCTGAAGCGCTCGCGATCAACTCGCCGGGTGGCTATGGGTTCCAGCCACTGCAGCAGCGGCTCGCCCAGCATGCCGGCGCGCCGGTTGAATGCGTCGTCGCTGCGGCGGGGACGTCGATGGCCAATCATCTTGCGATGGCGGCTCTGCTCCAGCCGGGTGACGAAGTCCTGATTGAGCAACCGGCGTATGGGTTGTTACTCGAGGTCGCAAGTTATCTCGGTGCACGTGTGAAGCGCCTCGAACGGCCATTCGAGAACGGTTTCGGTGTCGACGTCGCGGAACTTGCCGACGCGATGACTGCGGACACGAGACTCGTCGTGCTGACGAACATGCACAATCCAAGCGGCGCGTTGCTCAATGCTCAAACGTTGCGACAAGTCGGCGAGCTTGCGGTCGAACGCGGAGTGCGGGTGTTAGTGGACGAAGTTTACCTTGAGATGTTGTTCGACGGGCCGCCGTCGGCGAGCTTCGCGATCGGGCAGCAGCTGGCTGGCGAGTCCGACAATCCGTTCGTCGTGACGAGCAGCCTAACGAAAGGTTACGGTCTTAGCGGGCTGCGCTGCGGATGGATCCTGGCGGCGCCGAAACTTGCGCATCGCATGTGGCGGCTGAACGATCTTTTCGGGGCGAATGCTGCGCATCCGGCCGAGCAACTTTCGGTCGTGGCGTTCAACGAGATCGAGCTGTTCCGCGCCCGTGCCAAAGAGATCCTCGCGACGAATCGGCCGATGCTCGACGAGTTCCTCGACTCGCGCGCGGACCTCGCCTGCGTCCGTCCGCCCGCGGGCACAGTTGTCTTTCCACAGCTGCCACACGGCGACGCGGAAGGATTCTCCGCGCTGCTGCGTGCACGTTTCGAAACTTCTGTCGTGCCAGGAAGGTTTTTCGAGATGCCACAACATTTCCGCATCGGGATCGGCGGCGATGCCGCGGAACTGCGCGAAGGTTTGAGCCGCATCGCCGTGGCGCTTGATCAGTATCTTTCGTAGCTGCGTTTGAGTTGGCACGTCGCGACGTGCAGCTATCGTCCGGCGAGATGAAACGAACGCTTTGTTGCATCGCGGTTCTTTGGCAGACGCTGCAAGCCTGTGCTCTCGCGAGTAACAGTGTCGTGAACCTTTCGCATTACGACCTGATACAGCCTGATTTCGCGCAGATGCAGCGTGAAGGCATCGTCGGCATCATCCACGAAGCAACGTTCCCGCGCGCCGTCCGCGACGATAAATATGTCGCGCGGCAAGTGGCGGCGACGCAAGCCGGATTGCTGTGGGGCGCTTATCATTTTGCGGATGCCAGCGATCCTGTCCGCCAGGCCGATTTTCTACTCAGCACGGTTTCCGCCTCGTCGCGGACGGCGGTTCCAGGCGGCCGGCCTAACGAGGTGTTGCTGGTTCTCGACTTCGAAAAAAACGGACATTACGGCGGCGGCACGATGCGTCCGGAACAGGCGGTCGCGTTCGCCGAACGGATTCGGCAACGGACGGGAAAGTATCCTGGCATTTACTCGGGCGAATATCGCATCCGGCAGGTGCTGAACAGCCCGGCAGTCAGTGCGGCGAACAAGTCCATTCTGACCCGTTGCTGGCTTTGGGTGGCGAATTATCACTACGAGCCGAACGACGTCGCGCCCTGGAATCAATGGACCCTTTGGCAATACACCGGCGACGGCGTCTGCGACTTACCGCGTGCTTCGTACCCGAAGAATGCTGCAAACGTGCGCAACGCGGAGCGAAACATCTTCCGCGGCAGTCCAGGGGCGGTCGTCGAGTTTTGGCGCGAGCACGCCTGGCGACCGAGCGGGGGAGAAGCGGAATAGGTCCCGTTCAATCGGGCACCGCGAGCGGCACGGCAGGTGCCTTGCGTTGACCCGCACTGATCACCACCCCGACCGAGCCGATGATCAATGCGGCCGCCAGCATTGTCCGCCCGGTGAGTTTCTCGCCAGCGAACGCGGCGCCGAGCAACACCGCGACGACCGGATTCACATACGCATACGTCGCGACTTTCGACGGGTCGCAGTAGCGCAGGAGGAACGCGTAAGAGGCGTAACCGCCGATGCCGCCGATCAGCACAAGATAGACGAACGCGCCTAGCGAGAGGGGTGTGATCTGCGAGGCGTCGAAGTGGCTCAGTTCGCCGCGCAGGACGCCGATTGCGAACATGAGCGCGCCGCCGCAAAGCATCTGCTGGCCGGCGGCGAGGAATGGGGATTCGGCGTTTTTAGCCTTTCTCGAATAGAGCGAGCCGGCTGACCAAATCAGCGACGAGAAGAGCAGAATCATCATCCCGAGCCCTGCGTGTGGAGATTCGTTCTCTCCCGATAAATGCAGGGCGGGCCCTACCAGCACCCCGACGCCGACGAAACCTCCCGCCAGCCCCAGCGCAGCTAGCGCGGTCGGACGTTCGGCCATTCCGAAGAGCCAACTCAGCAATGCGATGTAGAGCGGCACCGTCGCGACGAGCAGTGCGGCGACGCCGGATGGCACGTATTGTTCCGCGAGTGTGACGCCACCGTTGCCACCAAGCAGTAAGCAGGCGCCGACAATGGCGGCTGTTCGCCACTGAAGGAGCGACGAACGCACTGCGCCTCCAATGCGCGCGATCGCATAGAGGATGACGCCGGCGGTGAGAAATCGCGCACCCGCCATGACGAGCGGCGGGATCGACCCTATCGCGAATAGAATCGCCAGGTAGGTCGAACCCCAAATGACGTAGACTCCGGCGAACGCTAGCAGGATCGCGAGTCGAGACGGATGCTTCACCGCGCGAACAGCGCACCGCCGCGTGCTGAAAGCAAGCGTGTCTATCGCCGAGACACCAGCTCAGCGAAGCAAGCTAAGTTGCCGGGCAGCGTCAAGCGCGCCGGCCGAAAATCATCCGGTAGATGAGCAGCAGGATGATCGCGCCCACCACCGAGAAGATGAATCCGGCAGGCTGCCCTTCTTGGTACCAGCCCATTGTCCGGCCGAGGAAACCGGCGAGGAATGATCCGGCGATACCGAGCAGGATCGTGATGATGCATCCACCCGGATCACGTCCAGGCGTGAGCAGCTTCGCTACGATTCCGATGACTCCGCCGATGATGATGGTCCACAGAAGTGCTGACATATTTGCGATGTTGGTTTTGCGGTTTGCGAGTGTCGAGGCTTAATCGCCGCGGTTTGTGATGCGGGCTGGTTGAAATGTTAAAGCGTGATTACCTGCGCGGAGCGGATGTCTTCGCTCGCGTTGATTGCAGCCAGCAATTGCGCATCCGGTGCGGTGTCGAGGTTGAGCACAGTTAACGCCGTGCCGCCAGCTTCGTTCCGGCTCAGCGACATTGTGGCGATATTCACGCCGTGCTCGCCCAGCAAGCTGCCGATGCGTCCAACAATGCCAGGACGATCGGTGTTTTCGAGGACCAGGATGACGCCGTGCGGACGAGCTTCGACTGGTCGGCTGTTGATGCTGACGATGCGCGGTGTCGCACCGAAAAACGCTCCGGCGACAGAGATGCTGGTGCCTTCGCCATTAACGGAAAGTTCGAGCGAATCGGTGTAGTCGCCGACTGCGCTCAGTCGGGTCTCGGTGATGCGCAGACCGAGGCTTTCGGCGAACGCGAGTGCATTGACGTCGTTGATGTCGGTGCCGCCGGCGCTTTGGAGGAACCCTTTCAAGATCGAGCGCGTGATCGCCGTCGTGTCGACTTCGTTCACTTTGCCGCTGTAGTTGATGTTCAACGAATCAGCCCGACGCGGCGCGAGTTGTGAGAGGAACCGCCCGAGCTTTTCGCCAAAACGGAGATGCGGTCCGATCACCGCGAGAGTCTTCGCGTCGAGGTTCGGCATGTTCACGGCGTTGCGGATTGTGCCGTCGAGAAGCGCCGCGCGAATCGAGTGCGCGATCTCAATCCCGACGCTTTCCTGCGCTTCCGCCGTGGAGGCGCCGAGATGCGGCGTGAGCACCAGATTGGGCAGATCGCGCAACGGCGAATCGGCCGGGAGCGGCTCGGTTTCAAATACGTCGAGAGCCGCTGCGGCGATCGCGCCGCTACGGAGCGCATCAGCAAGCGCCCCCTCGTCGATCAACCCGCCACGTGCGCAGTTGACGATGCGCGCGCCGCGTTTCATCTGCGCAATGCGCGGCCCGTTGATGAGATGATGTGTCTCCGGCGTAAGAGGCGTGTGGAGCGTGATGAAGTCGGCGCGCGCGAGCAGATCAGAAAGTTCGTCCACTAACTCCACCTGGAGCGCGCGAGCGCGGGTCGCGGAGAGATAAGGATCGAAGGCCAGCACACGCATGCCGAAGGCGATCGCACGCCGGCTTAACTCGCTCCCGATCCGGCCCATGCCGATGATCCCGAGCGTCTTGTTATGCAGCTCGACGCCTTGAAATTCTTTGCGGCTCCATTTGCCGCTGCGGACCATTGCGTCAGCCTGTGGAATTTTGCGCGCGGCGCAGAGCAGCAACGAGAAGGCATGCTCCGCGGTGGAGACCGTGTTGCCGCCCGGGGCGTTCATCACGATCACGCCCCGTCGCGTGGCCGCATCGACGTCGACGTTGTCGACCCCAACGCCGGCGCGTCCGACGACGCGGAGCTTGGCGCCGGCTTCCAGAACGGCTGCAGTCACCTTGGTTTCGCTGCGCACTACGAGGCCAGCGAAGTCCCCGATCATGCCGACGAGCTCCGCTTCCGACGCGGGCGTGCGCGCCACCACTTCGAGCCGGCCGTCGCGCTGCAGCTCTTCGATTCCGCGGGGGGAGATGGGATCAGCAACCAGGATCCGCAGCGGCGGCGTGGTCGCCATCAGCCGAAAATCACGAGGCGAATATCTTCAGGCAATTGCGCGGCCACGTTCGTGACGACGCTCCCGCGCAGCAGATGCGCGAGGGCGGTTCGTTGGGAGGCGCCAATGAAAAGGTAATCGACTCCGAGGGTCGCGGTAAGGTCGAGGATTGTCGCCGCGGTATCCTGGCTGACAGCGTAAACCGGCAGGACGGGGATGCCACGTTCTTCGCCGAGCTTCATCATGAGTGACATGATCGCGTGCGCGTCCGGATCATCCTGCCAGCGGGTCCGCGTGAGCGCGCCACCGCCGGTGTAGTAAACGGTGATTTCCTTCACGAACAGCACACAGAGTGTCGCTTTGCGCAGCTCGGCTTCATCGAGTGCAAAGCTTAGGACGGGCGTGATGCCACGCGCGGCAACCATGATTTTTTGACCTTCTGTGAGCGGTTGCTGACGGAGGGAAGCAATCGCTTCTGAACTGACGATGCGGGCGATTTCCCGCGTCATCGTGACGGATTCGAACCCGGCGCGTTTTTGCGAATAAGCGCGGAGTCCGAGACCCAGGATCAGCACGATCATGACGAAGAAAAGCGCGTCATGTTTTTCGTGCGCGAGGGTGAGTTCGACGGCGACGAGAATGGCGAACGTCGTGCCGAAGAGCAGTCGCTCCCAGAGAGCGAGCGGAAGCCTCTTGTTGAAGGTGCAGGAGCCTAGATTCACCGCGATCGCGCCGACCACGCCGATCGCATACAGACCAGCTAGGACCTCGAAATCCGCAGCGATGCAGAGGACGAGAATCGGCAAACCGACTGCGAGGCAGAGCGGGATGACGGGGACGCCGTGGCTGTTGAGCTTGGTGAACTTCGACGGCATCTCGCCGTCGCGCGCCATCATGTAGAACACACCGATCATCGCGATCATGGCGGTGTTCGCGGCGCTGAGGAGCAGCGCAAAAAAGACGATCCCCACGATCCACGAGAGGGCGTGACCGAACCAAACGCCAGCGGATGGCCCGAGCCATTGCGTGCCGGAAAGCGTGCCGAAATACTGGCCCACGAGCGTTAGCACATCGGCTTTGTGTTCGACGATCAGTCCCTCCATTGACTGCGGGATCGAGAGCATTGCCCAGCCCAGGAGCGCGGTGCCGAAAACAACTTCGATTGCGACGACGTAGATTGCTTTCGAGGATTCGCGGCCAACCTTCGGCGCCTCGACAGTCGAACCCGGATCAAGTTTGAGGACGCCGGTCATGTTGGCGATCGCCTCAACACCGCTGAGCGCCAGAATCGCGCCAGTAAACTGTTTCCAAAGCACCCACGGGCTCTGGTGCGACGGCGCCATGTGCGTGGTGGTGAGGTGCGGAGCGGCCACGATGATCAAAATCAGAACGACGAGGACCACTGGAACACTGAGGAAAAGCGCGAGCGTGCCGCTGTGTTTCGGGCCGAAGAAGTTGAGTGCGCCCATCCCGAGGAGCGCGGCGGCGGTCGAAATGATAATATGTTCCTTAAGAATCGGGATGCTGAAGTAATCCAAGCCCGACCACCCGCTCAGTGCCGCGGTGACGGTGAGATCAGCGACGAGTAAGAGCGCGCCCACCACCGCAAGGAGACGACCCTGGGCGCGCGCTGCGGAGTAGACGCCGCCGCCATCAGGGAAATGCCGGCAAATGACGAGGTAGTTGATTCCGACCAGACCAGTCAGCGCGCAGACCGCGAGGATGATCGGGAAAGACGAAAAGGCGGCGACGCCGAAAGCGAGGCCGATGACATAGGCTTTGCTCGTGCCCCAATCCCCGTAGAGCAGAGCGGCGGCGCGCTTCCAATCGACGTTGCGCGGTCGATGGCCGCCTGTCGTGTCTATGATGTCAGCCATGAAAGGTGGAATCGTCTAGTCGGACGACGGCGCTCCGCGGGCAAGCACTTTCTCCGACCGACCGCATGTGCGAGCGTGCCGGATGCGCGCGCCGGAACTCTGCACTCCCGAGCACATCGCGCAGGTCTTCGGCAGCTGCCAGGAGGAGATCATCAGCGAATGGCGGCTGCAGGCCGGGGAGCTGCTAATCGCCTTAAACTTGGACAAGCTAACGATCACCGATCATTTGCCCGACGTCATCGCGGAGATCACGCGCGATTTGGCGCTGGGACGAGAAGGCGTGTTATCCGCTGAGCACACGCGCGGAAGTCCGCCGGCGCACGGCGTGCAACGTTTTCACGATGGGCTCGACGCGGGTGAGGTGGTCGCGGAATACAACCTCCTTCGGACGGCGTTTATCACGGTCGCTGAACGGCACGATCTCTACATCGTGGGCGAGGCCGCCCGTCTCATTAACCGAAGAATCGATGAAGCGGTGCGGCTGGCAGTGATGTCTTTCGCCGCGCAACAGGCGCTTATTCGCAAGGAGCAGGAGGACGAACATCTGGCCTTCATCGCGCACGATCTGCGCACGCCGCTGAACGCTGTCTCGCTGCTAACGGAGGCGTTGCATGATACGCTGGACGAAAGCGCGATCGCTGGAACGGGCGACTTATTCCCGCTCCTGCGGCGCAACTTGCAACGGGTCGGTGATCTGGTGCAACAAGTCATGGACGCAAACGTGAACCCGACTGCGATGGGGACTTCGTTCTCGCCGGAACACCGCATTTTTGAGCTGTGGCCGTTAGTTGAACGGCTCATCATTGATCTGCGCGCCGTCTCGTCGAAGCATGACGTTGAGGTGGTAAATGAAATTCCGCCGCTGCTAACGGTTTGGGCGGACGCGGGACTGCTCTCGCAGGTCTTCCAAAACCTTCTCGGAAACGCGTTTAAGTACGCAGCGCGGGGGCAGGTCACGGTGAGTGCGCGCGATAACGGCGACAGCGTGAGCTGCGTGGTGCACGACAACGGCGCTGGCATCCCGCTTGAGATGCTTGCGCGGGTTTTTGATAAGTCGGCGACGGACCCGGAGAAGGAAGGCACCGGGTTGGGCCTCGCGATCGTGAAACAGATCGTCGAAGCGCATCGCGGAACGGTGAGCGCCGAAAGCACTCACGGTATGGGTGCGACCTTGAGCTTTACGATACCTGCTGCGCCTCTCGGATGCGCGTGAGGTAGACCGCACATTCGATCTCCGCCGTCTGCGGAAACATGTCGAACGGTGTAACCGAGACGATCGCATAGCGCGCGGCTAATTCGCGCAAATCGCGGGCGAGGGTCGCCGGGTTGCACGAGACATACGCGAGCCTTTCCGCGGCAAAGGTGATGAGTATTTCGCGTGTTGCAGTCGTGAGGCCGGTCGCCGGCGGATCGACAATGATTGCGGTGTTCGCGACATCGGATGCCTCGAGAACGCGCGCTAACTCAGCCTCCACATCGCCGGAGATATAGCGCTCATGCGGCGCGGCGGTCTCCTGGGCAGCTGCGATTGCGTAGCGGTCCCACTCGATGCCGAGGACGCGTTCGAATTTGTCGGCCAGGCGTTTTGCGAAAAATCCCGCCCCGCAATACGCGTCGACGAGGAGCTTGCCGCCAGCGCCGAAAAGGCCGCTGACGTGCTCGGCGAGCGCAGCCGCAACACCGTCATTTGTTTGCTCGAAAACTCGGCGACCCGAATTAGCCCGCAGCGTGTAATGGCCTTGGCCCGGCCGCCGCGCACGGAGTTCGGCGAGAGCAACGTTTACGCGCGGCGCTGCGATAGGACATAACTCGACGTCGATGAGCCGATGCGAGTCGCGGCGATAGTAGCCGACTACGCCTTGTTCAACGTGAACGGTGACGCGGTTGCGATAACCATACGGAGCAGGCGAGGGGACGATCGGCAGCATCGAGACATGCTCGAGACGCGCGATCCGGCGTAACGTCTGCTCGACCTGCTTCGCTTTCGTCGCGAGCTGATGCTCGTAGCTGATGTGTTGATAAGCGCAGCCGCCGCAGCGTCCGAAGTAGGGACACTCGGGTTCGGCGCGATGCTCCGACGGCCGAAGAACTTCGCGGAGATCTGCTTCGGCGAGCTGCTTTTTCTGGCGGGCGATCTCGGCAGCGACGCGTTCGCCATCGATCGTGTACGGAACGAAAACAGCCTTGCCGTCGCTGCGGCCGACGCCTTTGCCGCCGAATGCGATGTCGTCGATCTCTAGCTCGATCGCGCGGTTCGCATCGGCCTGATGCCGTGCACTAATAGTGGCGCGTGTAAGGGTACTTCGACTCGTTGCCGAGCTCCGGCGGGAACTCTTTGTAGCCGGCATGAATCCAATGCACGTCGCTCTCCAGAACCGGGAAGTAAGTGCCGCGCACTGCTGGAATCGGCCAGGTGAGTATTTCGAAGATGCCAGCCTGCATGCGCATCACGCTCCGGCCAACTCCTCGCACAACTCCGTAACCGGCGGCCGCTGAGTTGCCTTCCTGCTCGTTCACTTTCGCGATCGTGGTTGGGAGTTCGCTAATTCCAAACACGAGGTTCGAGATACCGCGCCCAAGCTTGCGCGTGGGACCGTAATCATTTGAAGGCGGATCATGAATGTCCGCGCGACAGGTTGCAGCGATACCGATCAGCAACGCTACGACGGCGAAACGTTTCATGATCGCGAGCTAATCAACTTCCTCCTCAGCAGGCAAGGCTTCTGTTTTCTTCGACCGCCCGCGAGTCGCATGCATCGAAACGAAAATCGTAACGCCGAGCACGGTTACGATCACGGCGAGAGAGGCCCAGTTCGGAATGTGCACGAACTTCGCTAGCATCATTTTCCCGCCGACGAATCCGAGCACGATGGCGAGCCCGGTCTTGAGATAAATGAACCGATCAATCACATGCGCGAGCACGAAGTAGAGCGAGCGCAGACCAAGGATCGCGCAGATGTTCGACGTGTAGATGATGAATTGATCCTGCGTGATTGCGAAGACAGCGGGAATTGAGTCGACCGCGAAGATGAGGTCCATGATGTCGATCACGATCAACACGAGCATCATTGGCGTTAGCATCCACTGGCCGTCGTGCTGGACGATGAAACGCTCCTCGTGGTAATCCGGCGTCACGCGCATCCAGCGGCGGCAGAGGCGCAGCACGAAGTTGTGCTCGAGGTCGATCTCTTCGCCGTGACTCGTCAGCATTCGGATGCCGGTGATCAGGAGAAACGCGCCGAAGACATAGAGAATCCAGTGGAAGCGATCAACCAGCGCGACCCCGAGCCAGATCATCACGCCGCGCATTAGCAGCGCGCCGATGATTCCCCAGACGAGGACGCGGTGCTGATGCTTCCGCCGCACCTTGAAGTAGGTGAAGATGAGAACAAAAACGAAGATGTTATCGACGCTGAGCGAGTACTCGATGACGTAGCCGGTGAAGAAATCGAGCGCTGCGTCTGCGCCTTTTAGTTGCCAGACGAGCAGGTTAAAACTGAGCGAGAGCAGCACCCAGACGAGGCTCCAGATAGCTGCTTCACGGATGGTGACGATGTGCGCTTTACGATTGAACCCGAAGAGGTCGATCGCCAGCACCAGAAACACGCCGAGATGGAAGGCAATCCAAAACCAGACAGGCACGCGGCGTATCGTTCCACGCTCGAATCAGGCGAGCAAACCGAGTTTTGCCCTAGCCAAGCGCGACGTTCATCGTAGTTTGCTCAACCTCAAATGGATGCAGAACTAGAGAAACTCGTAGAGGCCGGAAAGCTGACGGCGAAGGCGGCGGATCAGCTCGATAAATTAAAGCCCGGCACTTTCTGTCTGCACAAAAGCTGGGGCTTCGGAAAGGTGGCCGAGTGGAACCTGTTGCTGAACCAGATCGTGATCGATTTTCAGGGCAAGAAGGGTCATCCGATGCAGCTGACGTATGCTGCGGACAACCTGACGGTGATCGCGCCGGAGCATTTCCTCGCGCGGAAAGCCACTGATCTTAGTGGTATCAAGGATCTCCTGAAGAAGGAGCCGGCTTCTGTCGTTCGAAACATTCTGGAAAGCCTTGGCGGCGCCGCGACTACGACACAGATCAGCCAAATGCTGGTCGGCGATCTGTTCAACGAAGCCGAGTGGAAGCGCTGGTGGACGTCGACGACGAAGACGTTAAAGAAGGAAGGCTTCTTCCATATCCCGACGAAGAAGACCGAGCCGATTCAGCTCCGCACCGAGAAGGTGTCGCGCGCCGACGAGCTCGTGACGTTTTTCAATCAAGCGCGCCAGCCGAAGGAACAAGCAGCGGCGCTGGACCAGATCATCAAGTTTCACCACGAATTTACCGATCCAGCGACGCAGCTGCAGCCGGTGATCGTGGCGATCGAAGAAGCGGCGGAACGCAATCGGCGTTTCAATCCACCGCTGGTAATGGAACTACTTATCGCGCGCGATGATTTGCTCGAACGCTGTCCGCAGCTCACAAGCACGAATCCCGAGCTCACGCTCAACCGCATCATCGCTGACGATGAGGCGCGGCTCGCCACCATCCTGCCGAAACTTCCGTCCGCAAAGGAACGTCGCGTCCTGCACGTTTTGCCGACGGCGCTCGGACCGCAGTGGTCGACGCGGGCGCTGCAGTTGATGCAGTCAAACAACGCACGAGCGGTGTCGCAGATCCCGAAGATTTTCGCCGAGACCGGACAGGATGCTGAGCTGCGGACATTCTTGCAGCGCGCGATTCGCGAACATTCGGCGACGAGCGAGACACTCGGCTGGCTCTGTCGCGAACGCGACGGTCAGTGGCGCGATCTGATTCGCCCGGAACTGCTCGGTGCAGTGCTTTCCGCGATCGAACGCGATCAGCACAACGAAAACAGCCGCGGCAACAAACTGCGCGATCTGTTGCTCGACGATCGCGAGCTGCTGCCTGATATGTTCGCCGACGTAGAGCCAAGCGTAGCACGCGACGGGATGCGGCGGCTCATGTTAACGCCAGTGTTCGACGAGCTGACGAAACGCTCGTTGCTCGCGCGCATCATCAAGCTTTATCCCGAGCTCGAGAGCGTTATCACAGGCGAACAGAAGGAAGAGAAGACCGAGTCGCTCGTGGTTTCCTGGAGCAGCCTCGACAAACGCAAAGCGGAGTTCGAGGAACTCGTGAACAAGAAGATCCCGGAGAACAGCAAAGAGATCGGCGTCGCGCGGTCGTATGGTGACTTGCGCGAGAATTTTGAGTTCAAGGCCGCAAAGGAGATGCAGGCTGTATTGATGCGACGGAAGCAGGAACTCGAAGCGATGCTGCATCGCGCGCGCGGTACGAATTTCGAGAACCCTGACCTCACTCAGGTGTCGATCGGCACAGTTGTACGGCTACGCGAGAATGCGAGCGGGAAAGAAGAAGTCTACACACTCCTGGGCGCGTGGGACGGCGATCCCGATCGCGGCATTCTTTCTTACCAGACGGCGATCGGTCAGGCGTTGCTCGGACGGAAGGTCGGAGACGTGGTCAGCCTCACGGTGGATCGGGGCATCGGCGAGTTCACGATTACCGGACTGGACGCAGCGCCGTTAGATGTCGCTCCAGCCGAGTCTGCGGCTGATCAGCCGGTCACCGCGTAACGCGGGTACTTCGCGGGCATCCCGCGTCTGGACAAGTGCGCCGCGATATCGAAGATCGCTCCGTCATGAACGATCCAATCTTTATCGCGAAGGGCGATGAGCCTCTCTATTTGCTGCCGAAACTCGCAAACCGGCACGGACTGATCGCTGGTGCGACGGGGACGGGAAAGACGGTGACCCTGCAGACTCTCGCGGAAGGTTTCAGCGCGCGAGGGGTCCCAGTTTTCATGGCGGATGTGAAAGGGGATCTCGCTGGTCTTAGCCAACCGGGCGCGATCAATCCTAAGATTGTTCAACGGGCTCAGGAGCTCGGCATCGCCGACTTCAAGGGTGAGGCGGT
>JBHENE010000023.1:0-8422 GCA_046262215.1 Chthoniobacterales bacterium | reverse complement strand
GCCGGCTCGGCGTAAAACGGAATGATCACGCTGAAACTCAAACGTGGATCCGGCGGTGGACGAAAGCAGAGCGATCGTATTAGGCTCGCGAAACCGTAGAGGCACCAGAGCAGACAGACGACGAGTGGGAAGAGATCGATGTATTCTGCCAGCGAGACGAACGTCCCGTGCGGCCATTCGGTGAGATCGTGCGCCTCGCTGATCCAGTGCTCCGTGAAGCGATGGCCGAGGTCGTTGAAGTCAATCAGCGAAAGCAGGTGCATCATGCGTCTACTTCCCGCCTGGGCCGTACCGCGGCGCGAAGAGCGCGAGCGTCTGATCGATCGCGCCGAGGAGCCCGCCATCGAGTGGATGCGTGCGGCGTAACTCCAGCAGCCGCGCACTCCCGGCAGCAGCATCGCCGCGCAGGAACTCCGCGGAAGCGCGCGCGATTTCCGCTTCAGGCCGCGCAGCATTTTCCGGCGTGAGCTGCGCGAGCGTAGCGAGCAGCATCGGCCTGCTCATCGAGACGCGGCCGGTCTTCAGAAACGCGAGCCACCAAGCCTGTTGCTCAGCACCGTCGGTTGGAAATGTCACCGGCACCTTCTCGTCACCGCGCATTACTGGCACGCGCGGGATGTCGTCCTCGCGGGTGTTCTCATGCGTCGCGAACGTCGCCGGCGTATCGAAAAGGAGGAAGTGCGTGAAGCCAACTTGCCGCGCGATTGCTTTCGCGGCCTGATTCCATTCGCCGTATGGCCAGCAGAAGATCGTCGGCGGCGGGAAACCGTGTTCGACCAGCTTCTTGCGGTTCGTGTTCATGTCGATTCGGATGCGGCGTTCGTATTCAGCATTTGTTTCCAGCCGACCGCGCTCCATCAGAAACTGCCGAATCGTTTCCGCTGGTGCTCCTTCATCGCTCCCGGGCGCCTCAATCGCCTGGTAATGCAAGCCGTCTGAATGCGCGACCACATCGACGTTGCGATCGTCGAGCAACTCCTTCGCTTGCGCCCAGCTCATGGTCGGATCGGGCGTTCCGAGCTGCAGCGTCGTGTGCGCAGGCTCACCCGGCTCCGCCAGCCAGCTTGTGATCAACGCCGTCGTGTATGGAAAGTGACCCTTCGCCGCGCGCGGGCGCAGAAGCTTGTAGACAGACTCGGAGCCGTCATCTGTCGTGATGACAATCGGTTTTGGCGGCAACATCGCGGCGTCGCCGGTGATGAGATAACTCTGCAGTCGGCTGATCGGGCAGACGGTAAACCCCGCGTCCCCGATAGCCTTCAAGAGCGCATCCAGATACGCGGTGCTGCATTTGTAGAGATATGCAGAGGCGCCAACCGCGCTCTCGCCGAAGACATGAAATGCGAGGACTGGGCACACGGGCTCGTCGCCTTTTGGAGCGAGCGCGTTGCGCCGATAGAGTTCCCCGAGACATGCGACGCTCCACATTGTCGCGTCATCCGGAAACGCTTTTGGCTCCACGCTTTTGCGCGCAGGTGAAGAACTCGGTGCGGGCGTGGTGGTGGCGACGATTGCGTTCGATGCAGAAACGCCGGCGATCGCGCGACTGTTTGCAGTCGTTTGCTGGAGCTGTCGCAGCTTATCGAACGTCTTCTGTTCCCACGTGCCGTAAGTGAACCACGAGAGCCCCGCGAGCGGGTCGGACGGCAGATTTTTGACGGCGCGCTCGAGTTCAGCTGGAGGGCTGTCGATGCCGATTGTCGGCCAGAACGCTGTGCCGTGCGCGAGACCGCGTTGTTGCGGCGCGATCTCGGTGTCGCCGACCCACTCGGGCGTCTTTTTCCAGTCCGGCCAGTAACCCATCGGCTGCAGATAATCGAGGCCGCTCTTCCCGAGCCGCGAATAGCTCTGGCACGCTTCGGTGAATTCCGGTGGCAGCAGAAACGCGCCCCACTTCGCGTTCGGGTGACGGTTCCGAAGCGCGAAAACCGTGCGACCAATCCAATCAGCGAGCGTGTTTGCGCGCAACTCGTACCAGCGCGCTTTTGTGTAATCATTCTGCAGATCTTCCGGCTTCAGGTCCCGATCCCAGCGGCGAATGAAGTCGTGGCCCATTGGCCCGCTGACGCCATCGTTCCAGGAATTCCAGCGCACCCAGTCGAGCGAGACGCCGTCGAACGGATAGGTCTCCACCAGTTTCGTGAGCAGCTCTTCGATGCGCCTCTGCACCAGCGGATTTCCCGCTTCGACGAATTTCTCGTTCCGCGCGCTTTGGTAAGCGGCATCAGGAAATGCCGCGGCCAGTTGCGCGTCATGAAAGCAGGGGAACCACGCAAAGACTTTGATGTTCAGCTCCTTCGCGCGCGCCAGCAGGTCGCGGAGCCAGTCTGAATTTTCCCAACCCGCGGCCGTCTTTTCACCCGGCAGCGCGATGAGCAATTCGCCTGACTGCAACATCGCGCCGGTCCGCGGCGATTTGAAATTATCCTCGTCCTGCTTCACGAGCAGGTCGATCCGGCTAATCCCCGCGTCATGCGCCTGGTTCAGCAGGTAGACCCAGCCGCCGCCCGTGACGTTTTCTGTCGTGCGAACGACGATGCCTTGCGCGAGGGGCGTCGAAGCCGGAGTCGCCGCGGGTGCTTGGTCCGCTGCTTCCGGCGTTTGCGAAAACCCGGTCGTGGCGAGCGCCGCCCAGAGGCACACGGCGATAGAACGAATGGAGATCATCTTCTTAGCGGGATTCGAAGTCGACAGGCGTTGCGCTTGCAAGGCTTACCGCGCCGGAGCCCTCATGGAAAGTGCAACAGTAGCCGAACCGCAAACCAGAGCATCACCAGCGACGTCAACACTTGTGTCGCGATTTGCCAGCTCGGTCGCGAGAAAATCTTCGCGCCGAATTTCACCGCCGTGCAGAGCACCGCGCCCCACGTCAACGCCCCCAGGACAACGGCTGCGGCAATGGCGAGCGATTGCCGAACGTCACGGGCGAGGTTCGGCTGGCTGCCGATCACGGCCAGCCAGAAACCGACATTCCATGGGCTCGTCAATACGACGATGAAACCTAACAGGTAGCCGTTCCGCGCTTTTGATTGCTCCGGTAGATGTCGGTCGTTCGCGCGATGGGTTTGATAAATCCGCCACGCGCCGCGCGCGAAAGTCACCGCAAGGAAGAGCAGCAGCGACAAGCTCACGACCGCCAGTGCGCGGCGAATACCGATTGAATTCAAAAACGCTCCCGCGCCCACGGAGACTGCGAAGGCCCATAGAAAATCGCCCGTGCATGCGCCAAGTCCGATTGCCCATGCTGCTGCGAAGCCACCGCCACGCTGTTTTGGAAGTAGCGCACGCCGAATCATCTCGGCGTTGATTGGACCCGGTGGCCACGCGACGACCAACCGAGCAGGAACCCATTTAGCAGTGTCGACAGAGTCATCGTTTCTGTTGCGCCGGTTTTGCGCTAGATGTCCTCCGCATGTCGAATCGGATGGAACGTCTTTTCGAGCGCTGCCGCGAACAAAAACGCGCGGCGTTCATCCCGTATATTTGCGCGGGCGATCCGAGCCTCTCCGCGACTGTCGAGATCGCGTTCGCGCTTGAAGGAGTCGGCGCGGATCTGATCGAGCTCGGCGTTCCATTCTCCGATCCATTGGCCGACGGCATCGTGAATCAACTAGCCGCCCAACGTGCACTGGAGGCTGGAGCGACGGTGCGCGGCGTCCTCGACTGCGTCCGCGAGATTCGGCGCAAATCAGAAATGCCGATCGTCCTCTACACCTATCTCAACCCGATGGTGCAGTTCGCCCTCACCGACTTCTACCGCGAAGCGGAAACGGCTGGCGTGGATGGTCTGCTGATTCTCGACCTGCCGCCGGACGAAGACGTGGAAGTGCATTCCGACGTCATCGCGCATATCCGCCTGGTCGCCCCGACGACGCCACCGAAACGTCTCGCGACGATCTGCGCGCGCGGCGCTGGATTTATCTACTACGTCTCCCGCGAAGGTGTTACAGGCGCGCAAACCACCGTCGCCGTTTCTCTCCCCGAGAAAGTCGGAGCGATCCGTGCCTGCACGGATTTGCCGATCGCGGTTGGTTTCGGGGTGTCGAACGCCGAACAGGCTGCGCAAGTCGCGCAGCACGGAGACGCCGTCGTGGTTGGCAGCGCCATCGTTTCTCAAATCGCCAAACACGGCAGCGACCCGGAGTTACCGCAAAAAATTGCGGCATTCGTACGCCCGATTGCCGCTGCCGCGACAGCTCCGAGAGCGTAACGACCCCCGGTCATCCCGAGCGAAGCCGAGGGACCCCGTAGCATCACGCACGATAACGCAACGGGGTTCCTCCACTGCGCTGCGCTCCGGTCGGAATGACAGCGGGCGACACGTATGGTAAACACGCTCATGACGACGCTCCGCTTCACGAAAATGAATGGCGCCGGCAATGATTTCGTCATGCTCGACAACCGCGCCGGCGAGTTGCAGCTCGAAGCCGGTCAGATCGCGCGGCTTTGCGACCGCCATCGCGGTGTCGGCGCGGATGGCGTGCTAGTAATCGAACCGCCGACGAACGGCGCCGACTTTCGGATGCGCTACTACAACGCCGACGGAGGCGAGGCGGAGATGTGCGGGAATGGCGCGCGTTGCTTTGCGCGTTTCGCGGACCGAGTGGCTGGCGCACGGGAGAAGGTCTCCTTCGAGACGCCGGCGGGGGTAATTGCCGCAGCGCTGCAGGGGGAAATCGTGACGCTCGAAATGAGTGACCCGAAGGATCTGCGGCTTAACGTCCGCATTTCAGCAGCCGAGCAGGAGATCGAGTGTCACTACGTCGACAGCGGCGTGCCGCATGTTGTTATTCCCGTCGCCGCCGTCGGTGTTGTAAACGTGCGCGAAGTTGGCTCTGCCGTTCGTCATCATCCCGAGTTCCCTCCGCGCGGTGCGAACGTGAATTTCCTCGAGCGGAGAGGGGATCGACAAATCGCGATCCGCACGTACGAGCGCGGCGTCGAGGATGAAACACTCGCCTGCGGCACAGGAGTCGTGGCGAGCGCTCTGATCTTCGCTGCGATCGAGAATGTTGAAGGGCCGATCGGTGTGCTGGTTCGCGGCGGCGATGAACTCCGCGTCGGATTCGAACGCCGGGGCGACGTTTTCACAAAAGTGACGTTGAGCGGACCGGCCGATTTCGTGTTCGAAGGCACTGTGCAAATTTAATGTTCCGCGGCAGCTACACCGCTCTCGTCACGCCATTCCGCGACGGCGCGATCTACGTGCCGGCGTTCGAGCGATTGATCGAACGCCAGATCGCCGGCGGCATTACCGGCATCGTTGCGATCGGCACGACTGGCGAAACGCCGACGCTGTCGCACGACGAACGGGAGCAGGTGATCCGACTCGCAGTTGAAATGGCGAAAGGCCGCTGCCAGGTGCTCGCCGGGACCGGATCGTATTCGACTCAAGATGCGATCGCGGCGACGAAAGCCGCCGAGAAGATGGGCGTCGATGGCGCGCTGATCGTCGCGCCGTACTACAACAAGCCGAGCCAGGAAGGTTTGTTCCGCCATTTCGAGGCGATCGCGCGCGCAACCAAGTTGCCAATCATGCTCTACAACATCCCGGGGCGTTGCGGGGTCGACCTCAATGCGAGCACAGTCGAGCGGCTGGCCTCGGCTTGCGCGAACATCGTCTCGATCAAGGAAGCGAGCGGCAGTGTTGATCGAGTCGCTGAGTTGTTCGGCCGAATGCCGGAAGCGTTCACGATTCTAAGCGGCGATGATGGTCTAACGCTGCCGTTTATGTCTGTCGGCGCAGTCGGCGTCGTCAGTGTCGCGTCGAATCTCTTGCCGGCTGAAGTCGCTGAGCTGGTGCGCGCTGTCGACGATGGTGATCTGAACAAAGCGCGCGCGCTGAACCGGCGTCTGATGCCGTTGTTCAAGGACCTATTCATCGAACCGAATCCGGTGCCGGTGAAAACCGCGTTGAGCTGGCGCGGTGAAATGACCGCTGAAGTTCGCCTGCCGCTCTGTGAGATGACCACTGAAAACCAGGCGCGGTTGCGGAGCACGCTCGAGGCGTTCGAAAGCGGGAATTAGATGGCTGCGGATGTCCGCGTTTCTGTGGTTGGCGCCTCCGGGCGGCTTGGAATTGCGATCACACGCATAGCCGAAACAGCCGGTGTCGTCGTAGTCGGCCGCTGTGGCCGCGCCGATCCAATCTCGACATGCGTCGGCGAATGCGACGTCGTCATTGATGTCAGCACGGCTGGTGCCGCGGAGGAGATTTGCGGCGTCTGCGTTGAACATCGCAAGCCTTTGGTGATCGGCGCGACCGGGCATTCGTCCGAGCAGCTGCTCGCGATCGAAAACGCCGCCGCCAAGATCCCCGTCGTGCTCGCGCCGAATTTCAGTGTGGGAGTGAACGCTCTTTTCTGGCTCACGCGTAAAGCTGCGGAGTTGCTCGACGACGGGTTCGATATCGAGATTGTTGAGGCTCATCACCGTCTAAAGAAAGACGCACCGAGCGGAACCGCGAAACGACTCGCGGAGTTACTTTGCGCCGTTCGCGAACTCGATTGCGACCGTGACGTCGCGCACGGCCGGGAAGGCATCGTCGGCGAGCGGCCGACCAAACAAATCGGCATGCATGCGATCCGCGCGGGCGACATCGTCGGCGAACACACGGTCATCTTTGCGGGCGCTGGCGAACGGGTAGAGCTGACGCATCGCGCCTCTAGTCGCGACACGTTTGCGCTTGGCGCATTACGCGCTGCGCGTTGGGTCATGAGCCAACCGCCCGGTCTGTACTCGATGGAGCACGTGCTCGGTCTCGACAGCGTCGGATGACCAGAGCCGGCATCGCTCTTGGCTCGAACGTTGGTGATCGTCTGAGCCACTTGCGCGCAGCAAGGTCACTGATTGCTGCAGTAACCGGTATGCATCCATCGATTCTGGCGTCGGCTATCTATGAGACAGCGCCGGTAGGCTGCGAACCTGGCGCCGAAAATTTTCTAAACGCCGTGATCGAGATCGGATACAACGCCGATGCGGCGGCGCTGCATCGTGAACTGCGAACAATTGAGGCGACACTCGGACGCACGCCGGATCATCCGCGCAATGCGCCCCGCACCGTTGACCTCGACCTCTTGTATTTCGGCGACGTGATACTTGCAACGAGCAGTCTACGCGTCCCGCATCCGCGAATGACTGACCGCCGATTTGTTCTCCAGCCGTTAGCCGACATTCGTGCAGAGTTAGTGCTGCCGACGCAGACGCGATCGGTCGCTGAATTGCTCGCATCCGTAGCCGACACCTCGCCAGTGGTGCGAGCCGCGACGCAGTGGTAGCCTCCGCTTCGATGCAGAGCCTGCGTGACAAAAAGCAGCGTGGTGAACGCATCACTGCGCTCACCGCTTACGATTATCCGACCGCGCGTTTGCTCGACGAATCCGGCATCGACGTCATTCTCGTCGGCGACTCGTTGGGCATGGTCGTGCTTGGTTTCGAGGACACGACTGAAGTAACTCTCGCTGACATGGTGCACCACACCCGTGCCGTCGCGCGCGGCGTGAAGCGCGCCGTCATCGTCGCTGATCTCCCGATTCACACCTACGAAGCGCCGGACCGTGCGTTGAACACCGCGCGGCAGCTCATGTCGGCGGGTGCGCACGCGGTGAAGCTCGAGGGCGGCGTGAGCCACGTGCCGCAGATCGAAGCGATCGTCGACGCCGGGATCCCGTTGATGGCGCATATCGGGATGCTGCCGCAGAGCGTCCGCGAAGAAGGCGGCTACAAAGTGAAAGGCCGCACGCCGACGGAAGCCGAATCCCTGCTGCGCGACGGCCTCGCGGTTGAGGCTGCGGGAGCGTTCGGAGTCGTGCTTGAGATTGTCGCGGCTGAAGCGGCGCGGAATGTCACCGCGGCGTTGCAGATCCCGACGATCGGGATTGGCTCGGGCGACGGATGTGACGGCGAGATTCTCGTGACGCATGATCTCATCGGACTGTTCCCGTGGTTCGTGCCGAAATTCGTGAAACCTGAAGCGGACATTGCCGGAGAAATGCGTCGCGCTTTCGCTGCTTACATCGAGCGGACGAGGCGTCATCCCGAGCGCAGTCGAGGGACCCCGTAGCGTCAAGGTTGCGCATAATTAGCGAATGCCTGTCGCGGCGGCATCAGCCCTGACGCCACGGGGTTCCTCCACTGCGCTTCGCTTCGGTCGGAATGACGAAGAGCGCGAGGTTTGACAACGCCGCGGCGGTGCCGGTTCGTTCTCCATGGCGCAGAGAAGAGTGCAGACGTCGGTGTTCGATACTGACGTCGACTGGGGCGGTAGTCGCCAGCGCAATTGGCTGCTTGTTGGCCTGCTGGTGTCGTTGCTGCTGCATAGCGCGCTCTGCTTCTACTTCTATCGGACGCAGTTTCAGCGCCCCGATGCCGCCCTGAAAGCGCCGGAGCAGACGGCGACATTTAATGTCAAAAGTCTCGACGC